>NZ_JBFAJD010000047.1:0-68190 GCF_040655035.1 Streptomyces sp. NPDC050549
TCGGCCGCAGCAGGCTCTCGGCGCCGTAGACGCCGTAGACGTCGAACCCCTGCCCCAGGGCGTTCGCCTGGGACAGGAACGGCAGATCCTGGACGGTTGGTTCGTTGGTCACGGATTCCCCCAAAGACGAGACGTGCGGACGGCCCGGGATCGGCCCGCACCGTCCTGCTCACGCGGCGGCTTGTCGGCCGTCGGGAGGGAGGAGTCCCGGCCGGCCGCGCTGATACACCGCCGAAACAACTCTCTCCGAGGGATCCGTCCGCCTGCCGGGCTCCCGGGAGAAGGGAAACCGCAGGAAGGGACCGTGCCCGGTTCCGGAGGTGGCGCGAGCGGAACTCATCGCCGGCTCGTTCCGACTACGCCAGGCGGCCTGCGCACCCGAACGTCAGGCTGAGCATCGTATACGTCTACGAAGCCGGTCCCGCCGAGTCCAACTGGGCTTCCGGAGCGTAGGAAACGCACGTCGGCGACCGGTTGCGGCATATAATTGGGCTGCCCTCGTGGACCCGCTCATCGGCCAGTCGGCATGCCCGAGCCTCAAGCAGTTTCGGGGCGGCCACCCCGCCGCGAAGGGGCAGCATGTACGCCAAGGCGACCGTCGGCACCTGCCTCTTCCTCCCACCCCGCAGTTGCGCGCCCTGCTGGCCCTCAACCTCGCCGTCGCCGCCGCGAGCGCGATGGTCACGGTCAACAGCGTGGTCTACGTCCGCGACCGGCTCGGCCAGAGTGCCGCCGACGTGTCCCTCGCGCTCGGCGCATACGGCGCGGGCTCGATGGTGGTCGCGCTGCTGCTGCCCCGCGTACTGGACCGGGTCCCGGACCGTGTGGTCATGCTGCGCGGCGCTCTGCTGCTCACCGTGGTCTTCGTCGGGCTGGGCGCCATCACGGCTGCCGGGAGCGGAAGTTGGCGGTGGCCCGGGCGGCTCGTGGTGTGGGCCGCCTTCGGCGCCGCCTGCTCGATGGTGCTCGCGCCGACCGGCCGGCTGATCCGTCGCTCGGCCCCTCCGGAGGAACGGACGTCGGTGTTCGCCGCCCAGTTCTCGCTGTCCCACAGTTGCTGGCCGCTGACGTATCCGCTGGCCGGGTGGCTGGGAGCGGAGGCGGGGCTCCAGGCGGCCGTGGTCGTGCTCGGGGCGGTCGCCCTTGCCGCGGGCCTGCTCGCGGTGCGCCTGTGGTCGGCCCGGGAACCGGTGACAGTCGAGCACGACCACACCAGCCTCGACGCGCCGCACCCTCACGTCGTCGGGACCGCGCGGGTCGCGAACGGCTGACGGCACAGCCACGACCCGCTCCACGACGGACTGCACGCTCGCCGCTGAACGGGCGGTGATGGGCGGAACGCCTGGCGCTCGTTCAGTCCTCGATGCCGCGCCGCACCCGCCGGGACGGGCCGAAGGCGTACAGGTCGAGGATGTCGGGTGGTTCAGCGAGGCCCGGCCCTCCGGCACGTACCCACGCGGCTATGTCGGCCGTCGCGTCCGGGTCGTTGACCAGCCCGAGCCAGACCGGCTGCCCGCCCGCGGCGCGTCCGGACGGTGAGGGCTGTACGACGATGACGTTGGCCCGCTCGCACGCGTCGAGGCAGTTCACGGCCCGGATCCGGGCGACGGAGCCCAGCTCGGCCTTCAGCGTGGCGAGTTGGGCGGCGTGGTCGACGCCGGGAATCCTGGCCGTGCCGCAGCAGCAGCCCCGGCACACGGTGACCATGCACGAAGACGCTGCCCGGTCGGCGGCGCGGGCCTTGCCCCGGCTCACTGGACTCCCCGCTTCCAGGCCGCTTCACGCAGCAGTCGCAGTCCGTTGAGGCCGACGATGACCGTGGAGCCCTCGTGCCCGGCGACGCCGAGGGGCAGCGGCAGGTGCCCCGCCAGGTCCCAGACGACCAAGGCAGCGATGAACACGCCCGCGATGACGAGGTTCTGGACGACGAGCTTGCGGGCGCGCCGAGAGAGAGCGATGACTGCAGGTACAGCGGCGAGTTCGTCGCGGACGATCACCGCGTCGGCGGTCTCCAGCGCGAGGTCGGAGCCCGCGCCGCCCATGGCGATGCCGGTGTGTGCGGCGGCCAGTGCGGGTGCGTCGTTGACGCCGTCCCCGACGACCAGCACCTTGCGCCCCGCGCCCTCCAGTTCCCTGACCGCACTCACCTTGTCCTGCGGCAGCAGCCCGGCCCGCACGTCCTCGATGCCGGCCTCGGCCGCGAGGCGGGCGGCTGCAAGGGGGTTGTCGCCGGTCAGCAGCAGGGGTGCGGTTCCGGTGAGGGACGTCAGCGACGACACAGTGGCAGCGGCATCGGGGCGCAAGCGGTCGGCGATGCCGAGTACGCCCACCGGCCCCCCGGCGAGGGTGACCAGCACGACAGTCCGGCCGTCCTGCTCAAGCGCACCCGCAAGCGCGGCGGCCCGTGCGGAGCCCGCGTCCGACGCCCCCGCGAGCAGCCGGGCCGGGGCACCGACCGCGACGGCGCGCCCGTCGACAGCGGCGGTCACTCCGACGCCGGGCGCGGAGGTGAAATCCTCCGCCACCGACAGGGCGAGTCCGCGCTCGCGTGCCGCATCCACGACGGCACGAGCCAGCGGATGCTCGCTCGGGTGCTCCGCCGCAGCGGCCAGTACCAGCAACTCGCCTTCGTCCAGCCCGGATCCGGCCAGCGGCCGGATGTCGGTGACCCGCGGGGTGCCCTCGGTCAGCGTGCCGGTCTTGTCGAGCGCCACGGCGTCCACCTGTCCGAGCCGTTCCATGACCACGGCAGACTTGACCAGCACGCCGTGCCGTCCGGCGTTGGCGATGGCCGACAGCAGGGGCGGCATCGTCGCCAGTACGACCGCGCACGGCGACGCCACGATCATGAACGTCATGGCCCGCAGCAGCGAGTCGGTCAGGTTCGCCCCGAAGGCGAGCGGGACGAGGAACACGGCGAGCGTCGCCGCCACCATCCCCAGCGAGTAGCGCTGTTCGACCTTCTCGATGAACAGTTGCGTGGGCGCCTTGGTCTCCGACGCCTCCTCCACCATCCGTACGATCCGGGCGATCACCGAGTCGGAGGCGCCGCGTTCGACACGGACGCGCAGGGCGCCGGTGCCGTTGAGAGTGCCGGCGAAGACCTCGTCGTCCTTCTCCTTGGCGACGGGCAGCGGCTCGCCGGTGATGGTCGCCTGGTCCACGTCACTGGCCCCGTCCAGCACCCGGCCGTCCGCGCCGACGCGCTCACCCGGCCGTACGAGGATCGTGTCACCGACGGCCAACTCCTCGACGGCGACGGCCACTTCCCCGTGGTCGGCGTCGAGGCGGGTGGCCATGGCCGGTGCCAGGTCCAGCAGGCCGCGCACGGAGTCGGCGGTCCGGGCCGTGGCCAGCGCCTCCAGCGCACCGGACGTGGCGAAGATGACGATCAGCAGCGCCCCATCCATGACCTGCCCGATCGCCGCCGCACCGAGCGCCGCGCCGATCATCAGGAGGTCGACGTCGAGGGTCTTGCCCTTGAGCGCCTTCAGCCCCTCCCAGCCCGGCTCCCACCCGCCGGTGGCGTACGACAGCGCGTACAGCGGACCCCACACGCAGACCGGTCCGCCGGTCAGCTGCAGCGGTAGGGCGAGGAGGAAGAGGACGGTGGCAGCAGCCGCCCAACGCGCCTCGGACAGGGCGAGGACACGGGTGCGGCGCCGGGAGGTATCGCCGTCGCGGGGCGGCGCGGCCCGGTCGGCGTGCGGCGGGGTGAGGGTGGAGGTCATCGGAGCGGAAGTCCTTCACGGAGGCATGACGAAGCAACGGTCGGCCGGCGATCCGGCCCCACCCCCTCCACCGTACAGGATCACATGAAGACTCATTCATACGTTCATTCGTGCATCTCCGTAGGATGGAGGCCATGGGCCACGGAGCTGACGCCAAGACCACCGCCACCGCGCGCGAGCGCCTGGAGGCCGTGGGCGCCACCGACGTCGCCGCTACGCTTCAAGCCCTGGCCACGCCCTCCCGGCTGCGGATCCTGACCCGCCTCCAGGAAGGCCCGTGCGCGGCGACCGAACTCGCCGACGCCGTCGGCATGGAGCAGTCCGCCTGCTCCCACCAACTGCGCCTGCTGCGCAACCTCGGCCTGGTCACCGGAGAGCGCCGGGGTCGCTCGGTCATCTACGCGCTCTACGACAACCACGTCGCCGAACTCCTGGAGCAGGCCCTCTACCACGTCGAGCACCTGCGCCTCGGCCTGCGCGACGCTACGACGAAAGTCCCGAGCGCGGCCGTCGGGACCCCCTGAGTCCGCGGCCGGCACGCATACGCGGGACGGCCGGAGGTCGGGCCGACGGCCCGGGGCGTCCTGCCGCAGCGACGTCCCCCCAGGCCCCTCCGCCGTCAACCCCTGGCCGCCACGGATGCGGCGAGTCGCGGTGCCGCGAACTCCGTGCCGCACGTGGATCACAGCAGTGCCCGAAGGTCGCCGCCGCCTGGATGCCGGTGAAGTACAGGCCCGGCACGGACGACTGGAGTCCGGCGTCGAGGTGCGGGAAGCCGGCCTTGCGGGTCAGTTCGGGGGCGAGGAAGTCCACCGCGTCGAGGCGGACCCGGTAGCCAGTGGCAGCCAGAACGTAACCGGTCTCGACGGCGTGGATCCGCCCGTCGGCGTCCCGGGTAGTGAGGGTGACCCAGTCGCCGTTCCGCGCGGCCCCGATGATGTGCTGCCCAACGTGGACGGACACGACGCCCTCCAGGCGGGGCTTGAGCCACCAGGAACCGAAAGGCCCCAGCACCCGCTTCACCAGCCGCAGCCTCATGGCCACAGGCAGGAAGCGGAAGGCCGCCACGTGGTAGACGACGCCGTACAGCCCCCAGGACCAGCCCAGCCCCGTGTCCGGCTGCCATTGCGGCGTAGTCGTCGGATCCGCGCCGAACACCAATCGCCTGCTGCGGACCAGCAGTTGTACCCGCGCTCCGGCTTCGTTCAGCAGAGCCGCGCTCTCCTGTGCCTACTGGACCGCGCCCACCACGACCACCTCCCTCCCCGCGAACTCCGCGAGGTCGGCGCGGTGGGAGCTGCGCGAAGCGAGTCCCTCGCGAAGGAGCGCCGCCAGCAACTCGGGGACGTACGCGAAACCGTCCATCCAACTGGCGACCACCACGGCCGACGCCCGCAGTTCGTCGGCCGAGGAGAACTTGGCGTCGGTATGACCACCGCCTGACGGACGTACTCCGGCTCCTGCACACCTTTCACCGGATATTCCGCCGTCGCTCCCTTGCCACAGGCGTCCCGGAGGATCTTTTTCAGGGTGCGGAATATGTTGACCTGGTTTCCCCGGCCGACCCCGCCGGCCTCCAATTCGGCACGCCTCCGCGGCGGACGGCGCCGTCCGCTTCTTCTCCCTGTAAATCTGCGTGAGACGTTCAATGGCGTCGCCCTGCGTGGGAAAGCCGCCCCCTTCGGTCTGCCTGCCCCGTCCGTTCCGAAAGCGGATCGCGTAAGGGTGAGGGCACTGAATCGGTTAGATGCAGTCGCAGCCCTTGAAGAACGACCCCATACCGCGGGCGAGCCGGCGAGCCATGTATCGGACCTTTCGGGTCACAGTCGGACATCTGTCCAGATCCGACCGTGACAGCCCCCGGGTCAGCGAGCCGAGACCCTACCGGACTCCATGCTGACCTTTTGCTGACCTGGATGGGCTCATGATGCCTCTGACCTGCACAGATGACCAAACGTCAGATCTTGGACTTGAACATGGTGCGCAGCATCGGACACTCCCGGGACTCGGCTCCCTGCCCGCAGTCGCGGGTCAAGGGCGGGTTTCACAGTATGCGTTGCGGTTGCCGGGTTCACTGCGGGGGATGAATGTGGCCACAGAGGCTGGATCAGCACCTGGGAGGCACCGTGACCACCGACTCAGAGCCCCGGGTGTCGGGGCTGGAGATACGTTCCATCGACTACGTCCCCCTCAACGAGCGCCACGGCAAGCTGTGGCACCTCGGCCCCCTGTGGTTCATGTCGAACGCACAGATCGCCACGCTGGCGGTCGGCCTGATCAGCATCACCGAGGGCGGCAACCTCATCTGGTCGCTGATCGCGATCGTCGCCGGCACCCTGCTCGGCACCTTCTTCATGGCCTTCCACTCGGCCCAGGGACCGCAGCTCGGACTGCCGCAGATGATCCAGTCGCGGCCCCAATTCGGCTACGTGGGCGCCCTGTTGGTGTGGCTGTTCGCCTATGTGCAGTACGCGGGCTTCAACGTCTTCAACACGATCCTGGCCGGTGAGGCCCTGCACACCACAGTGCACGGCAACACCAAGATGTGGGTGGCCGTGGTCACCGTGGTCGGCTTCGTGATCGCGCTGGTCGGCTACGACGTGATCCACAAGGCGGAGCAGTTCCTGACGTACACCTTCCTGGTCGTCTTCGGGATCTTCACCGTGGGTGTGCTGGCGACCCTGCACTATCCGGCGGGCTCCTTCGACCTCGGCGGCTTCTCCTGGACGCCGTTCCTCGCGCAGTTCGGTGTGGTGGCCGGCTATCAGATCAGCTGGGCGATCTACGTCTCGGACTACTCGCGCTACCTCCCGCCGGACGTGACCGTCCGCAAGACCTTCTACTGGACCTACTTCGGCTCGGCGCTCGGCGGGGTCTGGCTGATGACGCTGGGCGCGCTGCTCGCCGCCTGGGCGGGCAAGGACTTCGACACGATCCGCTCGATCAACGCGGCGGGCAGCAAGGTGTTCAGCGGCTTCGGCGCGATCGTGCTCCTCTTCGCCACCCTCGGCCTGATCTCCGTCACCGCACTGAACATGTACGGCGGTTCGCTGACCCTGATCAGCGCGATCGACTCGTTCAAGCGGGTCCATCCGACCGTGTCCGTACGGCTGTTGACGATCGGACTGACCGCCTTGCTGTCCCTGGTCGGCGCGCTGGCCGCGACCTCCGACTTCCTCACCAACTTCAACAACTTCCTGCTGCTGGTGCTCTATCTGTTCATCCCGTGGACCGCGGTGAACCTGATGGACTACTACGTGGTGCGCCGCGGTCACTACGCCATCGCGGAGATCTTCAACCCGCACGGCATCTACGGCCGTTGGGGCTGGCACGGGATCATCTCCTACCTCGTGGGCTTCGGTGTGATGGTGCCGTTCTTCTCGGTCGGCACGCTCTACGTCGGTCCCATCGCCCATGCCATGGACGGCGCCGACCTCTCCCTGTTCGTCGGGCTGCCGGTCGCCGCGCTGCTCTACTGGTGGCTCAGCCGCTCGATCGACGTGGCGGCCGAGATCCGGGTCGCCGAGGCGGAGGCCGAGATGTTGGAGCAGGCGGCGCACGAGCACCGCGAGCCCTGATGCTCCGTCAGGCGACCGCCTCCGGCTGCTGCTTCGCGAACTGTGTGCGGTACAGCTCGGCGTACCGCCCGTCGGCGGCCAGGAGTTCGTCGTGCGTGCCGCGTTCCACCACGCGGCCCGCCTCGACGACCAGGATCTGGTCGGCGGAGCGCACGGTGGACAGCCGGTGGGCGATCACCACGGCCGTGCGGCCCTGAAGCGCCTCCGTCAGGGCCTCCTGCACGGCGGCCTCCGAGGTGTTGTCCAGGTGGGCGGTGGCCTCGTCGAGGATGACGACGCGCTGGCGGGCCAGCAACAGGCGGGCGATCGTGAGGCGTTGACGCTCGCCTCCGGAGAGGCGGTAGCCGCGTTCGCCGACGACCGTGTCCAGGCCGTCGGGCAGGGACCGTACGAGATCGTCGAGGCGGGAGCGGCGCAGCGCGTCCCACAACTCGTCCTCGGTGGCGGCCGGCCGGGCCAGCAGCAGGTTGGCCCGGACCGAGTCGTGGAAGAGGTGGCCGTCCTGGGTGACCATGCCGAGGGTGGCCCGCAGGGAGGCGGCGGTGAGGTCGCGGACGTCGACCCCGCCGATGCGGACGGCGCCTTCGTCGACGTCGTAGAGGCGGGGCAGGAGTTGGGCGATGGTCGACTTGCCGGCGCCGGAGGAGCCGACGAGGGCGATGGTCTCGCCGGGTTCGGCGCGGAAGGAGACGCCGTGCAGGACCTCGGCGCCGCCGCGGGTGTCGAGGGTGGCGACCTCTTCGAGCGAGGCGAGGGAGACCTTGTCGGCGGAGGGGTAGGCGAAGCGGACCTCGTCGAACTCGACCGCCACCGGGCCCTCGGGGACCTCGCGGGCGTCCGGCTTCTCCTCGATCAGCGGTTTCAGGTCCAGCACCTCGAAGACGCGCTCGAAGCTGACCAGGGCGCTCATCACCTCCACGCGGGCTCCGGCGAGCGCGGTGAGCGGGGCGTAGAGGCGGGTCAGGAGCAGCGCGAGGGAGACGACCGCGCCGGGCTCCAGGGTGCCGTGCAGGGCGAACCAGCCGCCGAGGCCGTAGACGAGGGCGAGGGCCAGGGCTGAGACGAGGGTCAGGGAGGTGATGAACACCGACTGGGCGGTGGCCGTGCGGACGCCGATGTCGCGGACCCGGCTCGCGCGCTCGGCGAACTCCACGGACTCCTCCTCGGGGCGGCCGAAGAGTTTGACGAGGGTGGCGCCGGGGGCGGAGAAGCGTTCGGTCATACGGGTGCTCATCGCCGCGTTGAGCGTGGCCGCCTCGCGCTGCATGCGGGCCATCCGGCTGCCCATCCGGCGGGCCGGGACCACGAAGACCGGGAGCAGTACGAGCGCGAGCAGGGTGATCTGCCAGGACAGGGTGAGCATGACGGCCAGTGTGAGCAGGAGCGTGACGATGTTGCTGACCACTCCGGACAGGGTGTTGCTGAAGGCGCGTTGGGCGCCGATGACGTCGTTGTTGAGTCGGGAGACGAGCGCGCCCGTACGAGTACGTGTGAAGAACGCGACCGGCATGCGCTGCACATGATCGAACACAGCCGTCCGCAGATCGAGGATGAGCCCTTCCCCGAGCGCCGCGGAGAGCCGCCTGCCCAGGATCCCGAGGGCAGCCTCGGCGACCGCGATCAGGGCGATGAGCAGGGCAAGGCGTACGACGGTGCCGTCGTCACCGCCCGACACGATCGCGTCGACGACATGCCCGGCCAGTACGGGGGTCGCGACGGCGAGCAGGGCGGTCAGCACCCCGAGCAGGACGAAGCGGGCTATCGGGCGGCGGTGCGGTCGCGCGAACGCGGCGATGCGGCGCAGCGTGGCGCGGGCCAGCGGCCGGCGCTCCTGTTCGGCGGTCATGACACTGTGCAGTTGGGTCCATGCGGTGCTCTCCATGCTCATGGGGTAGACCGTAGGACCTCAAGCGGCGTTGAGGTCAACGCGTTCGCCAAAGCCTCGTGTAACGACGGGCGTAAGGAACTGTCCCCGCTGCCGCAACCCGCAGTTGTCGTGGCGCGGAGAACCTCCAGGGATGTGAGACACATCCGCGTCCGGCAGATCCTGTGCCTGCTTCCGCTGCTCCTGGTCGCCGTCGTCGCCGTTCAGCACCGGTCGGTCCTCGTCGCGGGCTTCGGCCAGCTGCGGGCGGCGGAGTGGCCCTGGCTGGCGGCGGCGGCCTGTGCCACCTGTCTGACCTGGGTCGCCGCCGCGGTCACCCGGCAGGGTGCCGTGGTCGAACGGCTGCCTGCGCGGCGGCTGTTGGCCACGCAGTTCGCGGCGGGCGCCGCAAATCATCTGCTGCCCACGGGACTTGGCGCGGGCGCGGTGAACCTGCGGTTCCTGACGGTGTGCGGGCTGCCCCTGGCCCGTTCGTCGGCGGCGCTGGCGCTGTTCGTGCTCGCGGAGTCGATAGCGCGGCTGACTCTGCTCACCGGTCTGCTGATCGCCTTCCCGGACGCCCTGCGCCTGGGAACCCTCCTTCCGGCGGGGGCAGTTGGCCCGCTGCTGCTGATCATCGGAGCCGTGCTGTGCGCGGCGGTCGTCGTGCTCGTTCTGGTGCGGCGGCTGCGTACGGCCGTCCTGTCGTTCCTGCGCACCGCGCTGAGCGAGGCCCGTTCCGTGCACAGCCGTCCGGCCCGGGCGCTCGCGCTGTGGGGCGGTTCGCTGGCGTTCCCCGCCCTCCAGGCGGCCGGACTGGTCGCCGTGGGGCAGGCGTTGGACCTGCCGGTGCCGCCGGCGCAGATGGCGCTCGCCTATCTGGCGGCGACGGTGGCCGTCGCGCTGGTGCCCACGCCGGGCGGGATCGGCTCGGTGGAGGCCGCGCTGATCGTGGCGCTGGTCGCGGCGGGCGGCCCGGTCGCGGTGGCCACTGCGGTGGTGCTGGCGTACCGGATCATCACGGTCTGGATCCCCATCATTCCGGGCGCGTTGACGCTCGGCGCGCTGGTCCGGCTGAGAGTCATCTGATTCACGAGAACTCCGGATCGTCCCCGATCGGACCGTTCAGGCCCACGGCCGCCAGCGAGATCGTCCCCAGGCCGAAGTAGCCGAGTGACAGCGACAGCAAGTCCGGTAAGGCGCTGCGGGACGGCATCACGCCACCTCGTCTTCCGAACGGGAAAGTTGCATACGGCGACCGTAGGAACGGCGGGCCGGCCCTCGCGCGCGTCGCGAGGAAGCCGGCGGCACTGCCCGAGGTCCGCCCCCGCACTGCGTCAGGTCGCGCCGAAGGACCGTGAACGCAGCGCCAGCGGCACGCTCCGGCCGGTACTGATCAGCCAGTGCTCGACGCCGTTGACCAGCAGAAGCAGCAGGGTGGTGAGGGCCAGCACGGCGAGGGCCGGCACCAGGGGCGCGACGACGACGGCGGCCAGGAGGACCGGCCCGCGGTGGAAGCGGGTGGCGGACGTGGCGCCGAACATGCGGCGACGCGTGTAGCAGCACGTGAGCAGGATCAGGGCGGCGCCGACGGGCAGCAGTCCGGCGGCGCCGGAGTGCGGGGCCCGCAGCGGGTCGTGCACGGTGCGTGCGGCGCCGACGGAAACCAGCAACAGGCCCGCGACCAGGGCGAGATGGCCCTAGCTGAAGACGTCGCGGACGACGACGGCGGAGGTGGGGTGGGTGCGCAGGGCGTGGGCGACGGCCGAGGCGGCGATGTGGAAGTAGAGCCACCACAGGGCGCAGCCGATGAGGAAGGGCGAGGACGAGCGCGGTCAGGCTGACCGGGTCGAGGGGACCCTTGGCGACTCCGGCACCGACGGAGAAGATGTTCTCGCCGAGGGCGATGATGAACGGTCCCGAAGCGCTCCGGGAGATGGTCGACGCCGAAGGCCAGTCGCCGCAGATGGCCGCTGAGCAGCACGGGCGCCACGAGTTCGGCGATCACCGCGAATGCCCAGCACACCTCGCGCCAGGGGGCGGGGAGGGTGGCGGCGGCGAACAGCACCAGGGCGAAGGCGAGTCCGGCGCGGTAGGGGTGGATGGTGTGGAGGGCGCACTCCCTGCGGATGGCCTCGCCGATGAGCAGGCGCAGGGCGAGGTAGCCGCCCGCGTACAGCAGGGCCTGTTCCCGGTCGGCGAGTGCCTGTGGCGCGGCGACCGCCATGCCGTGGACGGCGAGTGCGGTCATCAGGAGGAACACGCGTTGCAGATTGGTCTCGTGGACGGCGTTCATCGCCATGACGACGTCCACCCAGGCCCACCAGAGCGGGACGAGGACGAGCAGACACTGTCCGAGGACGGCCCAGGTGTGGTGTCCGGCGAGCAGGTGCGCGATCTGGCCCCCGCCGAACGCGAGGACCAGATCGAGGAAGAGCTCCGCCCGGGTGGCCCGGGCGCGCACCTGAACGGCCGGGACGGTCGTTGTCGCGGTAGCGTCGGTCATCGCCGTATCGGCGCACGGGCGGGGACCGGCTGGCACGGAATCGGCGAACCGGGCTGCTACTGCGGCGAGTCGGCTCGCCTGCTGTGGGAACTCCGGGGCTCTGCGAGCAACTCCCCTACGGCGGCGGCGACATGGCTGCCCTCGCGGGTGGCGGTGGCCGCGCTCTCCCCGGGGTGCAGCACACCGCCGGCGGCGAACACGCCGGGCCGCGAGGTGTGCAGGGTCCCGTCGACGGCTGGACCCCGGGTGCCGGGATCCAGCACGAGCCCGCCACGCCTCGCGAGTTCGTGGTCGGGCACGAAGTCCCCGGTGAACACGACCGTGTCGCAGGCCAGTTGGGCGATACGGCCGTCCCGGTGGCGGACTCGGACGCCGGACAGCCGTCCGTGGCCGAGGAGTTCGGTGACGGTGGCGTCGGCGAGGAGGGGGACGCGGTGTCGGAGGCGGGCGTGGTGGGCGCGGGCGGTCGTCGTCTGCGAGCGTCCCAACTCGGTGACCATCGCGACGACTTCGGCCCCGGCGGCCCGCGCGGTGTCGGCCGCCGCGTAGGAGACCTGCTCGGCACCGACCACGACCACCCGGGTGCCGATCCGCTGCCGGTACAGATGCACCGCCTGTTGCAACTCGCCGGTGGTGTACACCCCGCCGGGCCGGGTGCCCGGCACCAGGCGAGCGGCGCGGGGGCGTTCACGGGCTCCGGTGGCGAGCACGACGGCCGCCGCACGGACGATCTCCGGCCCTCGCGGGCCAACGGTGTCGAGAGCCAGCGGCCCCGCCCAGTCGAGGGCGGTGACCCCGGTACGGACGACGGCTCCGGCACGCACGGCGGCGCCGAGGGCCAGGCGGGCGTACGCGGGCCCGGCGAGGGGACGCGTCCAGGTGCCGAAGCCGCCGTGGTGGCAGTGCCGGGGTACTCCCCCGGCCTGCTGTTCCCGGTCCAGGACTTCGACGCGGGCGATTCCGGCAGCGGCGAGCCGCGCGGCGGCGGCGAGTCCGGCGGGGCCCGCGCCGACGATCAGGACGTCGACGTGGCGGAGTGGGCCGGTCACGCCCCGCCCCCTTCGAACAACTCCCGCACTGCCGCCCCGCAGTAGAACCCCTGACAGCGGCCGGCCCGGGCCCTCGTACGCCGACGCAGCCCGTCGAGGCCGCGCGGCGGAATCGTGCTGGCGAGCGCGTCCCGTATCTCGCCGCGCGTCACGCGCTCGCAGTGGCAGACGAGGGTGGCGTACTCCGGGTCTGCGGCGACGAGTTCGGCCCGTTGGCAGGGGCGGGGGAATGCCTCACCCAGGTTGGGCATGCGTACCGGATCCAGGTCCTGTGCCCGGCCGAGTTCGAGGCCCGTCTCGGCGAGCAGAACGGTGACGTGCGCGGCGATGGCGAGGGACGCGGTGAGGCCGGTGGAGCGGATGCCGCCGACCGTGAGGTACGCCTGCCCGGGGTGGGCGGTGATGCGGTAGTCGTCGTGCTCGGTGGCGGCGCGCAGGCCGGCGTAGACGGCGGTGATCTCCTCGTCGAGCAGCGCGGGCAGGATGCGGGCGCCCTTCTCCCGCAGCAGGGCGAGGCCTTCGGCGGTCGAGCCGGTCGCCCGCTTGTCGTCCAGGTCTTCGGCGGTGGGGCCGAGGAGCAGGTTGCCGTAGACGGTCGGGGCGACCAGCACTCCCTTGCCGAGTGCCGTGGGGACGGGCAGGAGGATGTGGCGGAGCAGGTCGCGGGCGAGCTTGTCGAAGACGATCAGCTGACCCCGGCGCGGGGTCACGGTGAAGTCGTGGTGGCCGAGCCGGCGGTCGAGGGTGTCGGCGTGCAGTCCGGCGGCGTTGACGAGGTACCGGGCGCGCAGGGTGCCCCGGGTGGTGCTGAGCACATGGTCGCCGTCCTGCCGACTCGTCTTCTCCACACGGGAGTTGAGGTGCAGGTCGACTCCGTGCCGGACCGCCTGGGTGGCGTACGCCAGTGTCGTCGTCCACGGGCAGATGATGCTCTCGCCGGGCACGTGCAGGGCGCCGAGCGCGCCGGGGCCGAGGTGTGGTTCGCGTGCGTGGAGTTCGGGCGGCTCGATGAGGCGGGCGTCGCCGTATTCGTTGCGTACGGCCTTCTCCGCCAAGTGCGGGAGCGCCGCGAGCTGTTCCTCGTCCCAGGCGACGAGCAGCGCGCCGACCTGCTCGACGGGGATGCCCGACTCGGCCGCGTAGGCGGTGAGCCGGCGGGCGCCCTCGCGGACCAGGCGGGCTTCAAGTGAGCCCGGTACCGCGTCGAAGCCGGTGTGCAGGATCGCGGTGTTGGCCTTGGATGTGCCCTGGCCGACGTCGTCCTGGGCCTCGACGATCGCGACGCGCAGGTCCGGGTGGCGGGTCAGTTCGCGGGCGATCGCGCAGCCGACCACCCCCGCCCCGACCACCGCCACGTCGTAACTCCGCGACGGGAGCGGGCCGTTGGCCGTGACGGTCATACGGGGGTGCGGTCGAGCAGGGCGGTGACCTCGGCCCGGAAGGCGGCGAGGCGTTCGGCCGCCCGGTCGGGACCGATACGGGGCTCGTAGACGGCGGAGGGTTTCCCGTCGGGCAGCGCGTCGGCGAGGGCCAGTCCGGGCTCGGCGCCGAGGCGGGCCAGCGCGCCCGCGCCGAGGGCGGTCGCGTCGGGCAGTACGGACACCTCGACGGGGCGTTGCAGCAGGTCCGCCTGGGTCTGCATGAGCAGGGCGGAGCGGGTGAGGCCGCCGTCGACGCGCAGCACGTCGAGGGGTGCGCCGAGGTCCGTGGCGGCGGCTTCGGCGAGTCCGACGACCTGTGCGGCGAGGCCCTCGCACAAGGCGTGCACCAGATGTCCGGCCGTGGTGTCGAGGCCGAGACCGGTGAGGGAGCCGCGCAGGTCGCCGCGCCACCAGGGGGCGGCGAGTCCGGCCAGGGCGGGGACGAAGGTGACGCCGCCGTTGTCGGGGACGGTGCCGCCGAGGCGGTCGAGGTCGGCGGGGCCGGTGATGACGCCGAGGTCGGTGAGCCAGCGTACGGCGGACGCCGCCGTGTACACCTGCCCGTCGAGGCAGTAACTGGTCCGGCCGTCCAGCCGCCACGCCACGCAGCTCGCCAGGCCCGAGTCCCCGTGCCGGGGTGTGTCGCCGGTGTGTGCGAGCAGGAACGCCCCTGTTCCGTAGGTGCACTTGGCGCCGCCGGGGGCGGTGATCCGCTGGGCGAGCAGGGCCGCCTGCTGGTCCACGACGAGTCCGGTGAGGGGGATCTCGGCGCCGAACGCGGTGGTCGTACCGATGGGTTGGGCGCAGTCGACGACTCCCGGGAGGCGTTCGTCCAGGAGTCCGTAGAGGTCGAGGGCGCGGGGCGACCAAGAGGTCTTGTCCAGGTCGAGGAGTTGGGTACGGCCGGCCGTCGCGGCGTCGGTGACATGGGTGCCGGTGAGGCGGTGCACCAGCCAGGAGTCGCTGGTGGTGACCATGCCCTCGCGGGTGAGGTGGCGGCGGATCCAGGCCATCTTGGGCGCGGCGAAGTACGGGTCGAGCGGCAGGCCGGTCAGTCGGCGTAACTCATTCGCGTGCTCGGCGAGTTCGGCGCACACACTCTCGGCTCGGCGGTCCTGCCACACCAGCGCGTCGGTCAGGGGCATGCCGGTGTCGGGGTCCCAGGCGAGTACGGTCTCGCCCTGGTTGGCGAGGCCCAGGGCGGTCACGGGTTCGTCGGCCTCGGCGAGTGCGCGGCGGCCGGCGACGATCACCGACTCGTACAGTTCCTCGGGGTCGGCCTCCACCAGGCCGCCCGGCAGCCGACGGTTTCCCACCGAGACGAACCCGGTGCCGATCACGCCGCGTTCGGGGCAGATCACCAGGGCCTTCGTACCGGATGTTCCCTGGTCGACGGCGAGTACCGGACCCGTCATACCACCCCTCCCGTAGATCAACGCCCGACAGCCTGCCGCCGGTCCGCACACCACGTCAAGCATTTCTGATCTTCAGTCAACTGGCAGATATATCTGTGGAG
This sequence comes from Streptomyces sp. NPDC050549, assembly GCF_040655035.1. Taxonomy (NCBI): domain Bacteria; kingdom Bacillati; phylum Actinomycetota; class Actinomycetes; order Kitasatosporales; family Streptomycetaceae; genus Streptomyces; species Streptomyces sp. NPDC050549. The sequence goes on from NZ_JBFAJD010000047.1 coordinate 15,666, forward strand.
TTGGGGAGGGAGGGGAAACCGGTGGTGATGCGGAACGTGCGACTTGCCGCGCTCGACGGTGGTACGGGCGTCGTCCGAAACCCATGCTCACAGCCCCGCACCGGGTACGAACTCCCCGTCCGGATACGGCAGGATGAGCGGTCGCGCCGGTGTACGGGTCCCTCCCGGCCGGCGTGAGCGCAATACCGGCAATGCCCGCAATTCGAGCAGGTGGCAACGTGACGACACTTCACATCCGGCCGTCGGCGGCCCTCTCCGCCGCAGCTTCGTTCCCCGGAGGTGACCGATGAACCGCACGCCGACCCTGGACGACTTCATGCTGGCCGGAATCGCCCTGGCCTCGGGCCTGTTGGCGGCCTTTCTGCTGCGCGTACTGCTGCGCTGGCTCGGCAAGCACGCCGACCGGACCCGGTGGAGCGGTGACGACGTGATCGTCGACGCGCTGCGGACCGTGGTGCCGTGGTCGGCGATCGCCGGTGGCGCGGCGGTCGCAGGGGCGGTGCTGCCCTTGACGCACACGGTCCAGCACCAGGTCAACCAGACCCTCCGGGTGCTGGTCATCCTCGCCGTGACGGTCTCGGCGGCCCGGGTGATAGCCGGTCTGGTCCGGGCTGTCACCAACTCCCGCTCCGGCGTTGCCGGTTCGGCCACCATCTTCGTCAACATCACCCGGATACTGGTCCTGGCCATCGGCTTCCTGGTGATGCTGCAGACGCTCGGCATCTCGATAGCGCCGATGCTCACCGCCCTGGGCGTCGGCGGTCTCGCCGTCGCGCTCGCGCTTCAGGACACCCTCGCCAACCTCTTCGCCGGCATCCACATCCTCGCCTCGAAGACCGTGCAGCCCGGCGACTACATCCGGCTGAGCAGCGGCGAGGAAGGATACGTCGAGGACATCAACTGGCGTCAGACGACGGTCAGGGCGCTCTCCAACAACCTCGTCGTCATACCGAACGGCCAGCTCGCCAAGACGAACATGACCAACTTCATGCGTCCCGAGCAGCAGTTGACGATCCTGGTCCAGGTGGGCGTCGGCTACGACAGCGACCTGGAGCATGTCGAGGAAGTGACCATGGAGGTCATCGCCGAGGTCATGACCGGCATCACCGGCGCGATCCCGGAGCACGAACCGGCCATCCGTTTCCACACCTTCGGCGACTCCCGGATCGGCTTCACGGTGATCCTGGGCGTGGGCGAGTTCAGCGACCAGTTCCGCATCAAGCACGAGTTCATCAAGCGCCTGCACAAGCGGTATCGCGCGGAAGGCATCCGGATCCCGGCGCCCACACGGACCGTGGCGTTGCAGCAGGGCGCCATCGCCATACCGCAGCAGCGGATCCCTGAGGACGAGCCGGGCGAAGTCTCCTCCGCCCGGCTCGACTGACCTGGCCGGTCAAGTCCCTCAGAGAGTCGCCGAGTTGTCGTGGTAGTGCCCGCCGGTCCGGCCGTGCGGGACGGTGAGCGTCGGCTTCACCGGCGTCACCGTCCAGTCCGGATGGCCGGGCATGCGCGGCGTCGTCGTGCCGTAGAGCCAGTCCCGCAGGAAGCCGGACAGGTCCTGGCCGGAGACCCGCGACGCGACGGCGATGTAGTCCTCCGTCGTCGCCGAGGAGTCGCGGTACCGGGCGAGGAACGCACGTTCCACGGCGTGGAAGACGTCCTCGCCGATCAACTCCCGCAAGGCGTACAGGACCAGGACGCCACCCAGGTAGCGCTGGCTGTCGAAGAGGTTGACCGCGTTGGGGGCCGCCACCGGGCCCGAGTCGTGGCGCCACTGGTCGCCGCGCGCGTAGGTGTCCTTCATGCGGGCTTCCATCGTGGTCAGCCCGAGGGAGTCGGCCCAGCCGCGCTCGTAGCGGTAGAGCAGCCCGTAGAAGTCGGCGTGCCCCTCGTTCAGCCACAGGTCGGCCCAGGTGGCGGGGCTGACGCTGTTGCCGAACCAGGAGTGGACCAGCTCGTGCATCATGTGCGAGCCGATCTTGCTCTCCACCTGGAGCAGGAAGTTCGGCTTGTACAGGGTGAGGGTCTGGGTCTCAAGTCCCGTGAAGTCGAAGGCATTCGGGTCGTCGGAGTTGCAGGGCAGCAGTCCGTACGTCTCGAACGGGAAGGCCCCCAGCCGCTGCTCCAGCCAGTCCACCAGGCCCGGCGTCAGCGCGAGCGCCGGTTCCAGGGCGGCGGCGCGGGCCGTCGGCACGATGTCCCGCAGCGGCAGGCCGTGCGGGCCGCCGCGCTCCTTGACGACGTAGTCGCCGACCGTGATCTGCACCAGCTCGGTCGCCATCGGCGAGCGTGAGCGGTAGCTGAACGCGGTCCGGTCGCCGTCCAGCCGCGCGGTGCCCACCAGTTGGCCGTTCGCGACCCCGCGCAGCCCGTCCGGGACGGTGATCCGGAAGGTGAAGTCGGCCTTGTCGCTGGGGTGGTCGTTGCAGGGGAAGACGGTGTGCGCCAGGTTCGGCTGGCCGCACACCGCGAAACCGTCGGGAGTGACGACCCAGCCGCCGGCGGGCGCGGCGGCGCGGCCCGGGTCGACGGAGTACTCCACGCAGACGGTGACCCGGGCCTTCGCCGGGAGGGTTCCGGCGGGCGTGATCCGCAGCTTCTGGTCGGCCTGCTCGAAATCTGCCCTACGGCCCTGGACGCGGACCTCGTGGATGTCGAGGCCGAGGGCGTCGAGGGAGAACCGGGTCAGGCAATCGCTCGTATGGAGTTCTATCGTGACCGTGCCGTCGACGAGCCTGGTCGTCGCGTCGTAGGCGAGGTCGAGGTCGTAGGAGCGGACGCGGTAGCCGTCGTTGCCGAGACTCGGGAAGACCGGGTCGCCGAGGGTCTCTGCACCCTCTTCACCGTGGCCCCGTCCGTTCGTCTCGTCGCCGTTCCCCCGTCCGGCCGCGAAGGCCGGGGAACCCGTGGTCAGCGCTGTTGCCGTACCGATCAGGGCGGCCAGCGGGGCCGTCACTCTGGTGCGATTTCTCATGATCCGCTTTCGCTCGGGCGGCCGGGTGGTCAGCTCCGGCCGTCGGTCAGTGAAGGTGATCCACCCCTTACTGACTTCCGGACCGGGCGGTCGGTTGCCCTTGATCGACGGACAGATGTTCGCGCAGTGCGGACGGACCGCTGTCGAGTGGGATCCCATCACGAGATATCTTGATGTCGAGCAATGTTGCAGACGTGGAGCGGAGCACCGGTGACTGACTCGACCATCATCTATACGCACACTGACGAGGCCCCGGCCCTGGCGACGTATTCCTTCCTGCCGGTGGTCCAGGCGTACGCCTCGCAGGCGGGTGTCGCCGTGACCACGCGGGACATCTCGCTGGCCGGGCGCATCATCGCCGTGTTCCCGGAGTACCTCACCGAGGACCAGCGGATCCCGGACGCCCTGCACGAGCTGGGCGAACTGGCGAAGACGCCCGAGGCCAACATCATCAAGCTGCCGAACATCTCGGCGTCCATCCCGCAGCTCAAGGCCGCCGTGGCCGAGCTGCAGGAGCAGGGCTACGCGCTGCCGAACTACCCGGACGACCCGAAGACCGACGAGGAGCGGGACATCCAGTCCCGCTACGACAGGATCAAGGGCTCCGCGGTCAACCCGGTCCTGCGCGAGGGCAACTCCGACCGGCGCGCCCCCGCCTCGGTCAAGAACTACGCCAAGACCCACCCGCACCGCATGGGCGCCTGGTCGGCCGACTCCAAGACCAATGTCACGACCATGGGCGAGAACGACTTCCGCTCCACCGAGAAGTCCGTGACGATCACCGAGGCCGGTGCGCTGCGCATCGAGCTGGTCGCCGAGGACGGCACCACCACCGTGCTGCGCGAGTCGGTACCCGTCCTCAAGGACGAGGTCGTCGACGCCTCCGTGCTGCACGTCGCCGAGCTGCGCGAGTTCCTCACCGCGCAGATCGCCCGCGCCAAGGCCGAGGGCATCCTCTTCTCGGTGCACCTCAAGGCCACGATGATGAAGGTCTCCGACCCGATCATCTTCGGCCATGTGGTCCGCGCCTTCTTCCCGAAGACCTTCGAGCAGTACGGCGCCACGCTCGCCGCGGCCGGTCTCTCCCCGAACGACGGTCTGGGCGGCATCCTCAAGGGCCTGGCCGCGCTGCCCGAGGGCGACGCGATCAAGGCCTCCTTCGACGCGGAGATCACCGAGGGCCCCGCGCTCGCGATGGTCGACTCCGACAAGGGCATCACCAACCTGCACGTGCCGTCCGACGTCATCGTCGACGCCTCGATGCCGGCCATGATCCGCACCTCCGGCCACATGTGGGGCCCGGACGGCGCGGAGGCGGACACCCTCGCGGTGCTCCCGGACTCCTCCTACTCCGGCGTCTACCAGGCCGTCCTGGACGACTGCCGCGCCCACGGCGCCTACGACCCCTCGACGATGGGCTCGGTGCCCAACGTCGGTCTGATGGCACAGAAGGCCGAGGAGTACGGCTCCCACGACAAGACCTTCGAGGTCCAGGCGGCCGGTACGGTCCGCCTCGTCGACCAGGCCGGCAACGTCGTCCTGGAGCAGGCGGTCGCCAAGGGTGACATCTTCCGCGCCTGCCAGACCAAGGACGCCCCGATCAAGGACTGGGTGAAGCTGGCCGTCACGCGTGCCCGTGCCACCGGGAACCCGGCGGTGTTCTGGCTCGACGAGACCCGCGCGCACGACGCCCAGCTGATCAAGAAGATCGAGGCGTACCTGCCGGAGCACGACACCGAGGGTCTGGACATCCGTGTCCTCGCCCCGGTCGAGGCCACCAAGCTGTCGGTGGAGCGCATCCGCCGCGGCGAGGACACGATCTCGGTGACCGGCAACGTGCTGCGCGACTACCTGACCGACCTCTTCCCCATCCTGGAGCTGGGCACCAGCGCCAAGATGCTGTCGGTCGTCCCGCTGATGGCGGGCGGCGGCCTCTTCGAGACGGGCGCCGGCGGCTCCGCGCCGAAGCACGTGCAGCAGCTGGTCAAGGAGGACTACCTGCGCTGGGACTCGCTCGGTGAGTTCTTCGCGCTGGTCCCCTCCCTGGAGCAGTACGCCACGTTCACCGGCAACGCCCGCGCCAAGGTCCTCGCCGACACCCTCGACCGCGCCACGGCGACCTTCCTCAACGAGGACAAGTCGCCGACCCGTCGCGTCGGCGGCATCGACAACCGCGGCAGCCACTTCTACCTCTCCCTGTACTGGGCGCAGGAGCTGGCCGCGCAGACCGAGGACGCGGACCTGGCCAAGGCCTTCGCCGGTCTCGCCGACACCCTCGCGGGCGCCGAGCAGACGATCATCGAGGAACTCCTCGCGGTCCAGGGCAAGCCGGCCGACATCGGCGGCTACTACCAGCCCGACCCGGCCAAGGCCGCGAAGGTCATGCGCCCGTCGACGACGTGGAACGAGGCGCTGGCTTCCCTGAGCTGACGCACGGAGCCTTCCAGGCCACTCGCGCTCGTCTGTCCGCCCCGGCCGGGGTCCCCTCCGGCCGGGGCGGCGGCGTTGGCGCGAGCACACCTCCAAGGCTCACCAGTCCCGTACGGCGATCAGCTCCTCCACGTCCGCATCGGCGAAGCCGTACGCCTTGGCAACGAACCAGAAGTCCTCGGCCATCTCCTCGCGCGCCACGGTCTCGATCTCGCTGTCGGCCGCCTCGAAGTCGCCCTGAAGGGCGTTGAACTCCCCGGTCCGTGATCGTCGATGCCGATACCTTGATCGTGCACCACGCCACTGACAACGCCTCCGGGAGCCGCCCGTGACCCCCTCCGCGCCGTCCTCCGGTCCCTCCTTCGAGCTGCTGCCCGGCGCCGCCGGCTCGCCCGTGATCCTCCATGTCCCGCATTCCGCACGGGAGATACCGGCCGACGTCCGCGCGGACATCGTGCTGGACGACCCGGCGCTGGCACGCGAGCTGGACCACATCACCGACAGCCACACGGCCCGGATCGCCGAGGAGGCGGCACGCGCGTGCGCCCTCGCCCCATGGCGGTTCGTGAACCGGATGTCCCGGCTGGTCGTCGATCCGGAGCGGTTCCCGGACGAGCGGGAGGAGATGCTCGCCGTGGGCATGGGCGCGGTCTACACCCGCACCACGCACCGCGCCGAGCTGCGGCCCGCCGAGCACGATCCCGGGCCGCTGATCGACCGCTACTTCCGCCCGTACGCCCGGGCGATGACGGAGGCGGTCGCCGACCGGCTGGCCGCGACCGGCCGCGCCGTCGTCGTCGACCTGCACTCCTACCCCACCGCCCCGCTCCCCTACGAACTGCACGGCACCGGCCCCCGGCCGCCCGTCTGCCTGGGCACAGACACCTTCCACACCCCGCCCGCACTGCAGGCGGCGGCGCGCGAGGCGTTCGCGGGGTGCGGGGAGATCGGCGTCAACAGCCCCTTCATCGGGACCTACGTCCCGCTGGAGTTCTACGGCAAGGAGCCTGCCGTAGGAGCGCTGATGGTGGAGCTGCGCCGGGACACGTACATGACGGAGCCCGGGGGGTCGCCCGACGGGACCGCGGTCGCGCGGCTCGCCACGGCGCTGGCGGCGCTCATCGCCGCCGTCTCGGACTGACCTCCGGCTGGAGCACTCCCGCAGGACAGGCGGGCGAGGGCGTACGAGGGTGGACGCATGACCGAGGAGACCACCACGCTGACCAGCCAGGCCCCGCAGCCGCCCGTGCGGGACTGGCCCCCGATCGATCTGACCGGGACCGACTTCGACCCGGTGCTCGCGGAGCTGATGCGCGAGGGACCGCTGAACCGGATCCGGCTGCCGCACGGTGAGGGCTGGGCGTGGCTGGCCACCCGCTACGACGACGTGAAGATGATCACCAATGATCCGCGGTTCGGCCGCGCGGAGGTGACGACCCGTCAAGTGACGCGCATGGCACCGCACTTCAAGCCCCGCCCGGGGTCTCTGGCGTTCGCCGACCAGCCGGACCACAACCGGCTGCGCAAGCCGGTCGCGGGCGCGTTCACGGTCGGCGCGATGAAGCGGCTGCGGCCCCGGGCGCAGGCGCTGCTCGACTCGCTGGTGGACGGGGTCGTGGCGGACGGACCGCCGGCGGATCTGATCGAGCGGGTCCTGGAGCCGTTCCCGCTCGCGGTGGTCAGCGAGGTCATGGGCGTACCCGAGGAGAACCGGGAGCAGGTGCACGCCTGGACCCGGCAGATCATCTCCACGTCCGGCGGCGCCGAGGCCGCCGACCGGGCCAAGAACGGCATGTACACGTGGATCACCGACACCATCCGCGCCCGTGCCGACAGCGACGGCACCGATGTGTACTCGCTGCTGGGCACCGCCGTGGCCCGGGGCGACATCAGCGAGCCGGAAGCGGTGGGCCTCGCGGGCCCGCTGCAGATCGGCGGGGAGGCGGTCACCCACAACTGCGGCCAGATGCTGTACCTGATGCTCACCCGTCCCGAGCTGCTGGAGCGCCTGCGGGGTCAACCGGAGTGCCGGGAGGCCGCGTTGGACGAACTCCTCCGCTACATCCCGCACCGCGCCTCCGTCGGACTGGCCCGGATCGCCCTGGAGGACGTCGAGTTGCACGGCCAGCGGATCAGCGCGGGCGACCCGGTCTACGTCTCCTATCTCGCCGCCAACCGCGACCCGGCCGTCTTCCCGGACCCGGACCGCATCGACGTCGACCGCGATCCCAACCCGCATCTGGCCCTGGGCAACGGCCCGCACTACTGCACCGGTGCCGTGCTGGCCCGGCTGCAGACCGAACTCCTCGTCGACACCCTGCTGGACCGGTTGCCCGGGCTTCGACTGGCCGTTACCGCCGAGGAGATCGTCTGGCGCCGGAAGACGATGATCCGGGGGCCGCAGACGCTGCCGGTGACCTGGTAGCGCGTTGATGCGCGAGGAAGGGGTGTCCCGCTCTCCTTCCTCGCGCACCGGCGGTCACGCCCGCAGCCACTCCGTGACGACCACCTCCCCGCCGGTCCGCAGCCGTAGCGCGAAGGGACCGGCCGGGGGTACGTCGCTGGTGAAACGGCCCATGGAGTCGGCCGTGAGGGTGGCGGGGCGCAGTGCCTGCAAGCCGTTCAGGACCTCGATGCCGGCCGGCTGGGGCGGCATCACCTGACCCATCAGGCCCTCGCTCGTGACCTCCACGTCGACGCTGAGCTCGCCCGCCGTGAACGTCAGCATGCGGGGTATGTCCGTGACACCCCGGACCGGGATGGCGTCGACAAGGGAGTCGAAGGTCAGCTCCGCGAGCCGGGCGTCCATGTCGTACAACGCGTAGGCGTCCATGGCGACTTGGCGCAGTTCGGCGGGGACCGGGTCCAGGATGGCGGCCGCCTGGCGCAGCTCCTCCTCCAGGAGTGCCTCGTCGAACTCCGAGCCCTCGTCTTCCTGTTCGCCCTGCCGGTCGTCGAACTCGTCGTCGTCGAAGGGGTCCTGGCCGAAGGCGTCGAACGCGCCCGGACCGTCGCCGTACATGCCGTTCACAGCGCCTCCCCGGCGTCCAGTCGGGCCCTCAGGCGGCGCAGACAGCGCTGGCGCATGGGTCCGATACTGCCCACGGCGATGCCCAGACCGGCGGACACCTCCTGGTAGCTGGGTGGCGGTGAGGCCATCAGGACGCGCAGCAACTGCCTGCAGCGTTCGCCCAGTGCGGCGAACTCCTGCCACAGCCTGCGGATGCGCTCGGCCTCGGAGGCCGCCTCCTCCGAGTCGAGGACCGACTGCTCGGGGGTGCGCTCCTCGCTGACACGGTCGAGGAGTTGGGGATCGTCCGTGGGCATGAGCCGCCGCAGTCCCTTGATCACCTTGAGGCACTCGTTGCGCGCGGTGCTCGCCAGCCAGGAGCCCGCCTTGTCGGGTTCCCGGATCCGGCCCAGGTGCTGGGCGAAGCGGAACCACACGGTCTGGTACACCTCGCCGGCGTCGGCGTCGGAGAGCCGATGGGCGCGCACCACTGACCAGACCAGTGGGCTGAGCCCCTCCACGAGCGCCTTCCAGGCCGCCGCGTCGCCGTCGACCGCCGACCGGACGAGCGCGCCGACTTCTGCACGTTCCACGGTGCCACCCCTCGTGTACGGCATGTCATCGTACGCCGTGGAGGGGAGGGTTCCGGCCCTCATGCCGGAGCGGAGAGCGGCACGACGGGGACCGGGCGCCAGGTGGGCGGGCGCAGCGCCGGTACATGCGCCCCGCGTACTTCGGCGTACTCGGTGTTGGCCGCGAGGAGTTGGGTGCGGGCTGCGCGCGCGTCGCTCTCCTTGTTCGCGGTCATGTGGGCGGCGACCAGCGCGGCGGCGACGGGGGTGGCGAACGAGGTCCCGCTCCAGTGCGCGAACCCCTCGAACATCACCTGGTCGGGCTTTCCGGCCGAGTTGTCGCCCTGTTGGCTCAACACCCCGGTGTGGGTGGGGTATTGGCAGGTGCAGGAGTAGGTGAAGCCGAACCGGCAGGCGTCGTAGGTGCTGTGCTGGTAGGTGTACGGCGTGGGTGCGTCGAAGCCGGTGAGGGGGCCGACGAGCCGCTCACCGGGGGCGTAGGCCTTCACCCAGGCGCCGTGGTTGCTGAAGCAGGCGCCGTGCTCGCCGTCGCCGCGCAGTGCGCCGACCGAGAGGACGACGTCCCGGTAGTCGGGCAGGTCGGCGTAGGCGGCGGGCCAGAAGGGGGTCGCGCTGGCGTTGTTGCCGGCCGCGGCGACGAGCAGGGTGCGCTGTCCGCGCAGGGCCTGCATGAAGCCCTCGACGCCGAGGAGGCCGTCGGTGCGGCCGTTGGTGGTGCCGGCGGAGAGGCTGATGACGTCGGGCCAGCCGTTCTGGTCGACGGCGGCGAACAGGGCCTCGCCGAAGTCGGATTCGAGGATGGCGCCCGCGTCGTTGAGGGTGTTGCGGACGGTCACCTCGGTGTTGGGCGAGACGGCCGCGACGAGCCCGGCGATGAACGTGCCGTGTCCTACGTACTGTTGGAGCACTCCCGCCGCGTCGGTCTCCTTGATCTGCGGATCGCCCTGGACGTGTGCCAGCAGCGGGTAGGAGCGGTAGTCGTGCATGAGTCCGGTGTCGATGACGAGGACGTCGACGGCGGTGTCCGGGTCGTAACCGGCTTCCGCGGGCGCGGGGTTGGCGCCCTGGGTGAGCGGGGCGGGCACGGGTTCGTCGCCGGGACAGGCGTTCACGGCGATCGACACGACGTGGTTGCGGCTGACCAGTCGGCGGCCCGCGCGGCCCTCCGGCTCGCGCAGGGCGCGCAGCGCGTTGGCGACGGCGCGGTCGCCGCGCCGGTCGCCGTGGGTGGGGTCGCCGACCTGGATGCGGGTGATCCCGGACCGGTTGGTCTCGGGTCCGGCCCGGCGGACGGAGTCGGCGGTGAGGCCGGTGGCCTCGGTGAAGTGGGTGCGTACGGTCTCTTCGACGAGGCGGGCCTCCTCGCCGTCGCGGGCTAGCACGACGCCCTTCTCGTAGAAGAACTCGGCGGAGTCGTCGGGCCCCATCGCGAGGGGGATGTCGGGCATCGAGCGCTGGATCTGGTCGAACTGCTCGTGGAATCGCTGTGGTGCCATGGCGTGTCCTCCCACTGGGGCGGCGGTCGTCAATCAGAGCCCGCGGGCCGTTACTTGATACAGCGCCAAACGCGTGTGGTGTGCACCTGGGGCCACTACCATCCGAGGAGTGACAGCGGATGGCGACCCGGTTCTCGAACTGCTGCCGATGGTGTTCGCGGCTCCGAGCGAGGCGCTGGCCGGTGCGCGCGAGGTCCTCGACGGCGATCCGACGCCGTTCCAGGCCTCCGTGGCCCACCATGTGATCGGTATCTGGCAGCGGGACTTCGGCGATCTCCGGCTCGCTCTGAAGCATCTGCGGCGGGCCCGCGACCTGGCGGCGCGCGCCGAGTCGGCGGACCGGGAGGCGGACGTCCTCGGCACGCTCGGGGTGGCCCTGGTGCACGCGGGCCGCACGCGGCAGGGCCTGGCGGCCTTCGAGCGGGGCATCGCCCGCGGCAGCAGACAATCCAGGGCGCGCGTTCTGTTCCTGCGGGCCTACGTCTGGTGGGTGCTGGGCCGGCACAAGGAGGCGCTGGACGACGTACGGCGGGCGATCCCCGTGCTGCGGCAGACGGACGACGTGATCTGGACGGCGCGGGCGCTGACCCTGCGCGCGACGGTGCATCTGGCGCTCGGCGCGGTGGACCGGGCGGACGCCGACTTCACGGCGGCCGAGCGATTGTGGGAGACCACCGGCCAGGAGCACGACAAGGCCGACGCGGTGGAGAGCAGGGGCCTGGCCGCGTTCCGGTCGGGCGACATCCCGGTCGCGCTCCGGCTCCTCGACGAGGCCGAGGAGATGTACGCCAAGCTGACCACCCCGACGTTCATGCTCACCATCCGCCGCTGCGAGGTGCTGCTGAGCGCCGGCCTGGCCGCGGAGGCGCTGGCCCAGGCGGACACGGCGGTCGGGCTGCTGGACGGCATCGGCGGGCAGTCCACCCGCAAGGCGGAGCTGCTGCTCGTGGCCGCCCGGGCGGCGCGGCTCGCGGACGATCCGCCCACGGCGATCGCGCGCGCGGCCGTGGCGGTACGGCTGTTCGCCGCGCAGCGCCGCACCTGGTGGCAGACGCATGCCCAACTGGTGCTGATCGAGGCGAGGTTGGCGGCCGGGCGGGCGTCGGGCCGGCTGGTCGCGGACGCCGCCGCGGTGGCCGGCCGGCTGGCCGCGTTCGGCTCCCCGTCGGCGCCGGAGGCCGCTCTGCTCGCGGGCCGGATCGCGCTGGCGCTGGGCTGGACGGCGGACGCGGAACGGCACTTGGCGGTGGCCGCCCGCAGCAGACGCGGCGGGCCGCCGCTGGCCCGGATGACCGGCTGGGCGGCGCAGGCGCTGCGTGCCGAGGCCGCCGGGTCGGGACGCGGGGTGCTGAAGGCCTGCCGGCGCGGGCTCGACGTCCTGGACGACCACCGTACGACCCTGGGCGCCTCGGAGTTGCGGGCCCGGGCCACCGCGCAGGGCGCCGAACTGGCCGCACTCGCCCAACGCGCGAGCCTCGACTCCGGTGGTCCGCGACGGCTGTTGGTGTGGAGCGAGCGGTGGCGGGCGACCGCGCTGTCCACCCCGCCCGCCCGGCCACCCGCCGACCCCGCCCTGCTCAGCGGTCTGACGGCTTTCCGTGAGATCGCCGCCCGCGCGGAGGAGGCTCGGATGGAGGGCCACCCAGTACCGGCCCTGGAACGCGAACAGCGGCGCCTGGAACGGGAGATCCGCTCCCGCACCCTCCACATGCGCGGCAACGCCCCCGGCGACGGCGAACGCTTCGATCCGACCCGGCTGCTGGCACGGCTCGGTGAGGGGCGGCTGGTGGAACTCGCCGTGGTCGACGGGCGGGTGCACGCCCTGCTGTGCGGCCAGGGACGGGTCCGGCGGTTTGCGGCGGGCCTGCTCTCGGAGGCGATGGCCGAGGCGGAACATGTGCAGGCGGGGCTGCGGCGGCTGGCGCATCCCGGGGCGGAGGCCCGGCTGCCGGTGGTGGAGGCGGCGGGCCGGCGGCTGGAGGAACTGCTCCTGGGTGAGGCGGCCGGGCACCTGGGCTCCGGGCCGGTGGTGGTGGTCCCGCCGGGCCGACTCCACCGCGTTCCCTGGACGTTGCTGCCCTCTCTGCGCGAGCGGGTGCTCAGTGTGTCGCCGTCGGCGGGCAGTTGGCTGCGTGCCCTGGACACCCGGCCACCGCCCGGCGGACGGCATGTCCTGGTGCGCGGGCCCGGCCTGGCGACCGGCGGCGCGGAAGTCCCGGACCTGGCCGACCGCTACGGCAGGCCCACGGTCCTGGAGCACGACGATGCCGAAGTCCCCCGAGTACTGGCCGAGTTGGACGGCGCGACGCTGGCCCATATCGCCGCGCACGGCACGTTCCGCGCGGACAGCCCCCTGTTCTCGTCCCTTCGCATGGCCGACGGCCCGCTCATCGTCCACGACTTCGAACGCCTGGCCCGCAGCCCTTACCGGATCATCCTCTCCAGTTGCGACACCGCCCGCCTCGCCCCGGTGGGCGCGGACGAACTCCTCGGCCTGGTAACGGCGTTGCTCCCGCTGGGCACGGCGGGAGTGGTGGCGAGCAGCGCCCCGGTCAGCGACGCCGCCGTGGTCCCGCTGATGCTCGCCCTGCACAAGGGCCTCAGCGCGGGCCTCTCCCTGGCAGAGGCCCTGCGCGACGCCCGGGCCGCGCTGCCGGGGGACGCGATGCACCAGGCGACGGGGTGGGCGTTCACGGCGTTCGGAGCGGCGTGACCGGCAGACCCGCCGGGGCATCGGTCACGCCGACTGCGCCGTCGGCAGTTCCACCAGCCAGGGCAGCGCGCCGCGGTCGCTCGCGCCGAGGCGGGCGTAGGCGCTGTAGAGGTGGTTGCCGACGGTACGGACCGACAGGGTGAGGCGCTCGGCGATCTGCCGGTTGCTGAGGCCCGCGGCGGCGAGGGTGACGATCTGCCGCTGGCGGGCGGTGAGTTCACCGAGCACCAGCCCGGACAGTGCCGGGGTGCGGGCGCCCTGGCAGCGGCGGGCCAGTGCGACCGCGCGGGTGCGGGACATGCGGGCGGCGCGCGGGTCACGGTGCGCCCGTACGGCCTGTGCGTGCGCCTCGGCCGCGAACAGCAGGAACCCGCGCTGCTCCAGCTCCCCCGCCACCCGGTCCAGCGCGGGCCCGTCGCCGTCGACCAGTGCCTCGGCGTGCCGGGCGAGCACGGCCGGTCCGTCGCCGGGCAGCCGGGCCAGCCGGCCCGCGACCTGTTCGGGAGCGCCGAGGCGTACGGCGTCGTAGAGGGCGTACGCGGCGGGCCTGCCCTCCTCGGCGGCACCCCCGCGCCGGTCCGGCGTCAGCGCCTCGGCCACGGTCTCACGGGCCGTCTCCACATCGCCCCTGGCCGCTGCCAGCCAGCCGCTCGCGGGGCGGTGGGCCAAGGTCTCGCCGGTGTCCGGCACATCGCCCGACTGGGCGGCGGCCAGGGCGAGTTCGGTCCCGCAGGCGCGGTCCGCCGGGGTCTCCCGCAGCCCCTCCCGCGCCCAGGCCGCGGCCTCGCGCAGTTCGCCGCGCAGCCTCGCGAACCGGGCGCGGACGGCCGCGTACCCGGCCGGTACCGGCGCTCCCTCGGCCACCAGCCACTCCCCCACCGGCGTCGGCAGCGGCCGTACGTCGGTCCGGTCGATGCGGTCGGTGAGCGCGGCCCGTTCGGCCGCGAGGGCCGGGACGCACTGGTCGGGGGTGCGGGCCAGGCGGCGGGCCCGGAGCCGGCCGGCGGCGGCGCGCAGCGCGGGGCCGTGCAGGGGGTGGGTGAGGTGGACGGCGCCCCGGTCGTCGACGCGGATCAGGTCCTCGGCCTCCAGTCGTTCCAGGATGTCGAGGTCGAAGTCGTCCAGGGAGGACGCCAACGGCTCGGCGAAGGCCAGGCGTTCGAGGCTCTCGCGCTCGTCGAGGCCGGCGCGGGCGAGGACCTGCGCGGTGCGTTCGCGGACCGTCGCAGTGACCGGCACCGGGCCGCGCCACGTCCACTCGTCGGTGTCCGTGGCCCGGGTCAGCAGCCCGCGCTCGCGCACCGCGCCGAACAGGTCGCGCAGCAGCCGCAGATCGCCTTGGCAGAGGTGGTGGAGGCGCTTCACGGTGAGGGGTTCCAGCGGGCCGCCCGCGCCCGCCGCCAGCAACCGGGCGATCTCCTCGCGGGGCAGCGGCTCCAGCGCTAGGCGCGGCAGCAGTTCGCCCGTCCACAGGCGGGAGACCGCACCGGGTACCGGTTCGCCGTCGGCCACCACGACGATCAGACGGGTCCGGCCGTGGACGGCGAGCTGGTGGACGAGGGCGGCCGAGGAGTCGTCGAGGAGGTGGGCATCGTCGACGAGCAACAGCCGGGTGCCGGACAGGAGTTGGACCGCTCGGTGCAGGGAGACGCTCTCGGGCAGCAGGTGGGCGAACGCGGCGAAGGGCAGCATGCGGGTCTCGGGCGTCCCGGTGATCCGGGCGCAGTCGCCGCCCCGCACTGCCTCGGTGACCAGCCGGGTCTTGCCCCGGCCGGCCGGGCCGGTGACCACGATGCCGTGCCGTCCTGCCGTCAACGACCTGCGGATCAGTTCGAGTTCGTCCTCCCGGCCGGTGAACGGCCAGGGCAGTTCAAGGGTCTTCGCGTCCTGTTCGAAAGTCATCACGCAGATATGAGTCGGGCTACTCACGCCTGATACAGGGTGACTTGAGTAGCCCTCGACTCAGGCGCCCGGGTACGGTCAACGGCACTCTGGTCGCATGACCGCTCGCTACTGCTCCCTCACGCAGCAGCCGGCCCCGGAGTTCGGACCGGGACTGGCCGCGGAGCGGCGCGGTGCGCTCATCGGCGGAAGCCGCATGTGGGTCAACGGCACGGTCCTGCACTACTACTTCTTCGACGCCGACAACTCCGCCGCCGCCGACACCTCCGTCATCCCGGTGCCCGGGACCGGCGAGCTGCGGCGAGTGCCGTGGGCCGGTGCCAAGGAGCAGCAGGACGTCGTACGCGAGTGCTTCCGTGAGTGGCAGGGGCTCGGCATCGGTGTCGGCTTCGCCGAGGTGACCGACCGGTCGGAGGCGGAGCTGCGCATCGGGTTCCAGGCCGGTGACGGCTCCTGGTCGGCGGTGGGGCGCGACGCGCTCACGGTCGGCCTGGGCGACCGCACGATGAACTTCGGCTGGGATCTGACCGCGCCCGGACAGCGTGGCACGGCGCTGCACGAGATCGGGCACGCCCTGGGCATGCTGCACGAACACCAGAGTCCGTTAGCCGGGATCCACTGGGACGACGAGGCCGTGTACGCCGAGTTGGCGGGCCCGCCGAACTTCTGGAGCCGGGACAGGACGCTGTTCAACATCCTGCGCAGGCTGGACCCCGACGAGGTCAACGGCTCCGTCTGGGACCCGCAGTCGATCATGGAGTACCCGTTCGCGTCGGGCCTGGTCCTGGAGCCGGAGGAATACCGCAAGGGTCTGCACCCGCACGGCGGCCTCTCCTCCTCGGACAAGGAGTTCGTGCTGCGCTGGTACCCGCCCGCCGGCTCTCCCCGGCCGGCCGAGCTGGTGCCGTTCCGCTCGGCGCCGCTGCGGTTGGGGCCGGGCGAGCAGGCCGACTTCACGATCGAGCCGGCCCAGACGCGCGAGTACGCCGTCGGCGCCTTCGGGGACAGCGACACGGTCTTGGTGGTCTTCGAGGAACGGGACGGCGAACCACGCTTCCTCGCCGGTCAGGACGACGGGGGCACCCCGCACAACGCAACGCTCAAGGTCAGGCTCGTCAAGGGCCGCCGATACTTCGTCCGTGTGCGCCTGTACTCCACGTGGGGGTCGGGGGACACCGCGGTGATGTGCTGGTAACAGCACGTGTACAGCCGCACACGGACGGACGGACCACGCGGTCCGGCGCCGGGGGAAGCGGCCGGGGCTCGTAACCTTCGGGGGAGGGATACGAGCCCCGGCCACGCCACTGTTTTTCAGCCGCCCGACTCCGGGGGCCGGGCAGGGTCCTCGGACCACTCCTCCGGCGAACCGTCGTACACGGAAATGTCCGTTCGGCCGAGCAGGGTGAGCGCGAGTGCGGCGCCCGCGGCCGAGATCCCTCCGCCGCAGTACAGGACGACCGGCGAGTCGTCGCTGTCGAGAACTGCTCCGATCCTGGCGGCGAGTTCGGGTTCGGGAAGTATGCGTCCGGTGCCGTCCAGCGGACCGCGTCCCGGGAGACTGCGGCTGCCGGGGATGTGTCCGCGACGGCTGTAGCGGGGCTGGCTGAACCGCCAGGACCTGTGGGACCAGACGCTGCCCACACTCCAGGAGACGCTGCTCGGCTTCGCGCTGTCGTTCGCGGCGGCCTGGCTGGTCGCCGTCCTCCTCGGCTTCTCCTCCGCCGCCAGCCGGGGCCTGTACCCGCTGCTCGTCGCCTCGCAGCCCATCCCGATCGTGGCCGTGGCACCGCTGCTGATCATCTGGTTCGGCTTCGGACTGCAGCCGAAGGTGCTGGTGGTGACGCTGACGACGTTCTTCCCGCTGGCCGCCAACCTCGCGGCGGGCTTCTCGGCGACGGACCGCGAGGCGATGCGGCTGCTGCGCTCGCTCGGCGCGGGCCGGTGGCGGACGTACCGGCTGGTCCGGGTGCCGGGCGCGATGCCGTACTTCTTCGCCGGACTGCGCGTGAGCATCACCTACGCCGTCGTAGACGCCGTCTTCGCCGAGTGCGCGGGCGCGGCGGCGGGCCTCGGCATCTACATGCAGGCACAGAAGAGCGCGTTCCGCACGGACCTGGTGTTCGCGGCGGTCGCGGTGACGGAGCTGCAGCGCTAGGTGCAGGAGCGCCCCCAACTGGCAAAGGGGCTGGCGGACTTCCCGTGGCGCGAGGACACCCGGCGGATCCTGCTCCCACTCCACGAGGAACTGGCCCCGCACCTCCCGGGCCTCACCCCGCTCTGGACCCACAACGACTGGCACGCCTCCAACCTCCCCTGGAACGAGGACGGTTCGGTCGCGACGGCCCTCGACTTCGGCATGAGCGACCGCACTACGGCCGTGCACGACCTGGCCACCGCCATCGAACGCAACACGGTCCAGTGGCTCCAGCCCGGCTTCCCGGTCCGCGAGGAGGACGCGCTCGCGCTCCTGGACGGCTACCGGTCCGTTACGCCCGCTCAGCCCCACCGAGTCGAAGGGGCTCCCCGCGCTACTCCCCCTGGTCCACGCCTAGTTCGCGCTCTCCGAGCTGGGCTACTTCCACGGCGTGACTCGATCGGCGGAGAACACCCGGCTGGCGTACGAGTACTACGTGGGCCACGCGGAGTGGTTCGCCGGGGAGGGCGGACGGCGTCTGCTGGACCTGTGCGGCGCTAGCGGGGCGCCAGTTCACGGGTGAAGACGACACGGGGTCGCCCCGCCCCGTCGTAGTCGTCGACCACACGCGCGTCGAACCCGAGGGTTCGGTGGAAGGCGATCGAACCCTCGTTGGTGACCGAGGTGATGGCCTTGAGGCGGACCGCGCCCTGCCGTCCGGCGGCCTCGATGAACGCCGTGTACAGGCTGCGGCCGAGACCGGTGCCGCGGGCGTCGTCCCGCGTCGCGATCAGGTGCACGTATCCGGTGTGGCCGGGCGTGACGAACCCGAAGAGGTATCCACGGATGCCGTCGTCGGCGCGGGCAACCAGACAGGTGGACCCGAACTCCTGCACCAGCGCGGTCAGATGAAGCGCGCGGAGGTCACGCTCTCCCCAGTAGCGTGCGTGGTCCTCCAGGACCTGGTGGAGGTCGGTGACATCGGCGGGTTCGATACGGACGGCCATGGCATCGATCATGGCAGACGGCCGTTCGGAGTCGAGAAGGAGATGGGTCATGATCACGGGTTACGTTCTCGGTGAGAGCCTGCGCCCCGGTGCTGCGTTCGCGCCGGATGGACTGCGCATCCGGAAGGTGGAGCGGGTCGACAACTCGGCGAGTGCCACGGCCGGACAGCCCGCCGCCTGGACGTTCGTCGAGTGGGAGACCGACGACGACAGCGCCTCGGGTCCGATCGCGGAGGCGCTCGCCGCCGCTTTGGAGCCGACTCATGGCTGGTACGCGGACTTCACCGTCGGAGACGAGCGGGTGGTCGTCTTCGCGAGGAAGGTGTTCCGCTATCGGCGCGGCGACGAAGCCGGCCGCGCCGAAGCGGTCGCGTACGGGCGCTCGGTGGGGACCCCGGAGCATCAGCTCGACTGGGAGGAGTGACCCCGGCGGCGCCATTCCCGCGCGAGGAGCTCGTACGAGCGCACGCGGTCCGCATGGTCGTGGGTGATCGTGGTGATGAGCAACTCGTCCGCGCCGACGGCCTCTTGGAGTTGTTCCAGTTGGTCGGCGACTCGGCCGGGTGAGCCGACCAACTGGGTGTCGACGCGGTCCTGGACCAGCTCACGGTCCTCGTCGGTCCAGATGTGGGCGCGGGCCTCTTCAGGGGTCGGGAACTTGATCGCGCCCTCCGCCGTGCGGATGGAGCGCACCCACAGGCCGTAGCCGGTGGCGAGTTCGCCGGCGGTCTCGTCGTCATCGGCGACGACGACGTCGGCGGAGACGCTGACGTACGGCTTGTCGAGGACGTCGGAGGGCTGAAAGGCGGCGCGGTAACCGTCCGCCGCCTCAAGGACGCCGACGGGGCTGACGTGGTGATTCGCCGCGAAGCGGCGGCCGTTGCGGCCCGCGACCTCCGCGCCGGTGCCCCCGCTGCTGCCCAGGATCCACAGCTCCACGTCGGCGCCCTCGCCCGGCACGACGTGCGCCTCGACGCCCTCCGGAGAGCGGTAGGTGCCGGCCGGCAGAGCGAGGACGTCGTCGATCTGCTCGCCGTACTCCTGGGACTCGGCCTTGGGCAGCAGGAGCAGCTTGCGCTGGGCCGTGCCGTTGCCCTTGCCGATGATCAGGTCCAGGCGTCCGCCGGAGAGATGGTCCAGCGTCGCATAGTCCTCGTAGGCCCGGACCGGGTCGAGGAGGCTCAGTAGGGTGACCGCCGTGAAGAGGCGGATGCTGCGGGTGAGCGCGGCGATGTGGCTGAGGACGACGGTCGGCGAGGAAGAGATGAAGGGCCGCTCGTGCCGCTCCCCCACACCGAAGCCGTCAAGTCCCAACTCCTCGGCCAGCACGGCGTTTTCGAGGACCTCGCGGAAACGCTCGTGGGTCGGCTTCTGGATGCCCGTGATCGGGTCGGGGCGGTGGACGATGAGCGTGATCGCGAGGAACCTCACGACGCCGCCCGTTCCTCGCGCACCTCGTCGGGGTGGGCGAGGCCTAGGTGGTCGCGGAGGGTCGGGCCCTCGTACTCGGTACGGAAGACGCCCTGTTCCTGGAGCAGCGGGACGACCTTGTCGGCGAAGGGGTCGAGTCCGGTCGGGGTGATGTGCGGGACGAGGATGAAGCCGTCGCCGGCGTCGGCCTGCACGAAGTCGTTGATGGTCTTCGCGACGGTGGACGGGGAGCCGATGAAGGCCTGACGGTTGCCGGTCTCGATGACCAGGTCGCGGATGGACCAGTTGTTGGCGGCGGCCCGCTCACGCCACTCGCGGGCGGTGGCCAACGGGTCGCGGTACATGCGTACTTGGGCGCGGCCCTTGGAGATGTGGTTGTCGCTGACGTCCGGGTCGATGTCGGGGAGCGGGCCGTCCGGGTCGTAGGAGGAAAGGTCCCGGTTCCAGACGAACTCCAGGTGCTTGATGGCCGTGGCACCGCTGACCTGCTGGCGGCGCACTTCCTTCGCGAGATCCTCGGCCTCGGCGTCCGTGTCACCGAGCACGAAGGTCGCGGCCGGGAGGATCAGCAACTGGTCGGACCTGCGGCCGTACTTGGCGAGGCGAGACTTGACGTCGGTGTAGAAGGCCTGGCCCTCGGTAAGAGTGCTGTACCGGCTGAAGATGGCGTCGGCGCTGGATGCGGCGAACTCGCGGCCCTCGTCGGAGTCGCCCGCCTGGAAGATCACCGGGCGGCCCTGCGGGGAGCGCGGGACGTTGAACTGGCCGTGGATGTCGAAGTGTTGACCCTGGTGAACGAAGGCTCCGGCCTTGGCGTCGCGCAGGAAGGTGCCGGTGGCCTGGTCGGCGACGATCTCGTCGCCGTGCCAGGAGTCGAAGAGTTCCTGAGTGGTGGCGAGGAACTCCTTGGCCCGGGAGTAGCGCTCCTCCTGCGGCAGGAAGCCGCCACGGCGGAAGTTCTCACCGGTGAACGCGTCCCAGGAGGTGACCACGTTCCAGGCCGCGCGGCCGTCGGAGAGATGGTCGAGACTGGCGAACTGGCGGGCCACCTCGTAGGGCTCGTTGAAGGTGGAGTTGATGGTGCCGGTGAGGCCGAGGTGTTCGGTGACGGCGGCGAGCGCGGCGAGGACCGTGAAGGTGTCGGGGCGGCCGACCACATCCAAGTCGTAGATCTTGCCGCCCTGTTCGCGCAGGCGCAGGCCCTCGGCGAGGAAGAGGAAGTCGAACTTGGCGCGTTCGGCGGTCCGTGCGAAGTGCGCGAAGGAGCTGAACTCGATGTGGCTGCCGGCCGCGGGGTCGCTCCACACGGTGGTGTTGTTGACACCGGGGAAGTGGGCGGCCAGGTGGATCTGCTTCAGGGGCTTGCTCATGTCGTACGGTCCTCCGGGCTCAGGCGGTGGCCGCGGCGGCGGCGTAGCGGTTGGCGGGGCGGGCGAGCCCCAGCAGGCCGCGCAGGGTGTCGGCCTCGTAGGCGCGGCGGAAGGCGTTCCGGCGCTGGAGTTCGGGGACCAGCCCCTGGGTGATCGCCGGCAGGTCGTGTCCGGCGACGGCGGGCCGCAGCCGGAAGCCGGTCAGCCCCGCCGACTGCAACTCCTGCAGGAGATCGGCGAGTTGGGCGGGCGTACCGGCGAAGAACCGGGCGTCGCTGGTGTACGGCTCTCCCGCGAGGGCGTCGAGGCGCTCGCGGCGGGCGACCGCCGTGGCCTCGTCGTCGTCGAGGAAGACCACGAGGTCGCCGAAGATGTGCAGCGGTTCGTCGGCGCGTCCGGCGGCCTGCTGTTCGGCGCGGATCTCCGCGACGATCGCCCGCGCTTCGTCCGTGTCGTGCGGGGTGACGTAGCCGATGTCGGTGGCACGGGCCACCAGCCGGTACGGGACGGTCCGGTGGGCCAGGGAGCTGACGATCGGCTGGCCCTGCGGCGGCCGGGGTGTGATGGAGGGGCCCTTGACGCTGAAGTGGCGCCCCTCGAAGTCGATGTAGTGGAGCTTGTCGCGGTCGACGAAGCGGCCGGTGGCGACGTCCCTGATCTCGGCGTCGTCCTCCCAGCTGTCCCAGAGCCGGCGCACGACCTCGATGTAGTCGGCGGCCTCGTCGAAGTGCTCGGCGAGCCGCTGCTGTCCGGCCTCGGTCCGCAGACTCTCCAGGCTGATCGGCTCGAAGGTGCGGCGTCCGAAGTGGTCGGCCTCGTGCGGCCGGGCGGAGAGCTGTACCCGCACACCGGCGCGGCCGGTGCTGACGTAGTCGAGGGTGGCGATCGCCTTGGATATGTGGAACGGCTCCGTGTGCGTGGACACCACCGTCGGGACCAGGCCTATGTGGCTGGTGAGCGGTGCGATCCGGGCCGCGATCAGTACGGCGTCGAGGCGGCCGCGGACCTGGTCGGTGCGGCCGTCCGGTTCGCCGATGGGGGTCCCCGCGGTCGAGCGAAGTCGAGACTGGGGGAGCGAGGACTGCAGGCCGAGGCCGTCCTCGAAGGTCACGAAGTCGAGCAGACCGCGCTCGGCCTCGGCCACCAGGTCGGCCCAGTGCGCGGCGGTGAAGAGGTCGCGGGGCCGGGCCACCGGCTCGCGCCAGGAGGCGGGGTGCCAGCCGGTGCCGTCGAGGGCGACGGCGAGATGCAGAGGAGAAGGGGAGGTCGATGACACGAGTGGTGCCTTCCTGGAGGTCCGTACGAGATCGCCGGCCCTTGGAGACGGGCGCACGGCGGCTGGGGCAACGGGGTCAGGGGCGACAGAGCGCGCCGGCCACGCGCAGCAGGTCTATGTGCTGTCGGGTGGTGAGTCGCACGTGGAGGACAGCGGCGCCACACATGTGCCCCACCTCCACGGATTCCGGCTTCATCAGGGGCAACCGCACGGCTATGCCGTTTCTTCCGGATCGGCGGCGGAAGTCGTGCCGGTGAACCGTACGAGCGAGAAGACCGTGCGGGCGCGCAGCGTGAAGCCGATCGACTCGTACAGCCGGATGGCGTTGGTGTTGGTGGCGGCGGCGTGCAGGAAGGGGTGGTCGCCGCGTGCCTTGATGCCGGCGGCGACCGCGCGGACCAGCCGGGTGGCCAGGCCGCGGCCGCGGTGGTCGGGGTCGGTGCACACAGCGCTGATCTCGGTCCAGCCGGGCGGGTGGAGGCGTTCGCCGGCCAGGGCGACGAGCCTGCCTCCGTGGCGGATGCCGAGGTAGGTGCCCATCTCGACGGTGCGAGGCAGGTAGGGGCCTGGTTCGGTGCGGGCGACCAGGTCGAGGATCTCGGGCACGTCGTGGGTGCCGAGGCGGACTGCCTCCGGGTCGGGCTCGGCCCGCAGGCCGGTGTCCACCAGCTGGACACCTTGTCCGGAACGGATGATCTCCCAGCCGTCGGGGACCTCGCTCACTCCGCGCACGGCGGCGGTGCCGCCGGGGCCGATGAGCGTGGCCAGGTCGGCCCAGGCGCGCGGGTCGTCGTTGTCGGTGGTGGCGTGGAAGCCGGCCACGTCGACGGGGTAGCGGGCGGCGCGGCCGACGCGTTCGGCGAGGTGGGCGTGCGGGCCGGTGAGCGCTGCCCAGGCCGGGTTGTCCAGGACGTGGGAGGTGGTCGTTTCGAGACTGATGGTGGAAGACATCGGGTGACGGCTCCGGTACTGGTCGCACGGGTCGGGGACCCCGCCGGGGCGTGGCGGGGTCCCGTTGCCGGAAGGGTGGGTCAGGAGTCGCTCTTCGGCAGCCCGGGCGGGTTGATCTCGGACTTGGCGACGGCCTCGTTGGAGAGGTTCCAGGCGGCCAGCCACTTGGCGTACTGGCCGTTCTTGATCAGGTAGTTGATGGCGTCCGCGAGGGGCTTGGCGAGGCCGCTATTCTTCTTCGCGGTGGCCGCGATCAGGCCCTGGAGGGTGGATCCGGCGCCGGAGTAGGTGCCCGCGTTGCGGACCGCCTTGGCCGTGCCCTTGGTCGAGGAGACCTGGTAGGCGACCGAGGGGTTGGGGGCGAGATAGGCGTCGATCTTCCCGGAGGCCAGCGCGAGGTAGGTGCTGTTGTTGTCCTGGAAGTACTTGACGGTGAGCGCCTTCTTGTCCTCGGCGGCCAGCTTCTTCTTCCACTCCAGGAGGATCCGCTCCTGGTTGGTGCCGGCGCCGACGGCGACGGTCTTGCCGGCGAGGTTCTCGTAATTGCCGTCGAAGTTCCAGGAGTTGTCGGCCTTCACCGCGAAGCCGAGGTTGTCCTCGCGGTAGGAGGCGAACTCGTACTTCGCCTTGCGCTCCTCGGTGTCGGTGACGTTGGAGAAGGCGACGTCGACCTTGCCGCCGTCCAGGCCGATGAAGAGGTTCTCCCAAGTGGAGTTCTTCAGCTCGGGCTTGAGGCCGAGGACGGCGGCGACCAGGCGGGCGATGTCGGTCTCGGAACCGGTGAGGGTCTTCTGGTCCGAGCCGACGTAGCCGAGCGGCGGGGAGCCGGCGGGCAGGAAGCCGACGCCGACCTCCAGCTTGCCGCTCTTCGCTGTCGCCTTGGGCAACTCGGCGCTGATCGACTTCACTTCGGCGACCTTGAGCGTCGCCTCCTTGGCGGCGCCGAGGGAGAAGGCGCCCACGGTGACCGTGCCGGAGGCGGCGTTGCCGGACGTGGTGGCCGCGTCACTGTCGCCGCCGCAGGCCGCGAGACCACCGGCGAGGGAAGCGAGGACGGTTCCCGCGGTGAGTCCGCGAGTGATTCCGCTGCGAAGGCTGGGCGTAGACATGGCTGTTCCTAGGCTCGGTGTTCGGGGCTGTTGAAAGTGAAGGTGAAACAGTGGTGGCTCAGAGGACCTTGCTGAGGAAGTCCCTGGTGCGCTCGTGCTGCGGCTTGTCGAGGACCTCGTGGGGCGGGCCCTGTTCGACGATCTTTCCGCCGTCGATGAAGACGACCCGGTCGGCGACCTCGCGGGCGAAGCCGATCTCGTGGGTGACGATGACGAGGGTGGTGCCGCTGGTCGCCAAGTCCTCGATGACGGAAAGGACTTCGCCGACGAGCTCGGGGTCGAGGGCGGAGGTCGGCTCGTCGAAGAGGATGACGCCGGGGCGCAGGGCGAGGGCCCGTGCGATGGCCACACGCTGCTGCTGGCCGCCGGAGAGCTGCCTCGGGTAGGCGCCGGTCTTCTCGGCGAGACCGACGCGGCCGAGCAACTCCCTTGCCAGTTCCAGGGCTTCGGGCTTGCCGAGTCTGCCGGTGGCGACCGGGGCGGCGGCCACATTGTCGAGGACGGTCAGGTGCGGGAAGAGGTTGAAGTTCTGGAAGACGAACCCGATCCGGCTGCGCTGGGCGAGGATGGCCCGCTCGCTCAACTCCTTGAGCCTCCCCCAGCCTTCGGCCGGGGGGACCCCCGTCTCCCTTCGGTCGCCCCGTTGCTTCACTCCGATGAGTTCGCCGTTGACGCTGACGTAGCCGATCTCGGGCTTCTCCAAGTGGTTGATGACCCGCAACAGGGTGGACTTGCCGGAGCCGGACGGGCCGAGGATCACGGTGACCTCGCCGGGCCGTACCGTCAGGTCGACGCCGTCCAGCACCCGGTGGGCGCCGTACCACTTGTGGACGTCGTGCACCTCTACGGCAGCGGGTGTGACGTCCGCCGGCGCTTCGACGGTGTTCGTGGTCATACGGCGGTCTCCCTGCGGATGCGGGCCCGCAGATCGGTGACACCGTCGCGGAGTTTCTGGATCGGGGTCGGCGGCAGGGAGCGGGTGGCGCCCCGGGCGTAGTGGCGCTCGACGTAGAACTGGATGACGGACACGACGCTGGTCAGGATCAGGTACCAGACGGTGACGACCAGGAGGAGCGGCACGATGTCGCCGGGGTAGGTGGAGCCCATCGTCTGCGCGGAGCCGAAGAGGTCGAGCAGTGAGACGTAGAAGACCAGCGAGGTGCTCTTGATCAGGCCGATCAGCTGGTTGACGTAGTTCGGGGTGATGGAGCGCAGTGCCTGCGGGAAGACGATTCTGCGGAACTGGTAGCCCTTGGGCAGGCCGAGCGCGGAGGCCGCCTCGTGCTGGCCCTGGTCGACGGAGAGGATGCCGCCGCGGACCACTTCGGCGGCGTACGCCGCCTCGTTGAGGCTGAGTCCGACGACGGCGACGACCATGTCGGTGGCGAGCTTCGACTCGTCGAAGGAGAAGAAGGCGGGACCGAAGGGGGCGCCGATGCTGAGCGTCTGGTACAGGGCGCTGAAGTTGTAGAGGAAGATCAGCACCACGATGAGCGGGATCGAGCGCAGCGCCCACACATAGGTCCAGCTGGCGGCGCGCAGCACGGGGCTCTTCGACAGCCGGGCCAGGGCGAGCAGGATGCCGCCGAGGAGGCCCAACACGGCGCTGAGCGCGGCCACTTCGAGGGTGATGACGAGTCCGTCGAGGATCGTCGGGCGCAGGAACCAGTAGCCGAACCGGTCCCACTGGTAGAAGGGGTTGGTGACCAGTCCGTGGACGAACTGGGCGATCAGCACCAGCACGACCAGCGTGACGATCCACCGGCCGGGTCGCCGCAGCGGCTGAACTCGCTGTGCGGTAAGGGCTTTTGACGGTGTGTCGGTGGGCGGCGGTGCCTCGGCGAGGGACACGGCGGTGCCAGGGGGTTCACTCATGAGGGGCTCCGGCGGGAGGGGGAACCCCGGACCACGGCACCTGGGCGTGACGGAAGAGACGCTCACGGCGAGGAACGCACGGACCGGGGGCTGGAAGAACCAACGGGAAGAGCCTGAGAAGCTCTTGGAGGAAGTCGTCAGCCTCGACAGCGGGCGCAGCCCGGTGCGGTACACAGTGCGCTGTTCACGCGGAGCAGATCCACGGCGCGGTCGGCGACGAGCGGGCTCGCGTACGCCAGTACGCAGCTGTGGAAGCGGCGTGCCGCCGTCCTCGAAGCTGCGTACATGTCCGTCACCGTTGCCGTTCCGGCCCAGCCGGGCCTTGCGATCACTGAAGCGATAGTAAGTCAGGCACTTGTTCGAAAGTCAACGACCGTCCACCAGTCGGACGGCCTGACAGCGCGCTCAGCTGCGACAAGCTCCCGTTTCGTCTGCCGCGTGGGCCGCCCAGTCCAGGATCTGGACAGCGGCGCCGGCGGCCTCCAGGCCCTGGCAGCGGGCGTGGTGGCGGCGGGCGATGCCGTCGAGGTCCAGATGGGTGCCGAAGGCCGGGTGGGCGGCCAGCCTGCGGGCGTAGGTCCACAGGTGGGGGTGGTCGGCGATGCGCTGCACGGCGGCGGCGTCCAGGTGGTAGCGGTGCACGGTGTCGAGCTGCACCAGCGTCACCCACAACTCGACGTCGGCGGCGGTGAGTTCGTCGCGGATCAGGTGTTCGCGGCCGTCCAGCCAGCGGTCGAGCGAGCCCAGTGTCTCCAGCAGCCGGCCCAGGGCCTCGTCACGCTCGGCCTGTTCGCCACCGGCCGCGCCGGCGCGCTGCGCGGCGTCCTCGATGCCCTGTGCGCAGAGCCGCTCGACGGCCTCGATCTCCGACTCGGCGCCGCACGGGTGGAGTTGGGGCCCACCCTCGCCGAAGTGCCGGGCCAGGTCGCGCGTGATGTCGGGGGCGTGGGTGCTGACGATGCGGCCCGACCAGTCGTCGCTGAGCACGGGCGCGGCGGCCGGCCCGGAGTAGCGGTGGGCGCTCGCCTCGTAGAGCGGACGCAGCGCGGAGTGTCCACCACTCGGACAGTCGGGCACGGCGGACATGAACACGGCCGGACAGCTCTCGTCGAGGCCGAGCAGGCTGTGGGTGACGGCGATGCGCAGGCCGTCGGCGCAGGCAGTCGAGAGATGGAGGCGGTAGCGACGCGGCACGGCATAGTGCCCGCTGCGCGCGTCGCGCCCGATCCGGCCCCGGAACAGGGGGGCGGAGCGGGGGGAGGGGACGGCGGCGAGAGGCGTGACGGACATGGGACTCCCCGGGACGGGCGCGCGGACGTACGCGCGGCGGAAGCGTCGTCGAACGGTGGACGGGGCTCAGCGCAGTGGGCCGATCGCGCTGCACACCCGCAGCAGATCGATGTGACGGCGGGAGGTCAGAAGAGGCGAACGGTCCACGCGGCTGGTGATGACCGGCTCAAGGCGCCCCATTGTTTCCCTACCTGTTCACTAGGATTCCCTACTGGAGTGTCGATCCACCGTCGCCCGGGGTCAAGAGGGCGTCCACGGGTCGGGCACGAGTCCCGACCCGTGGACAGGCCGGTCCGCTACTTGGCGTACATCAGGGTGCCGAAGCCGAGCTGGTCGTAGCCGCCGCTGTCGGTGCCGTAGTCACCTCCCCCGCCCTCGGGTGCGACGAGGTTGTAGTACATGGCCGAGATGTACTTGTCGTCGAGGCCGATCCGCCGGTTGTAGTGGAAGTGGAGCATCGCCCACACCGGCCGGATCTGGCCGCGCGAGGCGGAGGAGATCACCGTCTGGGAGGACGAGGCGCAGCTCTGCCCGGTGCCCCAGGTGTAGGTGGTGAAGGGCACGTCGCTGCCCGCGTTGTACTTGGCGACGTACTGGGCGGCCTTCATGAAGCGGCGGCTGTCGTACGCGTACAGGTCGTCGCCCTGGTTCCAGGCCATCTCGCACACGGCGCCCATCTGTCCCATGCCCATGACGGTGTGGCCCTGGTCGCGGCCGGACTCCTGCCACTGGCCGAGCGCGTAGCCGTCCGAGTCGGTGTACAGGTACGGCACGGCGTGCGCGATCGAGCCATTGCCCGCACCCGACTTGAAGTAGGTGACGGCCTGGTCGTACTTGGCGCTGTCCTCGTTGAGGATCCCGATGGCCAGGATCGAGGCCATGTTGCACAGGTCCCAGTTGGCCCAGTAGTTGGTGATGCAGGCGTCGTTGTGGTTGGTGAGGAAGCTGTTGTTGAGCGGGTAGAAGACGTTCGCCAGCATCTGCTGGGCGGCGGCCAGATTGAACCCGCCGTAGTCCCGCATGAGTTCGCAGGCGTTGGCGAACTGCCAGCCGTAGAGACCGGCCGCGAGGAACCGGTCGGCGTTGCCGGTGACCGAAGTCAGTGTGGTCGACCAGGCGTTGAGGATGTTCGCGGCGCAGACGGCGTTCGCCTCGGTGCCGCCGACCTTCCAGCGCAGGGCGTTCTGGTAGGCGGCGGCGATGTCGTTGTAGAGCAGGCTGTAGTTCTGGCCGTCGCCGCCCCGGATGATCGTCGCGGTCGCCCGGTTCGTCCAGGTGGACTGCGAGTGGGAGTTGGCGGTCAGCTTGTTCCAGCCGGACAGCCAGGGGTCGGTTCCCGCCGCGACCCTGACCTTGGCCCGGTTGATGTCTCCGGCGTTGTGCAGCATGCCGGGGTGGGTGAAGGTGGCCGGGGCCGCGTGCGCGGCCGGGGCCACCGTGGAGCCGCCGAGGGCGACGGCTGCGGTGAGTCCGCCGGCGGTCTTCAGCAGACCGCGGCGGCTCAACTCTGTTCTGCTGAGGTGCTCGTGGGGGGAAGTGCGGCTCATTGCGGTGCATCTCCAATCCCTGGAGGATCAGGTGGGCACGATGCTCACCTCGTCGAACTCCGTGGTGCAGCGGACCGGTTGGCTGCGCGAGCAGACCACCAGGCCGACGTAGTAGGGGGCGTCACCGAAGCCGGGGACCTCTCCGTCGGCGAGGGGGGTCCAGGTGACACCGTCATCGGTGGACAGGGCTGCGCTGAAGCCGGTCCCGGCGCGCCTCAGCCGCAGCAGGGCGGGGAGGGTGACGGCCGCGCCGCCGGTGAAGGCGGAGGCACCGGCCACGGTCTTGCGGAGCATGAGCTGGGCGCTGGTCCCCCCGGTGACGATGGCGCCCGCCGCCTGGTCGAACGGCGACAGCGACTTCGCCATGAGCAGCCCGACCCGGTCGGCCGTGGCACCGGTCCGGGAGACGAGCCGGGCGACGACTTCGCAGTCACCGCTCACGGCTTGCCGTACGAACTGCCCTGTCATTCCTTGGCCGTTGGCGTTCAGATCCACGCCCGCGCCCCGCAGGGTGAAGGTCCCGCCGTCGTACGACGTGCTGCCCGGCGTGGTGATCGCCACCACGCCCAGCGTCCCGAAGGCACGGTCGTCGAGCACGGTGTCACCGAGGTCGCCGTACGTCCACGGCGCGGGCGGCACGGTGCCGACCGCGAGGGCGAGGGTGCCGGTGCCGGTCCCTGAGGCGTTGGCGGCGGAGGTCGTGACCGTGAACTCCCCGGTGTCCATGGGGGTTCCGGAGATCAGACCGGTACGCCGGTCGATGCGAAGACCGGCGGGCAGGCCGTCCGCACCGAACCGCACGGGCCCGTGCGAGGCCCGCAGCAGATACCGAAAGTCGGCCCCTTGGTTCGTGAAAACGGTGTTGGCGGAGGTGAGTTGGGGAACGGAAGGATGCGGCATCACGGCCCGCACCGGCTGCGAACGCGGCCCGCGTCCACCGGCGTTGGTCTTCACGACCGTGTAGTGGTACGTCGTTCCCGGCACCCCGGTCGCGTCCACGTACCGGATGCGGGTGCCGAAGCCGACCGGACCGGCGCCGGCGGCGAGGGTCTTGTACGGTCCGTCGGTCCGCGTGGCGCGCAGCACCGTGTACTCGGCGGAGAGGTCCGGGTCGCTCCAGGCCAACTCGACGGCGTCGGCACCGGTTTCGGCCCGCAGGTCGGTGGCGGGGCGGGCGGGGCGAGGAACCTGCCAGACCGTGCCCTTCACGGAAGTCACGCTGACGTTGTCGAAGGCGCCGGTGCCGGTCTCGGCGTAGTCCTGGTCGACTCCGAGGCAGGAGGTGAGGGCGAGGCCCGCGTACGCGGTGCGACCCAACTCGACTTCGGTGGCGCCGACTTCGGTCCAGTGAACGCCGTCCGGTGAGATGGCACCGGTACAGCGCGCACCCTTGCGGGTCACCCGCACCCAGTAGGGCTTCCGCAGCCGGTAGCCATCGCCCGCGCCCTCGACGTACGGCGCCCCCAGCGGGGTCGCGGACTCGGGCAGTGTGCCGAGGTTGGAGATCGGGAAGGCCGCGTTCACGGTGATCGCCTGCTGCTGCGAGGGCGGCACGGGTGTGCTGCCGGTAGCGGAGATCTCGGCGCCGGTAGCGGGCCGGGTGGAGAACACCCCGCTCCAGGTGTGCAGCGGCAGCCCCTGGATCAGCATCGAGGCGTGCGCCGCGCCCGCGTCGAGCGAGGCCCGGATCGTGACGCCGATCTTGGAGTACTGCGAGCTGAGCGGCCACACGATCCGCGCGGTGACCGTGCCGTCGCCGCGCAGCGGGAGGTGGACGAGACGGTAGGTGTCGGCGGTGCCGCTCGCCTCCAGAACGAAGCGCTCACCGTCGAACGCGGCGGAGCCGGGGATCTTCACGTCCCCGACGTCCTGCGTCGACCAGGGCCCCGGGAGACCGGCGGAGGCGGCTGTCCATGCCGAACTGCCGCTGTCCCCCAGGCTGTTGGAGGCCCCGACCGTGTAGTAGTACGTCCGTCCGGCGTGCACGTTCCGGTCGGTGTACGTCGGCTGTCCGACCCCGGACGCAATCCTCTCGTAGTGACCGTCCACGTCGTTCGCCCGCAGGACCGTGTAGGAGTCGGCCCAGGTCGAGGGAAGCCAGCTCACCTGCACCGAAAGCTCATTGCCTACTGCTGTGACACCGGCCGGTGGGGTCGGCACGGTCGGCGCGGATGCTGTGGCCCCGGCGTAGGCGAAGGTGCCCCAGCTCGGCAGGTCGTCGTTGCTGCCCTCGACGACCCGGCTGCCGCCGGTGCCGCGGAAGACCGCGTTCTTCGTGTACGGCGTGTCCAGGCCGCGCACACCGGCGTAATGCGCGTACGCCATCTCGTAGATGGGCGGCAGGGAGCCGCGCGAGATGGCCGAGACGGCCAGCTTGATGTACTTGCCGGTGCGGTCGAGGTCGGGGACGAAGGGGACGTCACCGCCGAGGTTGTAGCGGGCGGCGTACTCGACGTTGGCGAGGATGCGGTTGTCGTCGAAGCCCCAGAGGTCGACGCCCTGGTTCCAGGCGACCTGCGCGGCGTCCGCGAGCAGGCCGACGGCGAGCTGTTCGTGGCCCTGGTCCCGGCCGCTCTCCTGGCCCTGGCCTGCGGCGGTGACGATGCGGTGGAGGACCCTGCCGTTGCCCGCCCCGGCCGCGGCGAAGCGGAGCGCGTCGTGGAAGAGGGTGGGTTCCTCGCAGAACACTCCTATGGCCAGCAGTGATTGAAGAGACGTCAGGTCCCAGTTGCCGTTGGCATAGAGGGTGTAGCAGGACAGGGCCGGATACCAGACGCGGAGGAAGGACTCCTCGCAGCGCGCGATGTCGGCGGCGGTCCAACCGTCGTAGCCGGTGTGGCGCAGCAGTTCGGCCGCGTTGACGAACTTGAAGGCCTGGAGGCCGGCGCCGAGGGGGCCGTCGGCTCCGGTGATGGCGGTGAGCGAGGCGGACCAGGCGTTGAGGATGTCGCGGGCCTTGTCGGCGTGCGCGGTGTCCCCGGTGACGGACCAGATGAGGGCGTTCTGGTAGGCAGCGGCCGAGTCGCCGACGGCCTGGTTCTGGTAGTTGGCGGGGCCGCGGCCCCAGGTGGTGATCTGGCCCGTGTTCTGCACGGCGTACGAGGACGAGGAGCGGGTGTGGGCCGCGAGCGCCAAGTAGCCGTCGTAGACCGGGGATTGCTTGGCGGTGACCGCCGCCTTCATGCGGGCGAGGTCGTCGGCGGTGTGCAGCAGGCCGGGGTGGGAGAAGGTCACCTCGGAGTCGCCCGGGACCGCCGCTGCCCGGCCGGGCACGAGCAGGCCGCTCGCGCCCGACGCCAGCAGGAGGGCCGCGGTGCCGCCGAGGAAACCCCGGCGGTTGAGCGAACCCGGACTGATCGACTGTGGTTCGGCGGGCCCCTGAAGGGGCGCGGGGACCTGCGCGCCCAGCCACGAAGGAACCGCAGCCGGCCGACAGCCCCTCCCCCCATTTCCAGCGGAGCGCGATGCAGGGTTCGTCATGACGCAGCGGCCGCCTCGGCCTCGGCGGTGGTGAGGAACTTCAGGTTGGTGACGTGCTCGTTGTAGAACCACTGGATGGCGTCGGTGGTGTAGTACCAGCTCGGCTTCTTCATCGAGTCGGCGACGACCAGCCCGTTGATCACCAGGTTCTCGAAGGTGACGTTGTTGATGGCGCGTTCGGCGTCGTAGCCGAGGAAGAGCGACGGGTTGGCGTGCGTGCCCGTGTAGCTGAGGTTCTTGACGTAGACGCCGTCGATGCCGCGGCCGACCGAGGTGTTGTACTTCGTGTTGTACATGACCTTCATGTAGATGACCTGGCCCCAGCGGAAGTCCTCGATCCGGACGTCCTCGATGCGGACGTTCTTGATCAGGTTGGAGTCGCCGGGGTTGAGGGCGATGCAGCCCTGGTAGTTCATCTGGGGTTCGCGGTGGTCGAGGATGTCGATGTTCTCGATGACGAGGTTCTCGATGGTCTCGGGCGCGTCCGTGTTGCCGTGCGTGCCGACGTTGATCGGGTGGGCGACGTCGGCCCACAGGGTGCAGTTCTTGACGGTGATGTCGCGGGTGTCGCCGTAGTAGTTCCAGCGGTGGCAGTAGATGGCGATGCAGTCGTCGGAGTTGCGCATGAAGCAGCCGTCGAAGGTGATCCGGGTCGAGGAGAAGACGTCGAAGCCGTCGCCGTTGCCCTTCGAACTGAACGCGCGCGCCTTCTTGATGTGGACGTTGTCGCTCTCGCCGAACGTGCCCGCGTAGCCGGCCGGGTTGAGGATGATGACGTCCTCGATCCGGATGTTCTTGCTGCCCTCGCAGAGGATGGCGCCGCCTGGATTGTTGTAGAGCACTCCGTGGCCGGTGAGGCGGGACTTCTCCACGTCCTTGAAGTACACCTGTGCGGTCAGGACGGCGCCGCCCGCGAGGTAGACGGTCTTGCCGCTGGGGACGGTGAGGACGTTGCCGGTGACGGTGTGGACGCCGGGGCCGAAGTAGATGACGTCCGGGTCGTCGGCGGACGGGGCGTGGTGCTCGACGCGGTTGGTGATGAGGTGCAGGGCGTCGAACACCTCGTCGTTGATCTGGACGACGACGTCCTTCGGCTCGTCGAGGGTGAACCGCATGGTGTCGCCGAGGAGTTCGGGCTTGATGCCCAGCGCGTCCGGTCTCACCCGGGCCTTGGTGGTGCCGCCCTTGAGGTACGTCACCTCGATCTCGACCGAGCCGTTGAAGTCGAAGTACGCCATCGACGAGTTGTAGACCTTGCCCGACCCGGTGGTGGCGTTGATCTCCTCGAACTGCGGCCGGTAGATGTCGAGGGTCTGCCACGCGCCGTCGGGGGCGGTACGGACCCGCACCTGGAAGCCGGTGTTGGTCGGCATGGTCGCGGGACGCGGGTAAGTCACCAGCCTGGGGCAGGAGTTGTGGCCGTCGCCGGCGTGCGCCGCCGTGGCGGTCAGCCCGGACAGACCGGCGGCCAGTGCGGTGGCACCGGCGGCCTGGAGGGCCGTACGACGGGAAAGGGGCGTGTTCATACGTACTCCTTGCAACGGGTGGACAACAGGCCTTACTTGAGGCCGCTCGTGGACATCCCGGCGACGAACCCGCGCTGGGCGACCAGGAAGATCAGAAGGATCGGGACCACGTACATCACGGAGGCCGCGGCCTGGAGGTTGGTGGCGGGCGTGCCGGCCGCCGAGACATAGGTGGTCATCACGGCGACGGCGAGGGTGGAGTGGTCGGTGGACAGCAGGAGTTGGGGCGCTATGTAGTCGCCCCAGGTCCAGGTGAAGGCGATGACGAAGCTCGCCGAGAGCACCGGCCAGGACTGCGGGAGGAAGATCCGCCAGAAGATCCCGCCGTATCCGCAGCCGTCGACGATGGCCGCCTCCTCCAGCTCACGGGGCAGGCCCGCGAAGAACTGGCGGAAGAGGAAGACGAGATACGGCGCGGAGGACAGGCCCCACAGCACCCACGGCCAGTAGGTGTCGACCATGCCCAACCTGGCGAAGATCAGGTAGGTCGGCAGCAGGGTGATCATCTGGGGCAGCATCATCGAGCCGATGAGGATGCCGAACAGGACCTTCTTGCCGGGCGCGGTCAGCCGGGCGAAGCCGAAGCCGGCCCAGGCGGAGCTGAGGGTGACGAGGGTCGCGTAAATGGTCGCGATGATCAGGGAGTTGCGAGCGTAGCCGAGGAAGTCGATGGCCTTGTAGGCGTCGGCGAAGTTGTGCCACTCGAAGTGCGTCGGCAGCCAGTGCACGGGTGCGGCGGCGAGCTCGGCCGGGGCCTTGAGGCCGGTGAGGATCAGCCAGCCGAACGGGCCGAGGAACAGGCCGGTGATGACGACGAGCGCGGTGTGGAGGACGAGCCGGTTGACGCGTGTCCGCGCGCGGGCCGGGGACTTGGGGTTCACGCTGGTGGCGGTCACTTCTGCGCCTCCGGGCCGACGTTGTAGAAGACCACGCCGGAGGTGAACCTGAAGATGAGTCCGGTCGCGACGAGGATCAGGACGAAGAGCACCCACAGCAGCGCGGAGGCGTATCCGTAGCGGCCGAGCGCGAAGTACTCCGAGAACACATGGATCATGTAGGTGTAGTTGGACTGCGGGATCGTGGTGAGGCCGCCCGTGCCGGCAATGGGGGCCAGCAGCATCGGCATGATGGTCTGCACCGAGGCGATCACCCCGGTCACGGTCTGGAAGAGCAGCACCGGCGACAGCAGCGGCACGGTGATGCTGCGGAAGGTGCGCCAGGCGCTCGCCCCGTCGATGCGGGCCGCCTCGTGGAGTTCGCGGGGGACGTCCTGGAGCCCCGCCAGCGAGATGATCATGATGTTGCCCGCGGCCCAGAGCACCGTCATGACGAGGACGTAGCGGGCGTAGGGGTCGGCCAGCCAGCCGATCGCGTCGAAGCCGAAGAAGGTCAGGACGCCGTTGGCGGCACCGGAGTTCTGGTCGAAGAGGTTCTTGAAGGCGATGCCCGCGCCGACCGGCGGTACTACGGCGGGGAGATAGAGCAGGGTGCGGAAGAGGCCGCGTCCCTTCATGGGGCGGTTGACGAGGACGGCGAGCGCGAGTCCGGCGACGATCGACAGCGGCACGGAGAGCAGCGCGAACAGTCCGGCGCGGCCCAGGGCGTCCCAGGTGACCGGATCGCCCATCAGCTCGCGGTAGTTGCCGAGGCCGACGTAGTGCCAGTGCGGGGAGATGCCGTCGTAGGTGGTGAAGCTCAGCCACAGCGCGTACGCCATGGGCGCGATGGTCAGCAGCGAGAAACCGATGATCCAGGGCGAGGCGAACATGTAGAACGCGCGGTGCTTGCGCGTCGTCATCGAGGGCCCGGTGCGCGCGGCGGGCCAGGGACGGCCGGTCTTCGCGGTCGGCCGCGGCCGTCCGACGGCCGGCGAGGATGCCTGATCGACCGTCATCCCACCTGCTCCTTCCCGCGTTTGATCTGTTCGTTGATGACGGAGTTGAGGCGTCCGGCGAGGCGGTCGACGGCCATCTCGCCCTTCATCGCGGGTGTGGCCACCTGGTTGAAGAGGGACTCGAAGGCGTCGCCCGAGATGTACGGGGACACGGAGACCACCGAGAAGTGCTTGAGTTCGTTCTGCTGTGCGCTCAACGTCCTTTTCTGGAAGTCCTCCTGATGGGGCATCAGGGGTCGCAGGGACTTCAGGGTGGGAATGCCCCAGCCGCTGGAGGCGCGGGCCTTGGCCGGTGCCTCGCCGAAGTACCACTCGAAGATCCGCCAGGCGGCGTCCTTGCTCTTGGACTTGCGGGGCATCCACATGCCGGTGCCGCCCTGGCAGGCGCTGATCCGGGGGCCGCCCGCGAAGACGGGTGCGGGGGCGAGCCGGGAGACCTCGGCCAGTTTCTTGTCGGTGCCGATCATGCCGCCCATCCAGTAGCCGTTGTTCGACATGGCCATCCGGCCGGCCTGGTAGGTGGGTCCGTCCCAGCCGTTGGGGTCGGGGAGGACGGCGCTGGGTCCGACCTTGAGCCGGCAGTAGTCGAGGTACCAGGCGAGCGCCTTGCGGGCCTCGGGGCTGGTGAAGTCGACCTTGGAGAAGTCGTCGGCGAAGAGGCTGCCGCCGGCGGAGGCGGTCATGGTCGCCATGAGCGTGAGCTTGACCAGGCCGTTGT
The DNA here is from genome assembly GCF_040655035.1 of Streptomyces sp. NPDC050549. Classification (NCBI taxonomy): domain Bacteria; kingdom Bacillati; phylum Actinomycetota; class Actinomycetes; order Kitasatosporales; family Streptomycetaceae; genus Streptomyces; species Streptomyces sp. NPDC050549. Next base: position 52,392 of record NZ_JBFAJD010000047.1, read on the forward strand.
AGCTGCCGCCGAAGACGGTTGTCTGACCCTTCGAACGCTGCACGAGGTGTTGGGCGTGGTCCAGCCACTCGTCGAAGGTGATGGGCGTGTCCGCCGCCGGGTAGGCGACGCCCTTCTTGTCGAAGGCCGCGGTGCTGTACCAGAACATCGAGTCCTGGGAGAAGTCCTTGGCCATGCCGTAGCGGGGGCCCTTGCCCTGGACCCTGCCGTCGTAGCGCCAGAGGTCGTTGACGGGGTCGAGGTCGCCGGGCCGCAGGACGGTGCTGGTGGCGAAATAGGAGTCCAGTTCCTGCATCACGTCCCGCGCGGCGTAGAACGCGGCGTCCACTGCGCCGACCCCGCGCACCAGGTCCGGCGGGTTGCCGCTGGTGAGCATCGCGATCAGCTTGGTGATGTCGTAGTCCACCCGCTTGATGGCGATGCCGGTGTCCTTCTGGGCCTGCTTGACCAGGTCGGGGCCCAGGTCGTCGGCCTTCGCCATCACCGTGATGGTCTCGCCCGCTCCGCCCACCCCGGTCGAGACCTGGAGGGCGCAGCCGTTCAGAGCCGCCGCGCCGGCCGCGGCACCGGTTGCCGCGAGGGCGAGAAATCGTCGGCGGCTCAGGGGGGCGCCAGCACGTGGGTGCATGACCGCACCACCTCCAATAGAAACCGGTTGTCACGCGTTGGGGCAGAGCTTCATCCGGCTCGGAAACGGCGTCAAGACCTTGGGCGAACTTTCGAAAAGACTGGGCAAGCTCACGGACACGGCAACGTAACGTCCTTCGCCAGAAACCGGTTGTCAGAGGGCTGTCGCCGCTTGACTCCCGTCGCGAATGGGTTCAAAGTGTCTTGTATACGTCGTAAACGTACGATGTCTGGCAGTGAGGAGCCGGACCGATGAGCCCGCCGTCGACCATCCTCGTCACCGGCGGAGCCGGTTTCATCGGGAGTCATGCCTGTGTCGAACTGCTCGACCACGGCTATGAGTTGATCGTGGTCGACGACTACTCAACCAGCACGCCGCAGGCCTTCGCCCGGGTCGAACGGATCGCCGGCCGCTTCGCCGGTGCCGTCTACGAACTGGACGTCCGTGACCGACCCGCCCTCTCGGCCGTCTTCGACCGCCATCCCGTCGACGCCGTCCTGCAGCAGTTGGGGGAAGAGCGCGTCGGCTCCCGGGAGCCCGTCCGGCGGAATGACCGCGACCCGCCGGAAGTACGGCATCCGGTGCAGGGGGACGAAGTGCACGGAGGTACCGATGCCGCGTTCCCCCAGCCGGTCGATCAGCTCGTCCCGGCCGGTCCCGTACTCCTTCAGCACCCGTACGACGTACAGGTGCCGTGCGTGCCGTCCGACGGTGGCGGCGTCCGGCGGTTCCAGTCCGGGGACGGTCGCGAGTGCCGTGTCGTACCGCTCCGCCAGCGCGCGCCGCCGCCGCTGCCAGTCGTCGAGGTGACTCAGCTGGGCCCGGCCGATCGCGGCCTGCACATCGGTCATGTTGGCCTTGGGCCGGCGTCCTCGACGGTGTAGCGCCAGTGGCCGCCCGGCAGGTTGCGGCGCCAGGCGTCCGTGGACATGCCGTGGAGTCTCGTGCGGCGGATCCGGGCGGCCAGCAGGGCGTCGTCGGTGGTGACCATGCCGCCCTCGCCGACGGGCAGGTTCTTGGTGGCGTAGAAGCTGAAGCAGGTCGCCCTCGACAGGCTTCCGACGGGCCGGTCGCCCACCGAGGCGCCGAGGGCATGGGCGGCGTCCTCGACCACGTACTCCAGGGGCAGCCGCGCGGCGGCCGCGAGTTCGACGACGGGCGCCGGGGCGCCGGGGCGCCGGCGTAGTGGAGGACCATCAGCGCGTGCGGGCAGCCGCAGGCCCGCGCCGCCCGGGCGACGGTGGCCGGGGAGACCATGGCGGTGCGCGGATCGACGTCGACCAGGACGGGCCGCAGCCCGGCGTGCAGCACCGCCTGGGCAGCGCCGCAGAACGTCACGTCCGGGACGAGGACCGCCCCGCCGGGCGGCAGTCGCAGTGCGCGCAGCGCGAGTTCCAGGGCCGCCGTGCACGAACTCACCGCGACCGCGTGCCCGGCGCCGACGTACGCCGCGAACTCGTGCTCGAAGAGTTCCGTCTCCGGGCCCGTGGTCACCCAGCCGGAGGCGAGCACATGCTGCGCCGCCCGTCGGGCCTCCGGGCTGATCCGGGTCTTGGCGAAGGGCACGTCCGGCTCTCCGGCGTCCGCGGCGGCCAGGGACATTCCGTCGACGCCGAGCCGGGTGTGACCGACCGGTTCCTGCCGGGGCCTCATCCGGTGGACTGTCATGACTCGCTCCCCGGTTCCGCGCTGCTGGGGGCGTGACGACGTGCGGGGCAGTCCACACTGCCGAACGTCCGAATGGCGTATATTTACGCCATATACGTACACCTTGCTCCCGTAGGTGCATAGAGTCAACACGAGTGGTAGCGGTACGGCCCACCAGGTGGAGGCGAGGCATGCCCAAGGAGCGGGCGGGCGCACAGAACAGGGACGACCCGGCCGGGGCGGGTCCGGCGCGCCGGGCCGGCGACCGCGGCCGGTACGGCCGGCTGAGCCGGGAACGGGTACTGGCCAGCGCCCTGGAACTGGTCGACCGGGAAGGCCTGTCGGCGCTGAGCATGCGGCGGCTGGGTGCCGAGCTCGGTGTCGAGGCGATGGCGCTGTACCGGTATGCGGCGAGCAAGGACGCCCTGCTGGACGGTTTGGTCGAAGCGCTCCACCTGGAGCTGCAGGAGCGCCTCGCCACCGGTGCCGAGGCGCCGAAATGGCGCGCCGAGCTGCACCGGATCGCGCTGGCGACGTACGACGTGTGCATGACCCATCCCCAGGTGGTGCCGCTGCTCGCCACCCGCATGCTGGCCGTTCCGCTGGCCCGGCGGCCACTGGCCGTGCTGCGGCAGCACGAGCGGGTGATCGCCCTGCTGCGGGACGCCGGCTTCGGCGAGACCCGGTCCGCAGGCGTCTTCCGCGCCTTCACCGCGTGGGTGCTCGGCTATGTGTCGATGGAGCTGCAGGCCATGGTCGACAGCCCGGAGGAGCAGGATCCCTCGTTCCGTCTCGGCCTGCACCGCATGCCACCGCAGGAACTGCCCCGGCTGCGGGAGACCGCCGCCGGACTCGCCGAGCGGGGTGGACCGGAGGGCCTGAAGGTTGGACTGGAGGCTCTTCTCGACCGGTTCGCCGGGACGTAGCGAGGAGCACACAGCCGCGGCCTGCGCCCTGAACAGGCCGCGCCACACATCCGTATCCCTCATAGAGGACCTCTCGCGACAGACGCGGACAAGCCCGACGACTCCCGAGAGGTCCGAAGGAGATGAGCCACATGGCGATCTCGGCACGAGTTGCACTCACTACGACGGCTCTGGCGTTCTCCGCCGCACTTGTCCTGGCCGGCTGCTCCAGTGGGGGCAGCAGTCAGTCCGGCGGCTCAGCGAGCGCGAGCACCACGAAGACCGCGTCCGGCACCCAGGTGACGGTCACCGAGAGCGAATACGCTCTGAAGCTGTCCCAGAGCTCCTTCGCTCCCGGCACGTACACCTTCACCGCGGACAACGCCGGCAAGGTCACACACGCCCTGGAGATCGACGGCCCGGGCGTGTCCGACGTCAAGACCAAGAACCTCGGCGGTGGCCAGCAGGCGGCGCTGACGGTGACCCTCAAGAAGGGCACCTACGAGCTGTACTGCCCCGTCGACGGTCACAAGGGGCTGGGCATGGATCAGCACATCCAGGTCCACTGAACCGGCCCTGCCCGCCGAGCCGGTTCAGTACAGGTCGGCCTGCTCGGCGCTCTCGTCGAGGAAGCCGCCCGACTGGTGCTGCCACAGCTTCGCGTAGGTGCCCTCGGCCGCCAACAGTTCCTGGTGCGTGCCCTGCTCGACGATCCGGCCGCGGTCGAGGACGACGAGCCGGTCCATGCCGGCGACCGTGCTCAGCCGGTGTGCGACCACGAGTGCGGTCCGCCCCTGCATGAGCCGCCACAGCGCCTCCTGGACGAGGACCTCACTCTCGGAGTCGAGGGCGCTGGTGGCCTCGTCGAGCAACAGGATCGGCGCGTCGCGCAGGATCGCGCGGGCCAGGGCGACGCGCTGGCGCTGTCCGCCGGAGAGCTTGATGCCGCGCTCCCCCACCATCGTGTCGAAGCCTTCCGGCAGCGCGTCGGCGAACTCGGTGACGTGCGCCGCCCCGGCCGCCCGGCGGACCTCCGCGTCGGTGGCGTCGGGCCGGGCGAACGCGATGTTCTCGCGCAGGGTGCGGTGGAACATCGCCGGGTCCTGCGGGACGTAGGCGATCAGGCTGCGCAGGTCGGCCTGGCGCAGCCTGCTGATGTCCTGACCGCCGATCAGGATGCGGCCGGAGTCGATGTCCGTCATGCGCAGCAGCAGTCGGCTGAGCGTGGTCTTGCCGCCGCCGGACCGGCCCACGAGCCCGATCTTGGTGCCGCTGGGCACCGTCAGGTCGAGCCCGTCGAAGAGGGTGTCCGCGCCCGCGTGGGCGAAGGTCACGTTCTCGAAGCGGACGTCGGCGGCACGGGAGAGCAGCGGTTCCGGCGTGTCCGGGTCGAGCACGGTGGGCGAGGCCAGCAGCAGTTCGGTGAACTGGGCGGCCTCGGTCATCGAACTCTCCAGGCGCCGGTAGATCTGGTTGAACTCGAACATGATCCGGGTCGCGTTGGAGTAGTACGTGAAGGCGACCACGACCGCCTCGACGCCGTGCTCGCCCCCGCCGAGCGCCACCGCGAGCAGCAGGCCAAGCGCGTTGGTGAACACGGAGAGCGGCGCGACGAGGGTGTCGATGCGCAGGTTGCCGTAGTCCCAGGAGCGCAGGGTCAGCCGGCGCGACTGGGCGACACGGGAGCGGTGTTCGGCGGCCTCGCGTTCCTCGGCTGCGAACGCGCGGACCGTGTCCATGTTCATCAGGCTGTCGGCGACATGGCCGGAGACCCGGGCGATCGCCTCCTCGCGCTGGTCGACGAGTGCCTGGCGGCGCCGGATGAGGGGCGCCACGACCAGGGCGGTGAGCGCGATCATCACCAACAGCCCCACGACGAGCAGCGGTTGGTAGCGCCACAGCACGACCGAGCCGAACAGCAGCGGCACCAGGCTGCCGACGACCTGGAAGGTCATCGTGTCGACGAACTCCTCGAAGCGGGAGGCGAAGCTCAGCACCCGCTTGGTCAGGGACCCGGCGAAGTTCTCGTGGAAGAACGCGGCGTCCTTGGCGAACAGTTCGTCCATGCCGATCACATACAGGTGCTCGATGCCGAGCGCGTCCAGCCGGTTCAGACAGTGCAGTCCGAGCCGCCACAGCACCTCGGCGAACAGCAGCACACCGGCGAAGCCGAGGACGTAGGGCAGGGTCGCGCCGACGCCGATGCCCGTGTCGCCGGCGATGCGGGCGACGAGCTTCGCGACGATCAGCGGAGCGATGTAGTTGATGCCGATGTTGCCCAGCGCCGGCAGCAGTGTGGCGGGCGCGGTCCAGCGGCGGAGCCGGGCCAACTCCCGGCCGTAGTAACGCAGTGCGAGAAGCACCGAGCCCCTGCGCGACCCGGCCTCGCGCGTTTCAGGCGATCCCATCCCCCACCCCATGATGTAGTACGGCGCCCGGCATCGGCGCTGGCCAGGAATGGCAGTGTCCCGCGCCGGCACCGGCGCGGTCCAAGCGTTTTTCCCTCAACAGCAGTGATGCGCAGGGGGGGTGTGGGCCCTACGGTGAACATCATGGCGACCCAGGTGAAAGAGCCCATGCGGCTCCCCGACATGCCGTTGCACGATCCGTTCGTCGTCGTGGACGAGGGGACGCGCACCTATCACCTCTACACGTCCAACGACCCGTCCGTGTCGGGTGTGGAGGGCGTCGGCACGATGGTCTACCGCAGTCACGACCTGCGCGACTGGACGCGTCCCGTGGTGGTGTTCCTGGCGGCGGAGCAGCCCGACCTCTGGGCGGGCGACGGCGGTTGGGCGCCGGAGGTGCACGCATGGAACAGCAGGTACTACCTGTTCACCACGCTGCACGACGAGAAGTGTCCGCTTCCGGTGCCCCCGCCCGGCCGCTGGGGCACACCGTTCGCCCTCGTGAACCACCGGCGCGGCACGGTCACGGCCGTGTCCGATTCCCTGCTGGGCCCCTTCACCTCGGTCGACCCCACCCGCCCCACCCCACCCGAGCACCTCATGACCCTGGACGGCACGCTGTACGTCGACCCGTCAGGGCAGCCGTGGATGGTGTACGCGCACGAGTGGACGCAGACCGTCGACGGCACCATGGAGGCGATCCGGCTGGCCCCCGACCTGACCGGGACCGTCGGCGATCCGGTCTTCCTGTTCAAGGCCTCGGACGCGTCCTGGATCGGCGAGGAGATCCCGGCCGGCGTACCGCACCAGATCCCGCCCTACGTCACGGACGGACCGCAGCTGTACCGCACTCCCGACGGTTCCCTGCTCATGCTGTGGTCGACGTACGAGAAGAACAGGGCCGACACGGACGGCACTCTGAGCGGTGGTTACGTCCAGACCTACGCCGTCTCGGAGTCCGGCGATCTCACCGGACCGTGGCGGCAACACCGGCCGCTGGTACGGGAGGACAGCGGTCACGGCATGCTGTTCCGCACGTTCGAGGGGCAGTTGACGATGATCCTCCACCGCCCGTTCGAGAACGCGCGCGGCAAGCTGTACGACATGGAGCTCCGCGGTCATGAACTGCGGGTGCTGCGGCAGCGCACCGACCTGGACGGCGGCGGCTGACCCGACGGGCGGCTCCGCCATGGATCACAGGTGGAGATGCCCGACCCCGTCCCGGACCGCGATCTCCGTGCCGAACGGCTCGGACAGCCTCTGCAACCGCGACAGAATCCGCTCCGCGGCGTCCGGCCCGGCCGGCCGCGGGATGCCCCGGTCGGCGTCGCGCGGGCCGTCCCAGTGCAGTTCGACCGGATGGGGGTCGAAGTCGCGCTCCAGGAAGGAGCCTTGGGCGTCGCAGGTGTCGGTGACCGTCGCGAGTGTTCCCGAACCACCCAGTACGAGGGTGACGTCGGCGGTCTCCTCCGGTGGCCACGAGGTGGCGGTGCGCCAGTGGCCGCCGTGGTCGGGGCGGCCCTCGGCGTGCGCCGTCCGGAGCCGCCGCCCATGAGGAAGTAACCGCACCGCGGGCGGCGGATCGGCCTTGGAGCCCTCGGGGCCGATGTGGGCGTCGAACCAGCTCAGCCGCATCGCCGCGTAGTGCTCGGCGAGGCTGCCCTCCAGCCGGGCCCGCGGGCCGAAGTCGACGTCGCCCGCGAAGCACGCAAATCATGAATGTGGTGTGCCACAGGGGCTGCGCGGGCTACACCTCGTTGAAGCCGCGCGTCGCGTCGTAGATGTCCAGCTCGATGACGACCACGAAGAAGGTCGTCACGACGTAGTGGATGTTGACGCCGTCTCCCCAGGCCGAACGCGTCACGGTGTCGGTGGTGTAGGCGAGGTGACTGCCGTCGCCCTCGGGCTCGGCCACGATCCGGTCGAGGAGGCGCTCGAACTTCTCCCTGTCCGAGGCCGGCATGTAGTCACGGAACCGCGCGACCTGCTCGGTGAACTGCACACGTCTCTTCATCGCGGCAGGATGATACGGACCGGGGGAAGGCCCCTGCCGAGAATATCGGTAGGTGTTCTCCCGGCGTCAGGAACCGTCGTCGCCTACGCCGCGGAGTCCTTCCTGCCGCTCGCCGCCGCGTAGGCCTGCGCGGGTGTCATCGGCACACCGTTCAGGGACACGGTCTTGTAGGGGCTGACCTTGGCGCAGGTCTTGGACTCGTCGGCGGTCGAGGCGTTGGCGTTGGAGACGGCCGCGTGGGTGTCGGCGGGGGCGGCGGACGAGGAACCGCCCGAGAGCGTCGTTCCGGTGGGCCAGTCGGCGCCGATGACGAGAGTCAGTCCGCTCGCGCTGCTCTGCGTGAGGTGCGAGGCGGACAGGCCCAGGGCGGAGGCCACCGTCTGTGCCTCGGCCTTCTCGCCGGGGCCGTAGGTGAGTCGGGTGGTCGCCGCCTGTTCGGGTGCGTTGGCGGTGCTGGTGCCGGGGCTGAAGCCCTTGGCGATGAGCGCGTCGGCGATCACGGAGGCGCGTCCGCCGATGGTGGTGCCGTTCTCCACCTTTACGGCGACCTCGGCGGCCGGCACCGCGGCCGGCGCGGTCGCGGACGGCGAGGAGGATGCTTTCTTCTTGCCACTGCCCGAGCTCAGGGACTGGTCGTTGGCTATGGCCGCGAACAGGGACTTGGCACCGGCCGCAGGGACGACCCGGTCGGCGTTGGCCGGGTCGGCCCCGGTCTGCATGGTGGTGAAGGTCATCCGCTTCGAGGGAACCTTGTCCAGGTCGGTCGCCAGGTCGACGAGCTTTCCGACGCTGCCCAGTCCGTCGTCGACGGTCAGGGCCTTGGTGGCGGCATCGGCCAGGGAGTACACCTTGGCCGGGTTGGCCAGCGTGCCCGCGCTCTTGAACTTGCGGATCATCGCGCTGAGGAAGAGGTGCTGGGAGACGGTACGGCCGAGGTCGCTGCCGTCGCCGAAGCCGTGCCGGGAGCGGACGAACTCCAGCGCCGCCTGGCCCTTGAGGGTGTGGGTGCCCTTGGCGAGTTTCAGGTGCGAGTAGGTGTCGTAGACGTTGTCGCTGACGCACACCGAGACACCGCCGACCGCGTCGGACATCTTCACCACGCCGGCGAAGTCGAGCATCACGAAGTGGTCGATCGTGACGCCGGTGAGTTGGTGCACGGTCTTGACCTGGCACGCCGGGCCGTACTGCAGCGCGCTGTTGATCTGGCCGTAGTAACCGGCCGTCGCCTGGCTGCTGTCCGGGTCCTTGCACGCGGGCACCTGGGTCATGGTGTCGCGCGGCACGCTCATCACGGTGGCGTTGGAGCGGTCGGCGGAGACGTGCACCACCATCTCCACGTCCGCGTTGTGGCCGACGGTCGAAGTCCCGGAGCCGCAGCCGCCGCCCAGTTTGCAGTCGGCCGCGTTGTTCCGGCCGTCCGAACCGATCACCAGGAGGTTGATCGGCGTACGGCCGAAGGCGTCGGCCTTCTCCTTGCCGCCCGCGCCGTCGTCGAGGGCGACGCTGTTGATGTTGCCGTTCAGATGCTGCCAGAGCCAGGTGCCGACTCCGGCGGTGACGAGGATCAGCGCCGAGACCGTGATCAGGGCTATGCGGGCGGCCCTTCGGCGCCTGGCCACCGGTTTGGCCCGGCGGCGCGACCGGTGGCCGCCGCTCCTCGCCGCCTGCCGCGTGGCGGCTCTGCCGGCCGGTGGCCGATGGGCGGACCCTTCGTCCGCTCTGCGCGGGCGTGGCATGCCGGAGCGATCCCGCGTGGCCGCACGGCCGGACCTCTCGCCCCGGGGGTCGCTCATCCACCACTCCCTACGCTGTCGCCGACACCGGCACCGACCGCCGGCCCGACGGGCGGCGGCAGCGGGCAGACCCGCACGTCAGGGCGCACCCCTCGGGCCGGATGATTGCGCAATATAGCAACTGTCATCGCTGCCCCCAGTGGGCTCCTCCCTTCCACGCTCCCCAACTCCGATCGGGCGAGGCCCTGTTCGAGGCCCTCCCACTCGGTCACATGGGCATCGCCCAAGGACGTGAGGAGGCAGGCCGATCAGGCGGGCGGCGTTTCAACTGCCATGCCCGGCAACGGCTTTCCCGGCCCTGGCCCAGTTGGCGTGCAAGCGGTCCAGATACGACTGCGCCTGACTGCCCGGTGTCGCACCGCGTGCGAAGGCGAGCATGTTGCCCGCGCCCGTGTTGTAGCCGAGGGCGAGCAGGTCGTCCTCGCCGAGGGAGGTGTGCCGGGTCGCGGGCAGTCGCGCGGCCAGGTCGTGCAGGTACCAGGCTTCGGCCTCGACGGCGAGGTCGCGGTCGTCGGGCAGTTCGTCCCAGCTGCGGTCGGCGAAGTCCCTGCCCTGCTTGACCTCGTCGAAGGTCGCGCGATGCATATTGGCGATACCGAAGGCCGCGTCCGGCTTGTACCGCTGCCAGGCCCGCTCGAACGCCGCGTCGTGCGGTTTGTACGCCTCGTTGTAGAGGATCGCCATCACCAACTGGGCGCTCACCCCGGCCTGTTGGGCCTGGGTGCGAACCTGGGAGGCGTAGGCGGCGGGATCGTAGGACGAGTTGCTGACCCGAGGTGAAGGACTGGCCGAACTCCTCGACGAGGCCGATCCGGACGCCCCGGTCGAAGGGTGCGGAGCCGCGGCCTGTGGCGTGTCGGCCGCGTGTACGAGGACGTAGACGACGACCGCGAAGACCGCGAGCGCGAGCCATCGTCGCCGGGTCCGGGCTTCGGCCATCTCCCGCCTTCTCTCAGGACGGCGTGCGCATCTGGGACCGAACGTACCGCAAGCCCTTCCGCTGGGCAGATGTCCCCCCATCATCGGGAATTTGGTGAGAACCAGTACTCTTCCGCTCGCGTCATACGGCAGTGTGCCGACGGCCTGGACTGTGGGGGGACCACATGAGCGGTGAGATCTACTTCAGCAACAACTACCGTGACCTGTGCGTGCGCAACGGAACGGGGGCCGGTTTCCAGTTCGAGTTCTCGTGCGCCCGCTGCTACGACACCTGGCGTTCGCCGTTCGAGGCCTACGTCGGTGAGCGGGCCGCCAGCTGGCTCGGCAAGGGCGTCGATGTGGCCTGGAGCCTGCTGGGCAGCGCGGGCCGGGGAGTGTCGTCCGCTGCCGACGGGCTCGCCGGAGCCGGCTGGGGACAGGCCCGCGATCACGCCTTCCAGCAGGCGATCGACAACGCGCAGGGGCACTTCAACCGCTGCGCGCGCTGCACCGACTACGTCTGCGGACGCTGCTGGAACGCGGCGCAGGGCCTGTGTCTGCGCTGCGCGCCCGACACCGCGGCCGAGGCCATGGCGGCCCAGCAGCGCGGCCTCAACGACATGGCGTCCCAGCGGGCGTACGCCGCGGGACAGCAGACCGGCCAGAACTACGACCCCACCACACCCCGGCAGTTGGTGTGCCCGCAGTGCCGCACCGAGACCCACGGCGCCGCCTTCTGCTCCGGCTGCGGCTATCACCTCGCCCAGTCCACCGCGTGCACGTCCTGCTCCGCCGTGGTGCCGGACGGCGCGGCGTTCTGCCCCGGGTGCGGAACACGGCGGTAGCGCGGTCGGCGCCGATCAGCGGTGTCGAGGATGCCCAAGTCCGTGATGCGGCACAGCAGTTCGCGGGGCGAAGGATGGCCGGCGCGACCGATTCCCGACCCGTGTCGTCCGGCACGGGTCGGGGACGCAGGCGATGAAGCCTCCGGATCCGAACCCGGAGCGCCGACGGCGGGTTGGGGACGGGTGTCTTCGGGATCGTCGGGGCGGAGGTGAGGATCGCGGTGAAGACACCGGCGCCGAGGCTGCCGATCCCCGCGCCGGCGCATGCCGCGTCCGGCAACGCAACGTCCGCCCCGGCCTTCCGCGCTGGACTTCTCGCTCGGTGGTGGGCTTGCTCCACCACTCGCAGAATCAGGACTCGTCCGGCGCGTCTTCGTCTGCCTCCTCCACCCGATCGCACGGTGAGCAGTGAGCTCCCGGAGACGACGGACTCGCCCGCTTCGAGGACTACCGAGGCGTACGCGTGCCGGAGCACGTGGAAGCCGTCGTCCTTGCGGAGCGCCTTTCCCCCGGACCGTCCGGACCGGCGGAAGCGAGCCGGCCCTTGTCGTCACGACACCGGTACGTCGGCCTACTTCAGGCCACCGGTCACCAGGTCGATACGCCAGCACCGCCGCAAGGACAGGAAGAGCGCGATGACGGGGACGACGGACAGCGATGTGCGGGTGATCACCGGTGAGTACAGGGATGCCTGGTTGGCGCCGTGGCGCAGCAGGCTGTACAGGCCGACCGTCAGCGGAAGCTTGTGGTCGCTCGTCACCATGCCGAAGGACAGCAGGAAGTTCATCGGCTCGACCGACGCGCAGTACTCGTCCGACAAGTCGCTCGAACACGGTCTTCGGTCCGCATGCCCGCATGCACATGGCGAATGGTTAGCTCACACGCAGATCAGTCCCACGGTCGAGCGATCACGAACCGATGAAGATCGAACTCAACGACCTCTTACCCTCGCGGTGGCTGATGTGCGCGTCGTGACAGCGTGGGGATGCTGGGCGCACTTGTGGACGCTGTTGGTTCTGGGGCTCCAACACGGCTGAACAACAGGGCCGCGCATATCGCTGCGGTGGCAAGCAGGGCCAGGCCGGACACCCATAGGGCATGGTGCAGGCCGGTGACGAATCGGGCGCGGTCGGCGGTGGTGCGCACATGTCCACCGGGTACCGCTCCATAGACGAGAGCCCCCAGCACAGCTACGCCGAACACCTGGCCGACTTGCCGCAGCGTGTTGATGATGGCCGAGGCCATGCCTGCACGCTTGGCGTCGACGGCGGACATGGCGATGGTGTTCATGGGGGTGCCGCACAGCCCGATGCCAGCGCCGAGCAGCGCGAAGTTCCACCAGATCGCGCTGTACGGGGAGGTGACGTCAAGCCGCAGCAGGCCGAGCGCCGACACACCGGCCACAGCGAGGCCGAGAACCAGTGGCCAGCGTTCGCCGATCCGCCCGACCAGCCGCCCGGAGGCTCCGGAGCCCAGCGCATAGGCGATGCCCATGGGGACGATATTCAGTCCGGCATTGATGGGGGACGCGCCCCGGGCCTGCTGGACGTACGCGGTGAAATAGACGATTCCGCCGATGAAGGTGAAGAACACTACGAACGCGGCCAGGTTCGCGGCGGTGAAAGCGCGTGAGCGGAACAGGCGGACATCCACCAGTGGCCGGGGCTGGCGCAGTTGCCGTCTGACGAATCCGGCCAGGGCCAGCAGGCCGGCCACGAACACGGTCCAGACCAGTGGGGCAGTCCATCCGCGGTCCTGGGCGGTGATTACACCGAATGCAAGTGCGGCCAGCGCGAATACCACCAGCGCCGCCCCCAGCACGTCAAAGCGGTCCTGCGCCTCAGCGCGCGGCAACCTGGGCACGGAGACCACGCCCAGCACGAAGACCAGTCCGGCCAACGGCACGTTGAGCAGGAACACCCACCGCCAGCCCAACCCAGCCACGATCAACCCACCCAATGGCGGGCCGGCGGCCATCGCCAGCCCGGCACAGGTCGACCACAGCCCGATCGCGGTCGCGCGGCGGCGTGGGTCGTCGAACACAGCGCGGATGATGGTCAGACTGCCCGGCACCAGCAATGCCGGTCCCAGGCCCTGGATCACCCGGCCAGCCAGCAGCACCGCCATCGACGGCGCCAGCCCGGTGATCGCAGAACCGACCGCAAACAATGCCACCCCGGCAAGGAACAATCCCTTGCGGCCCCACCGGTCACCGAGGACTCCGCCGGGCGCCAGCATGCTGGCATAGACCACCACGTAGGCGTCAACCACCCATTCCAGACCAGTGGCGCTGCCACCCAGATCCCTACCCAGGTACGGCAGGGCAACGCTGACCACCGTTGTGGAAAGCACCGCGAGGGAGAGCCCGGCCGACACAGCGGCGAGAGCCCACCAGGGATTACGGGAACGAGATCGATCGGCAGATGGCATACGCCCACCCTGCGGGCTCGGCCAATCAGACGTCCAACAGCAAGTTTTGCTCGTTGCTAGCATCATCCGTTATGGAACTCCGCCAGCTCGCCTACTTCGTCGCGGTGGCGGAGGAGGCCAATTTCACCCGCGCCGCGGAGCGCCTCCACATCGCACAATCCGGTGTGAGCGCGCAGATCCGCCGACTGGAACGCGAGTTCGGGCAGCCGCTGTTGGACCGGTCCGGGCGAAGCGTTCGGCTCACCGACGCCGGCGCGGCGGTGCTGCCCTACGCGCGGGCCGCACTGGACGCGGCTGCGGCCGCCAGGCACGCCGTGGACGAACTCACCGGGCTGTTGCGCGGCCACCTGGCCATCGGCACTATCGGCACCACTTCCGCCGCACAGGCCGACCTGTCCGTGCTCCTGACCACATTCCATGCGGACCATCCGCATGTGGAAATCTCCATGACCGTGGGTAATTCCGACGACCTGATAGACCGGCTTCGGGCCAGACAGTGCGATGTCGCCCTGATCGGCCTCGGCCGCGAAACCCCGTCCGGGATCGGCGCTCTGGTGATCTTCGACGAACCGCTCGTCGCCGTCGTCGGCCCCGGCCATCCGCTCGCCGACCGCGACACGATCTCTCTGGCGGCCCTGACGAAACACCCCCTGATCACCTTGTACCGGGGCACTGGCGTACGGACCAGCCTCGACGCCGCATGCGCTGCGGCAAGCCTGCATCCTCAGGTCATCTGCGAAGCCACCGAGCCCTCCGTGGTCGTCCAACTCGCCCGGCAAGGACTGGGCATTGGTGTAGTACCCCGGCCCCGATTCCCCGTCCAGGCCCACTCGATGATGATCACCGGACCGCAGCTACGCAGTCCCATTGCCCTTGCGTGGCAGGCTGACGGACCTGCCAGTCCCGCCACCCGCGCCTTCCTGCGCCGCGCGCACACCACATTCCGGCGACCCGCCGCCCCTCCGGTGGACACACAGGCAGCAATCTCAGCGAACCCCGATCGTCCGGCCAAGGCTCAATCATCGAACGTTCCCCCACCTGCCTCAACGACGTGATCCCGGGGTCGGCAATGTCGTCGACCACCTCGTCGGCGCGCGAACGACAGCCGCACAAAGGGCTTGACTCTCTCTCAGCAAGCGAGCCGTCGCCCGCACAGGACGTCGGAATACCCGCAGCGCAGGTCGCCCGCCATTTGTTCTCCCGGACGCCGAAGTCGTCGAGACCCTCGGCCACGTGGCGGCCCAAGGCGTTTGACGCCGCGTTGGTTGGCCTCGATGTAGTTCGGCGTCGATGAAGACCAGGAGGAACAAGGGGCGGACATCGATGGTCGGCATGTCGACCTGCTCGATTGGCCCCAGCCGGATGATCCGGTCGGGTCCAACGATCCCCCATGACATTGGGCGAGGAGCGGCCGATCTTCATCGCGCTGGATCGCCGTAGCCACTCTGTCACTTGACGCGGTGGTCAGGCACCGCCGATGCCGGAGCCACCTCATTGGATGAGTCCTCACGAGCGTCGTCAGCGCTACCGTTCGGAGCCGACGCCGGCCTCGGAGCGACTGCCGTCTGACTCTGGGCTGGGCTGACCTTCGTCTCTCCGGGACGACGCGACAGAACAACGGGGCGCAGTGCGGCGATCAGCATCAGTGCCACAGCCATGACCAAGCAGGGAAACCCGGCGCGCCGAGGGTCTGGCCGGTGTCCGCACCCAGGTTCATCTGGGTGACCGCGCCCACTTCGCCTGCGTCCACCGCCGAGACGATGCCCTGCTGGGGCCCTCCCGTCCCGTCGGCGGCGAGGTGGCCTGGGAGGGTGTGGAGAGCTCTGGCCGTGAGCAGGACCCCCGGAACCGCCGGTCCCAGAGCGCCGCCGACCTGACGGAAGGCGTTGTCACGATCCACGGCAACGCGGCAACGACGTGTAAGCCGGCTTCCGCGCCGAACTGGAGCGCTCCTGGCCGCCACTCGCCGCGCAGAGGAGTGCGCCGACCGACTTGGCTACAGCCCCAAGACACTGACGAGAGCACGCCTGGCGGCCACCGGACAGCCTGCCAAGCACATCATCGACAACCGTGGGAGAGCTTCTTTGCGGCTCGATCCGACGAGGTTTCGTACGAGGCCGACGTCAACTCCCGATCGTGGGGATCGGGTTCTCCGCGAACCACTGGGCGAGGAAGTCCAGGAAGACCGTGATCTTGCGCTGGGTGCCCGGT
>NZ_JBFAJD010000048.1:0-67227 GCF_040655035.1 Streptomyces sp. NPDC050549
ACGCCCGGTTACATTCCGAACCCGGAAGCTAAGCCTTACAGCGCCGATGGTACTGCAGGGGGGACCCTGTGGGAGAGTAGGACGCCGCCGAACAATCTTTGGAGGACCCCTGGTCCCAGCGTTCACGCTGGGACCAGGGGTCCTTTCTTTTTTCTTGTTTTGAGCACAAGCGCAGCCCGGAGCGCGCCGAGTACTTGGCTGCGCGAGAATGACTTGCGGTACCGAAGACAGGAGTCACCGATGTCCACCAACTCTCCCGAGGACCGACCGGAGCGCGACGAGCGGCGACGGGACAGTGGTGACCGCGGCGACCGTGCCGGGTACCGCGGAGGCCCGAGTCGTAGCAACGATCGTGGTAACGACAACCGTGGCGGTGCCCCTCGCCGTGACGACCGTGGTGGTAGCGGTGGTGGCGATCGCGGTGGGTTCCGTGGGCGGGACGACCGTTCCGCCGGCCCGCGTCGCGATGACCGGCCTGCGGGTCCGCGTCGTGACGACCGTCCCGCTGGTCCTCGTCGTGATGACCGTGGTGGCGAGCGCGGTGGGCGTCCCGGTGGTTTCCGCCGTGACGACAGCCGTGGTGAGCGTCCCGCGTTCCGACGCGACGACCGAAGCGACAACCGTGGCGGCGAGCGTCGCGACGACAACCGTGGCGATCGCGGTGGCTTCCGGCGCGATGACAGTCGGGGTGAGCGTCCGCCGTTCCGACGGGATGACAATCGCGGTGGCGGTGGTGGTTTCCGTCGTGACGACAGTCGCGGTGAGCGTCCGCCGTTCCGTCGCGACGACCGTGACAACCGCGGCGAGCGTCCGGCCTTCCGCCGTGACGACGACCGCGGTGAGCGCGGCAGCTACCCTCGCCGTGACGATCGTGGTGGTAGCGGTGGTGGCGATCGCGGTGGGTTCCGTGGGCGGGACGACCGTTCCGCCGGCCCGCGTCGCGATGACCGGCCTGCGGGTCCGCGTCGTGACGACCGTCCCGCTGGTCCTCGTCGTGATGACCGTGGTGGCGAGCGCGGTGGGCGTCCCGGTGGTTTCCGCCGTGACGACAGCCGTGGTGAGCGTCCCGCGTTCCGACGCGACGACCGAAGCGACAACCGGGGCGGCGAGCGTCCGCCCTTCCGCCGTGATGACCGTAGGGACGACCGCCGTGACGGCGACCGTCCCGCTTTCCGGCGGGATGACGACCGCGGTGACCGTGGCAGTTACCCCCGTCGCGACGACCGTCCGGCCGGTCCCCGTCGTGATGACAGCCGGGGTGAGCGTCCGCCCTTCCGTCGTGATGACAACCGTGGTGAGCGTCCGCCGTTCCGTCGCGACGACCGTGACAACCGGGGCGAGCGTCCGGCCTTCCGCCGTGACGACGACCGCGGTGAGCGCGGCAGTTACCCCCGCCGCGACGACCGTTCCGCCGCCCCCCGCCGCGACGACCGTCCGGCCGGTCCTCGTCGTGATGACCGTGGTGGCGAGCGCGGTGGGCGTCCCGGTGGTTTCCGGCGCGACGACAGCCGTGGTGACCGTCCGGCGTTCCGGCGCGACGACGACCGTGGCGGCTACCCCCGCCGTGATGACCGCAGGGACGGGGGCGACGACAGGCGCGGTGGCGGCCGGTTCCGGGACGACCGGGAGCGTGACCGCGAGCGGGAGCCGATCAAGCGGCTGCCGATCCCCGAGGACGTCACGGGCGATGAGATCGACAAGGACGTACGCCAGGAGCTGCTGAGCCTGCCGAAGGGGCTCGCGGAGGACGTGTCGAAGAACCTGGTGATGGTCGCCCGGCTCATCGACGAGGACCCCGAGGGTGCCTACGCCTACTCCAAGATCGCCCTGCGGTTGGCGTCGCGCGTCGCCGCCGTACGTGAGGCGGCAGGGTTCGCCGCGTACGCGAACCAGAAGTACAGCGAGGCGTTGGCAGAGTTCAGGGCCGCGCGGCGGATGACCGGCAGCGTGGATCTGTGGCCCGTGATGGCCGACTGCGAGCGTGGGCTCGGGCGGCCGGAGAAGGCGCTGGAGATGGCCGGGGCCCCTGAGGTGCACAAGCTCGACAAGGCAGGGCAGGTCGAGATGCGGCTCGTCGCGGCCGGCGCCCGGCGTGACATGGACCAGCTCGACGCGGCCATCGTCACATTGCAGAGCCCCGAGTTGGCCTCGAACACCGTGCAGCCGTGGACCGCGCGACTGCGGTACGCCTACGCCGATGCCCTGCTCGCCGCCGGGCGTGAGGACGAGGCGCGGGAGTGGTTCGCCAAGGCAGTGGAGTCCGACAAGGACGGCAGCACGGACGCGTCGGACCGGCTCGCCGAGATGGACGGTGTCGAGTTCGTCGACGCGTTCGTCGAGGTCGAGGACGACGAGGCCGACGAGGACGAGACCGACACCGACACCGATGCCGACTCCGATGCCGACTCCGAGATCGACGACGAGGTCGAGCCCCACGCGGAGGCCTCCGTAGCCGACGAGGTGGACGTCGACGACGAAGACGACGACATCGAAGACGACGAGGACGAGGAGCCCGTGGCCGAGCCTGTCGTCGAGGTCAAGGATGACGACAAGGCCGACGACAAGGACTGACGGCAACGCACGTCAGCAATGACGAGAGGGCGGGACCCCGGCACCGGGGTCCCGCCCTTTTCGCGTTCCCGGTGTCTCAGGGCTCCAGTGCGCGCAGCACCAGCCCCGACGCAGGCTTCGGGCCGAAGGACGTGGACTTGCGGGGCATCGTGACGCCCTGGCGGGCCAGGTCGCGTACGACCTCCTCGCGCACGGGGTGCATCAGCACGGCCGTACCGCCGTCGCGTTCGGCCTTGCTGACGGTGGCGGTGGTGTCGTGGATGTAGGCGATGTGGGCCGGGTCGTCCTCGGGGATGAGCCAGACGTGGTCCAGGAGGGTGGCGTGCAGGACCGTGGCGTCCAGGGTGCGCCAGGCGGCGGGGCGGTCGGCGGGGATCGTACGGGCCAGGAGGTCCGGATCCGGGCGGTCGACCAGATGGAAGGTGCCGTCGCCGGCGAGGAGGAAGGCGTTGCCCGCACAGGCCGCGTCGGCGAGGGCCTCCAGGGCTTCCGGTAGGGGCACTTCCAGGTGCTGGACGCGGAACAGGCCGTCGAGGGCGGCCAGGGCGTCGGCGACCGGGACGCCGTGCAGGAGGCGGTGGATCGCGCGGACGCGGAGCGGGTAGCGGGCGGTGTCGACGAGGAGGACCAGGCCGTAGTCCCAAGGGCTGGGGGAGGGGTGCTCCGCGCGTAGACGTCGGTAGGTCGCCCAGCGGTGGTGGCCGTCGGCGATGAGGGCCTGGTGGTGGGACAGGTCCGTCTGGATGCGGGTCAGGTCGGTGGGGTCGGTGACCGCCCAGAGGCGGTGGCTGTAGCCGTCCTCCGTGGTCGTCGAGAGCAGTGGGGGCTGCTCGGCGATGCGCTCGACGATCGTCGTCGTGTCCGCCGGTGAGCCGTTGCCCCGGTAGGTGAGGAGCAGGGGTTCGAGGTTGGCGGAGGTGGCCCGCATGAGGGCCGCGCGGTCCGCGATCACATGCGGCATGACGTCCTCGTGCGGCAGGACCACGCCCTCCGACGGGTCCGTCAGACGCAGGGCGCCGATGACGCCGCGCTGCAACAGGCCGTTGCCGTCGTGCTGTTCGTAGACGTACAGGCCTGGCTCGGGGTCGGTGGTGAGGACTCCCTCGGAGAGCCAGCGGTGCAGGGTGTCGGCGGCCTGTTCGTTGCGGGCACTGGGGGTGACGGCCTGCGGGAGGATCAGGCGGACGATGTTGTGCGGGTCGGCATCCTGGAGGTGGTGCAGACCGTCGGGGCGTACGACGACGTCGTACGGTGGGGACGTCACGGCGGCCAGGCTGCCGACCAGGTCTGGGTCGTAGCGGAGGCCTCGGAACGGGGTGAGTTCCAGGCCTCGGCGCTCCGTTGCTTCCGAGTGACCTGCGGTGTTCATCCCGGCATCGTACGTGTGTCAGTGGCGTGCGGGATCATCGGGTGAAAGCGATCGAACGAGGAGCGATGTGGAATGAGCCAGAGCGTCAGGACGAGTCCCGAGGGCAGTGGCCGGGCCCTGAGCGAGGCGTACGACACGGCGCTGCTCGACCTCGACGGGGTGGTGTACGCGGGGGGCAACGCGATCGCTCATGCCGTCGACTCGCTCGCCACCGCCCGCGCGGGCGGGATGCGTCTCGCCTATGTCACCAACAACGCGCTGCGGACGCCGGACGCGGTGGCCGAGCATCTCACCGAGCTGGGGATACCGACCGGCGCGGACGACGTCATCACCTCCGCGCAGGCCGTCGCCCGGCTGATCAGCGAGCAGGTGCCGGCCGGTGCCCGGGTGCTGGTGATCGGCGGGGAGGGACTGCGGGTCGCGCTGCGCGAGCGCGGACTTGAGCCCGTCGACTCGGCCGACGACGACCCGGTGGCGGTGGTGCAGGGTTACGGCGGGCCTGACCTGGTGTGGTCCAGGTTCGCGGAGGCCTGCTACGCGATCGCGCGCGGGGTGCCGTGGTTCGCGTCCAACACCGATCTGACGATCCCGAGCGCGCGCGGCATCGCGCCGGGCAACGGCGCCGCGGTGGAGGTCGTACGGATAGCGACCGGGGCCGAGCCGCAGGTGGCGGGGAAGCCGTTGCCGCCCATGCACAAGGAGACGATCCTGCGGACGGGCGCCGAGCGGCCGTTGGTGGTGGGGGACCGGCTGGACACGGACATCGAGGGGGCGTTCAACGGGGAGGTCGACTCGCTGCTTGTTCTGACGGGTGTGACAGACGGAGCGCAGCTCCTTGCCGCGCCGCCGCAGCACCGGCCGACGTATGTCGACGCTGATCTGCGGGGCATGCTCACCGGGCAGCCCGAGGTCACCGGGGCGGGAGACGGCTTCCGGTGCGGGGGTTGGACGGCGACGGCGGGTCGGGAGCGGCTGGAACTCGACGGTGAGGGCGAGCCCTTGGACGGACTCCGGGCGCTCTGCGCGGCGGCCTGGACGGCGGCGGGGGACGGCTCCTGCGTGCTCGACGCGGAGAAGGCGCTGGCGCGGCTGGGGTTGTGAGCCCGACTCGACCGCGAAGGGGTGTGCGAGGGTAGGCTAACCTAACCTCGTGTTGGTCGACAGTCCCCCAGAAGAGCGCGCGGAGACCGCCCCCGCGCCCCCAACCCGCCGGGCGGTACGAGTCCTTGGGCTCTTCGTCTCCGTGGCGCTCCTGCTGCTCGTCGCCCTGGCGAGCGTCGCGATCGGCGCGAAATCTCTGCCGTTGGGGGATGTGTGGCACGGCCTGTTCCATGACTCGGGGACGTACGCGGACGTCGTCGTCGGCGACCGGATCTCCCGTACGGTTCTCGGACTGCTCGCCGGTGCCGCGCTCGGCCTCTCCGGGGCCGTCCTCCAGGCGCTCACCCGCAACCCGCTCGCGGACCCGGGGCTGCTCGGCATCAACGCCGGCGCCTCGGCCGCGGTCGTCACCGCCATCACGTATTTCGGTGTCACCTCGCTGAGCGGCTATGTCTGGTTCGCCTTCGCGGGCGCGGCGGTGGTCGGCGCGCTGGTCTGGTTCCTCGGCGGCAGCCGGGGTGCCACCCCCGTGCGCCTCGCCCTCGCCGGCACCGCGATCAGCGCCGCGCTCTACGGCTATCTCCAGGCCGTCATGATCATGGACGACGCGGCGCTCTCCAAGATGCGCTTCTGGACGGTCGGTTCACTGGCCTCGGCCACCGGCTCGACCATCACCCAGGTCGCGCCGTTCCTCGCGGTCGGCACGGTCGTCTCGCTGCTCATGGCCCGGCCGCTGAACGCGGTGGCGATGGGCGACGACACAGCCCGCGCCCTCGGCGCCGACCTCAACCGGACCCGGGCGCTCGCCATGCTCTCCGCGACCGTGCTGTGCGGGGCCGCGACCGCAGCCTGCGGACCGATCGTGTTCGTCGGCCTGATGGTGCCGCACGTGGTGCGCTCCTTCGCCGGCCCCGACCTGCGCTGGATCCTGCCGTACGCGACGATCCTGTCGCCCGTGCTGCTGCTCGGCGCCGACGTGCTCGGCCGGCTGATCGCGCGGCCCGCGGAGCTGCAGGTCGGCATCGTCACCGCGGTCATCGGCGGTCCGGTCTTCATCTTTCTCGTACGACGGCGGAGGACGGCCCAGCTGTGAAGGCCACACCCACTCGAGTGCTTCGTACCAAGGCCGTACGTACCGGCGGTCTCTCCCTCCGTCTCGACCTCCGTGCCGTCACCGTCGTCGTCCTTCTCCTGGTCTGCGCGCTCGCCGCGAGTGTCGTGCTGACCGGTACCGGCGACTTCCCGATCCCGGCCGGTGACGTCCTCAGGACGCTGTTCGGGGGCGGTGACGCGGGCCAGGAGTTCATCGTCAACGAGCTGCGGCTGCCCCGGGTCCTCGTCGGGCTGCTGGTCGGGTCCTCGCTCGGGCTCGGAGGTGCGCTCTTCCAGTCCATCTCCCGCAATCCGCTGGGCAGTCCGGACGTCCTCGGCCTCTCACAGGGGTCGACGGCCGGGGCGCTCGTCATGATCGTGCTGTTCTCCGGCAGCGCGACCGCCGTCACCCTCGGGGCGCTCGTCGGCGGTCTGGTGACCGGGCTTGCGATCTATCTGCTCGCCTGGAAGCAGGGGGTGCACGGATACCGCCTCGTCCTGGTCGGCATCGGCGTCTCGGCCGTCGTCACCGCGGTCAACGGCTATCTGCTCACCAAGGCCGACCTCGTCGATGCCGCCCGCGCGGTCGTGTGGATGACCGGCTCCCTCAACGGCCGTGACTGGACCCAGGTCTGGCCGCTGCTCGGCCTGTGCGCCGTGCTGCTGCCGCTCGTCCTCGCCAACGCGCGCGGGCTGCGGATGATGGAGATGGGCGACGACGTGTCGTACGCCCTCGGGGTGCGGGTCGAGCGGGTGCGGCTGCTGCTGATGGTGGCCGCCGTGCTGCTCACCGCCGCCGCGACCGCCGCCGCGGGACCCGTCGGCTTCGTCGCCCTCACGGCGCCGCAGCTCGCCCGGCGGCTGACCCGCTCGCCGGGCCCGAACCTGGTGCCCTCGCTGTGCATGGGCGCCACCCTGCTGGTCACCGCCGACTGGGCCTCTCAACGGGCCTTCGGCGCCGACCAGTTGCCCGTGGGCGTGGTCACCGGAGTCCTCGGCGGGGTCTACCTGCTGTGGCTCCTGGTCACCGAGCGCAGGGCGGGCCGGATATGAGCAACCAGAGCAACCAGTGCGGCCTAAGCAGCGGGCTGAACAACCGAAGGAGCACCGTGAAGCGCCTGTCCGCCGAGAACGTCACCCTCGCCTACGACCAGCGCGTCATCGCCCGCGAGTTGTCGGTGGAGATCCCAGACAACTCCTTCACCGTGATCGTCGGCCCGAACGCGTGCGGCAAGTCCACGCTGCTGCGGGCCCTGTCGCGGATGCTGAAGCCGAGCGAGGGCCGGGTGCTGCTCGACGGGCAGGTCATCCAGTCGATGCCGGCGAAGAAGGTAGCGCGGACGCTCGGCCTGCTGCCGCAGTCGTCCATCGCGCCCGACGGGATCACTGTCGGCGACCTCGTGGGCCGCGGCCGGTACCCGCACCAGGGCCTCCTGCGCCAGTGGTCCCAGGAGGACGAACGGGTCGTACAGGAGTCGATGGCACAGACCGGTGTCGCCGAACTCGCCGACCGCTATGTCGACGAACTCTCCGGCGGGCAGCGGCAACGCGTGTGGATCGCCATGGCGCTGGCCCAGCAGACGCCCCTGCTGCTGCTCGACGAGCCGACCACCTATCTGGACATCCAGCACCAGATCGACGTCCTCGACCTCTGCGCCGAACTGCACGAGGAGCAGGGCCGCACGCTGGTTGCGGTGCTGCACGACCTCAACCACGCGGCCCGGTACGCCACTCACCTCATCGCACTGCGGGAGGGCGCGGTCATCGCGGAGGGCGCGCCGAACGACATCGTCACGGCCGAGCTGGTCGAGGAGGTCTTCGGGCTGCGCTGCCAGGTCATCGACGACCCGGAGACGGGGACGCCACTGGTGGTGCCGGCGGCGCGCAGGGCACGGGCGCGGACCGACCACCAAAAGGTGGCCGCTACAGAAGCTTCCTGAGGCGGAACAGGTCGAACACGTTGGCCTCCAGCTTCACCCGGCCCGAGCCCCAGGCCTTCGCGAAGTTCAGGCCTCCGTTGACCATGGCCACCAGCTCGTCGCCGGCCATGGTCAGCCTGATCTGGGCCTTCTCCGGCGGAAGGCCCTCCACGGTCTCGTCCACAACGATCCGGCCGCCGGTCAGCCGGCCGACGAAGGTGACGTCGAGATCGGTGATCCGGCAGCTGACCGAACGGTCCATGGCCGCGGCGGCGCGGACATTGCCGTCGGCCTTCTGCATGTTGTCCGAGAGTTTCTCGAGTGCGGCGCGGCACTCCTGGATCGTTGCCATCGTGATCGACGGTACCCCAGGCCTTCGGGGTAGCGTCTGGGCATGAGCGACTCAGTTCCCGAGGCCGAGGCCGGGACCCCGGCCGAGGCCGTACCGGAGGCGGAGCCCACGTACGACCCCGCCGCCCCCGCCCCGCTGAACGTGGACCGCACCCCGAGCGGCAACGCCGACGTCGACGCTCAGCTCGGGCGGCTTGCGGACACCGACCACCTCGCCACGGACGGCCATGTCGAGGTGTACGAGGATGTACACCGGGGGCTGCGCGACGCGCTCACCGCGCTCGACGCCCGCCCGGGACCTCCGGCTCCCACCCGTCACCCGACCACCACCCCACAATGAGATCCTTCGGATCACCCCCATCGATTGACGTATGGCAATAGGAGCTGAACCGAACGTGGCAGGAGTGGCACGCCGCCGTCTCGACGCCGAGCTGGTGCGGCGGAAGCTCGCGCGCTCTCGGGAGCACGCGAGCCAGTTGATCGCCGCAGGGCGGGTCACCGTCGGCAGGACCGTCGCGACCAAGCCCGCCACCCAGGTGGAGACGGCGGCGGCCATCGTCGTCGTGGCGGATGACGACGACCCCGACTACGTGTCGAGGGGCGGCCACAAGCTCGCGGGTGCCCTGGAGGTCTTCGTGCCGCAGGGGCTCGCGGTCGAGGGGCGGCGGGCGCTGGACGCCGGCGCGTCCACCGGAGGCTTCACCGATGTGCTGCTGCGGGCGGGTGCCGCGCAGGTCGTGGCGGTCGACGTCGGGTACGGACAACTCGCGTGGTCTCTGCAGAGCGATGAACGCGTCACCGTCAAGGACCGTACGAACGTACGCGAGTTGACGCTTGAAGCGATCGATGGGGAGCCTGTGGATCTTGTCGTGGGGGATCTGTCCTTCATCCCGCTCGGGCTGGTGCTGCCCGCCCTGGTGCGGTGCACGAAGCCGGACGCGGACCTGGTGATGATGGTCAAGCCGCAGTTCGAGGTGGGGAAGGAACGGCTGGGGAGCGGCGGTGTCGTACGCAGCCCGGAACTACGGGCCGAGGCCGTGCGCGGAGTCGCCCGGCGGGCCGCCGAACTGGGGCTCGGGGTGCGGGGCGTGACGGCCAGCCCGCTGCCCGGACCGTCCGGGAATGTCGAGTACTTTCTGTGGCTGCGGGCCGGGGCACCCGAACTGGACCCGGCCGATGTTGACCGTGCAGTGGCGGAGGGGCCGCGTTGACACAGAACCGAGCTCGTACTGTTTTCCTCCTCGCGCACACGGGTCGCCCCGCGGCGATCCGGAGTGCCGAACTGGTGGTCAAGGGGCTCCTGCAGTCCGGCATCGGGGTGCGCGTCCTGGAGTACGAGGCACGCGACCTGCCGCTGCCCGACGAGGTGGAGACGGTCACCGAGGCCACCCCGCAGTGCCTTGAGGGCTGCGAACTGCTCATCGTCCTCGGCGGTGACGGCACGCTGCTGCGCGGCGCGGAGTTCGCGCGGGCGTCCGGAGTTCCGATGCTCGGCGTCAACCTCGGCAGCGTGGGATTCCTCGCGGAGGCCGAGCGGGACGATCTCGACAAGGTCGTGGACCGGGTGGTCACCCGGGCCTACGAGGTCGAGGAGCGGATGACCGTCGATGTCGTCGTGCACAAGAACGGCAACATCGTGCACACGGACTGGGCGCTGAACGAGGCGGCGGTGCAGAAGGCCGGCGCCGAGAAGCTCCTGGAAGTCGTGCTGGAGATCGACGGGCGCCCGGTGACGGGGTTCGGGTGCGACGGGATCGTCTGTGCCACGCCCACCGGGTCCACGGCCTATGCGTTCTCCGCGGGTGGGCCTGTGGTGTGGCCCGAGGTGGAGGCGTTGCTGATGGTGCCGATCAGTGCGCATGCGCTGTTCGCGAAGCCGTTGGTCACGTCGCCGGATTCGGTGCTTGCCGTCGAGGTGCTGCCGCACATCCCTCCGGGGGTCTTGTGGTGCGACGGGCGGCGGACTGTCGAACTGCCTGCCGGGGCCCGGGTCGAGGTACGTAGGGGCGCTGTGCCTGTGCGGCTTGCCCGACTACACCATGCGTCGTTCACCGATCGGCTTGTCGCCAAGTTCGCTCTGCCTGTCTCGGGGTGGCGGGGGGCTCCTCAGTAGCACGAGTGCGTGGGGACACTCCCCCGGGTGACAGGGTGCCTCGCGCTTCTCCCGCCCTACCTCGTAAGGTCTTCACCGTGCTGGAAGAGATGCGGATACGGTCGCTCGGAGTCATTGACGACGCTGTCGTCGAGCTGTCGCCGGGGTTCACCGCTGTCACGGGTGAGACGGGTGCGGGCAAGACCATGGTCGTCACCAGTCTCGGGTTGTTGCTCGGGGGCCGGGCTGACCCGGCGCTGGTGCGGATCGGGGCGAAGAACGCGGTCGTGGAGGGGCGGATCTCCGTCCCTCCGGGCGGCTCCGCCGTGCTGCGCGCCGAGGAGGCCGGTGCCGAGCTGGACGACGGGACGCTGCTCATCAGCCGTACCGTTTCCGCCGAAGGGCGCTCCCGGGCCCACCTGGGCGGCCGTTCCGTGCCGGTGGGCGTGCTCGCGGAGCTGGCGGACGAACTGGTCGCGGTGCACGGACAGACCGATCAGCAGGGGCTGTTGAAACAGTCCCGGCAGCGGCAGGCGCTCGACCGGTATGCCGGGGACGCCGTCACCGGGCCGCTGGCCAAGTACGCGGAGGCGTACCGGCGGCTGCGGGCCGTCGCCGTCGAGCTGGACGAGATCACCACGCGCGCGCGTGAGCGGGCCCAGGAAGCCGACCTGCTGCGCTACGGCCTCGACGAGATCGCGGGCGTGGAGCCGCGTGCCGGGGAGGACGTCGAGCTCGCCGCCGAGGCCGAGCGGCTCGGGCACGCGGAGGCGCTGGCGTCCGCCGCGACGGTCGCCCATGCCGCGCTCGCCGGCAACCCCGAGGACCCCGAGGGCATCGACGCGGCGACCCTCGTCGCGGGTGCGCAGCGGGCCCTGGAGGCCGTGCGGTCGCACGACTCGGCGCTGGCCTCGCTCACCGACCGGATCGGTGAGATCGGTATCCTGCTGGGCGATGTGGCGGGGGAGCTGGCGGGCTACGCCGACGACCTGGACGCGGATCCGCTGCGGCTGGCCGCCGTGGAGGAGCGGCGGGCCGCTCTCAACGGGCTCACGCGGAAGTACGGGCAGGACATCGCGGCCGTGCTCGCCTACGCCGAGCAGGGCGCCGCGCGGCTGACCGAACTTGACGGCGACGACGAGCGGATCGACGAGCTGACCGCCGAGCGGGACGCGCTGCGGGGCGAACTGGGGGGTCTCGCGCAGGCGTTGACCGACGCGCGGACGGAGGCCGCCGAGCGGTTCGCGGCGGCGGTCACCGCCGAACTCGCCTCCCTCGCGATGCCGCACGCGCGCGTGTCGTTCGAGATCCGGCAGACCGAGGACCCGGAGGGAGTCGAGGTCGGCGGGCGCACGGTCGCCTACGGCCCCTCGGGCGTCGACGAGGTCGAGCTGCTGCTCGCCCCGCATCCCGGTGCTCCGCCGCGGCCCATCGCCAAGGGTGCGTCCGGCGGTGAGCTGTCGCGCGTGATGCTGGCCGTGGAGGTCGTGTTCGCGGGCACGGATCCCGTGCCGACGTACCTATTCGACGAGGTCGACGCCGGTGTCGGCGGCAAGGCGGCGGTCGAGATCGGACGGCGGCTCGCGAAGCTCGCGAAGACCGCGCAGGTCGTCGTCGTCACCCACCTGCCCCAGGTCGCCGCCTTCGCCGACCGGCAGCTGCTGGTCGAGAAGACCAACGACGGGTCCGTGACCCGCTCGGGCGTGAAGGTCCTCGAAGGCGAGGACCGGGTACGGGAGTTGTCCCGGATGCTGGCGGGCCAGGAGGACTCGGAGACGGCCCGGGCCCACGCGGAGGAGCTGCTGGCGACGGCACGGGCGGACGGCTAGGGCGGGCGCGCCGTTCAGGAGGCGCGCGCTCCTCACTCGTACGGGTGACATGCCCGGCCCGTGTTGCCCTCCCGCACGGCCTCCGGGCTTTTCCGCGTTGCCGGAACACCCGTACGTACTGGCATCCTTGAGTTGGAACGCGTAGGAAGCGTGCGGTACACCCCCACCGCACGATCCTTCTGTACTTTCTTCGTGACCGCCCGTCGCCGAACCAGGAGCCCCGGCCACGTGACCCCCGTGAGCAGCCACTCACCGCACGGCCAGTCGCCGCTGCGCACCGTGCAGGTGCTCGGCGGGGGCAACGCCGCCAGCAGCGCGCATGTGCGCTCCCTGGCCTCCGGGCTCGTCGCGCGGGGCGTGCGGGTCACGGTGTGCGCCCCCGTCGAGGCGGATCACACCTACGACTTCACGGGTGCCGGAGCCGAACACGTGCACGTCCCGCGCAGCAGCGACCCGTCCTCCGTGGCCGCGCTGCGAGCCGCCTGCGCTGACGCCGACCTGGTGCACGCGCACGGACTGCACGCCTCCTTCCGCGCCGTCCTCGCGCTCAGCGGCCGTCGTACGCCCCTCGTGGTCACCTGGCACGACCGCGCCCACGCCGAAGGAGCACGCGCCCATCTGCTGCGGCTGCTGGAGCGGCGGGTCGTCAAGGCCGCCGTCGTGGTGCTCGGGGCCACGTCCGATCTCGTCGACAGGGCGCGCCGGACCGGCGCCCGTGACGCGCGGCTCGCCGCCGTCGCGCTGCCGGGGTCGCGCCGGGCCGTCGAGTACGAGGATCCGGACCGGCTGCGCCCCAAGCTGCGCGCCGAACTCGGCGCCACCGCCCGCCCGTTGCTCGTCGCCGTCGGCTCGCTCGACCGGCAGCGCGGCTACGACACCCTCCTGGACGCCTCGCGCGGCTGGTGCCGCCTCGATCCGACACCGCTGCTCGTGATCGCGGGGGAGGGGCCGCTGCGGGCCGAGCTGCAGCGGCGGATCGAGGACGAGGAACTGCCGGTCCGGCTCGTCGGCAGCCGCGACGACGTGGGCGAACTGCTCGCCGCCGCCGACCTCGCGCTCCTGCCCAGCAGCTGGGAGTCCCGCTCGGTGATCGCCCAGGAGGCCCTCCACGCCCGCGTCCCGCTCGTCGCCACCGCCGTCGGCGGCATCCCCGAACTCGTCGGCGACGCCGCCGAACTCGTGCCCTACGGCGATGCGAAGGCCCTCTCCGACGCGGTCACCCGTCTGCTGCGCGACCCCGAACGCCAGGAGATCCTCCGCGAGAAGGGCATCCGGCAGGCGTCCACCTGGCCCACCGAGGACGAGACCGTCGCCCAAGTCCTCAGCGTCTACGACGAGTTGACCCAGCCTCTGCCGTTCGCCTGAGCGCGGTCCTAGGGCACGAGCCTGCGGGCCCGCAGCGCGAGGCTCAACGCCAGTACCGTCTGCGGGTCTTCGAGGTCGGTGCCCAGCAACTCCCCGATGCGGGCGAGCCTGTTGTAGAGCGTCTGCCGGTTGAGATGCAGTTCGCGGGCCGTCTCCGCTTTGCGGCCCGCGTGCGCCAAGTACGTTTCCAGGGTGGGCAGCAGGGGCGGCTTGGAGCGGCTGTCGTGGTCGCGGAGCGGGCCGATCGCGCGGCCCACGAAGGCCGCCAGGTCGGGATGGTCGCGCAGCCGCCACAGCAGCAGTTCGATGTCCAGGCGCCGGGCGTCGTACCAGGGGCGGTCGGACAGGCCCTGAGCCGCCGTCGCCGTCTCGGCCGCGTGCCGCAGGCCCGCCGACGCCGCCGCCCAGCCGCCGGCCACCCCGACGACCACGATCGGTGGCTGTGCGCCCGGGCGTTGCATCCCGGCCCGCTCCACGCCCGCCCGCAGCGCCGCGGCGACCCGGTCCGCGACCGCCGACCGCTCCGACTCCGAGCGCAGACCGAGCAGGAGGGGGACGCGGCCCTCGACCGGTCGTACGCCCAGCAGGACCGGGACCCCCACCGAGGCCAGCTCCTCGGCGACCGCGCGGGCCAGGACCGCCCAGCCGCCGCCGGGCGCGGCCAGCGCGTCGCCGAGGCGCATCACCACGGGCAGCAGCGGGCTGGTGCCGGGCTTGAAGCCCAGTACGCGGGCCTGGGCCGGGGCGTCCTCGGCGGCGATGCGGCCCTCGGCGAGGTCGGTGAGGAAGTCGCCGCGTCCGCGGGCCGCCAGCTCCTCCTCCTGGCGCGCCTGCATCAGGACCACGGCGAGGATGCCCGCGGCCCGTTCGGCGGCGATGCGGTGCACCGGGGCGAGCGGCGCCCGCACCGGAAGCAGCACGATCCGCGCCCGCACCGAACCCGTGCCGGGACCGCCGCCGGGCACGTCCACCAGCACCGAACCGGCGGGCGGAGAGCCGTCCTTGTGCTGGCCGCGCAGCCCCTCCCACACCTGGAGCGGGTCGGCGCCCTCGGGCCCGGACCCGGCGGCGTAGAGGAGTTGGCCGTCCGGGGTCTCCAGGAAGACCGGGTTGCCGCTGAAGTCGGCCAGGATGCCCAGGACCTGGGGGATGCCACCGCCGCCGAGCAGGGCCTCCGTGCAGCGGCGGTGGACCTCCTCGGCCTGTTGGAGCAGCGCGTAGTGGCCGTTGACGATCTCGGTGTGGATCTCCTCCGTGACCGCCACGAACGGCACCTCGCGATGCAGCTGGACGAGGGGGAGACCGGTCGCGCGCGCCGTCTCGACGAGGGTGGCGGGGAGACGGGTGAAACGCGGGCCGAGTTCGACGACCAGGGCCGCGATGCCCCGCTCGGCGAGTGTGCGGACGAAGGCGCGCTGTTCCGCCGGGCGGGTGCCGAGGCCGTAACCCGTGGTCAGGAGCAGTTCGCCGCCCTTGAGGAGGGAGGCGATGTTCGGGACCTCGCCCGCGTGCACCCACCGTACGGTCCGCTGCAGCCGGTCGGCGCCCGCCAGGATCTCCGGCAGGCCGCTGCGCAGCCCGGGCAGCTCCAGCGCCCGCTGAACGGTGATCCCGGCGCCCTGGCTGTCGAATGTGCTGTCCGTACGGCTGTCCATGGGGCGGACGCTACCTGCGCGGATGCCCTCGGCACACCTCGGCGCTAGGCAGGCGCGATGTTGTGGTTGAAGCGGAAGACGTTGTCGGGGTCGTACTCCCGCTTCACCGCCGCGAGCCGTCGGGTGTTCTCCGCACCCAGCCCCGCCGTCACGCGGTCCGTGCCCTCGTCGCCGATGAAGTTGAGGTAGGCCGCGCCGGTGCTCCAGGGCCGGACCCGGGCGCGGACGTCCCTGACCCACGCGACGCAGCGTTCGTCGTCCGCCGGGTCCTCCCACATGCCGAAGGGGTGCACGGCCCAGGGCGCGTTCCGGAACGGCAGCGGGAACCCGGCGGGCCCGGACGCGATCGCGCCGCCCTGGGGGAACAGCACGTGCTGGGTGCCCGTGGGGACCGGCATGCTCTCGCCGAGGGCGCAGAAGACGTCCGTGAACTCGTCGGGCGCGCCGCCCAGATACTCGGCCGACCAGTAGTTCCGCATACCCGCCGGATCGTCGAACATCGTCTGGAACGTGGCGTAGGGCAGCGCGGTGACGATCTCGATCTCGTGCGGCAGGGCCAGCAGCGGCTGGGCGAGCTTGCGCATGTCCTCCTCGGCACCGGCGTAGGTGATCAGCGCGCCGCACAGCCGCTTGCCGACCAGGTGCTCGGGGACGAACTCCTCGGGCGGGGCGGTCAGATAGATGACGCCGCCGCCCGCCTCCTGCGGGCCGGTCTCGATGATCTCGCGGTAGGTGCGGACGACGTCGGGGCCGTGCTCGGGCTCGTACATCACCATGGCGATGGAGAACTCGGGCAGCTCGTGCAGTCTCAGGGTGAGCGCGGTGGCGATGCCGAAGTTCCCGCCGCCGCCGTGCAGTGCCCAGAACAGCTCGGGGTTCTCCTCGGCGCGCGCGTGGACCACGGTCGCGTCGGCGGTCACCAGGTCGACGCCGAGCAGGTTGTCGGAGGCGAGACCGAAGGCGCGGTCCAGCCAGCCGGTGCCGCCGCCCAGGACGAAGCCGCCGACCCCGGTGGTGGAGACCCGGCCGCCGGTGGTCGTGAGACCGTGTTCCTGGGTAGCGCCGTCCAGTTCGCTCATGGTGGCGCCGCCCGCGATCCGTACCGCCCGGGCCGCCGGGTGCACGGTCACCTCGCGCATATGGCGCAGGTCCACGACGAGCGCCCCGTCGCCCAGTGCCATGCCCGCGACGCTGTGGCCGCCGCCGCGCACCGCGATCGGCAGATCCAGTTCGCGCCCGAAGCGCACCGCCCGTACGACATCGGCCTCGTCCACGCACTGGGCGATCACGGCGGGACGCCGGTCGATCATCGCGTTGAAGACGACACGGGCGTCGTCGTAACCCTGATCCCCCGGGGCGAACACGTCGCCGACCAGATCCTCGCGCAACGCGGCAAGAGCCGCGCCCGCCGTCGAGAGGGAAGCCATGGCCGCCCTCCTTTCAGGAAGGGGCTTTTGTCCGCTTCCAGCCTAGGCGGGTGAGGCGCGGCGGTCGCGCCGGGCCGCCACACGTCACCGGACCGTAAGGGCCGGCCGCCGTACGCCCCGTACGGCAGCAGGGCCCGGACCGTGAGTCGCGGTCCGGGCCCTGCTGCTGAGGCGTGTCAGCTCTTTGCGGTGTCGTCGCCGGCCTGTCCGGCGGCCTCGGCCGCGGCTGCCTTCTCGCGCATCTTGCGCACGAGTTCCGCCTTCTGGTCGGCCGCACCCTGGCGGTCGAGGTTGCGGTGCGGACCGTGGTTCTGCCGTTCGGCGCGGGACAGCTTCTTGCGCTTGCCGCCGCCCATGCCCACGGGGTTGTTGATGTTCTTGCTCACGGTCATGGTTCTCCCGGTAGTGATGTCAGGTGGTCCACGGGTTCATCACCCCGGCACCGCGGTGTCAGCCGCCGTAGGCCCCCGAAGCCGTCAGCCGCAGCGCCGTGTCGATCAGCGGAACGTGGCTGAAGGCCTGCGGGAAGTTCCCGACCTGGCGTTGCAGGCGCGGGTCCCACTCCTCGGCCAGGAGGCCCAGGTCGTTGCGGAGCGAGAGCAGCTTCTCGAAGAGCTTACGGGCCTCGTCCACGCGACCGATCATCGCGAGGTCGTCCGCCATCCAGAACGAGCAGGCCAGGAACGCGCCCTCGTCGCCGGGGAGGCCGTCGACGCCCTCGTCCGTGCCCGAGGTCGGGTAGCGCAGGATGAAGCCGTCCGGGGTGGACAGTTCGCGCTGGATCGCCTCGATCGTGCCGATCACGCGCTTGTCGTCGGGAGGCAGGAAGCCCATCTGCGGGATGAGCAGCAGCGAGGCGTCCAGCTCCTTCGAGCCGTACGACTGCGTGAAGGTGTTGCGCTCCTTGTCGTAGCCGCGCTCGCACACATCGCGGTGGATGTCGTCGCGCAGCTCGCGCCACTCCTCCAGCGGGCCGTCCGCGTCGCCCGACTCGATCAGCTTGATCGTGCGGTCGACCGCGACCCAGGCCATCACCTTCGAGTGCACGAAGTGTCGGCGCGGGCCGCGCACCTCCCAGATGCCCTCGTCCGGCTCGTCCCAGTGCTTCTCCAGGTAGCGGATCAGCTTGAGTTGGAGGAGGGAGGCGTAGTCGTTGCGGGCCAGGCCCGTCATGTGGGCCAGGTGCAGGGCCTCGGTGACCTCGCCGTAGACGTCGAGCTGGAGCTGGTGCGCGGCGCCGTTGCCGACCCGGACCGGGCCGGAGTTCTCGTAGCCGGGCAGCCAGTCGAGCTCCGCCTCGCCGAGCTCGCGCTCGCCGGCGATGCCGTACATGATCTGCAGGTTCTCCGGGTCGCCGGCCACCGCGCGCAGCAGCCACTCGCGCCAGGCGCGGGCCTCCTCGCGGTAGCCGGTGCGCAGGAGGGAGGAGAGGGTGATGGCCGCGTCGCGGAGCCAGGTGTAGCGGTAGTCCCAGTTGCGGACGCCGCCGATCTCCTCCGGGAGGGAGGTGGTGGGCGCGGCGACGATGCCGCCCGTCGGGGCGTACGTGAGGGCCTTGAGCGTGATCAGGGAGCGGACCACGGCCTCGCGGTAGGGGCCGTGGTACGTGCACTGGTCGACCCACTCGCGCCAGAAGTCCTCCGTCGCCTCCAGCGACTGCTCCGGCTCGGGGAGCGGCGGCGGCTGCTTGTGCGAGGGCTCCCAGGAGATGGTGAACGCGATGCGGTCACCCGGCGCGACGGTGAAGTCGGCGTATGTGGTGAGCTGCTTGCCGTAGGTCTCCGCGGATGTGTCGAACCACACGGAGTCGGGGCCCGCGACGGCGACCGTGCGGCCCTCGTGCTTGTGCACCCAGGGGACGACCCGGCCGTAGGAGAAACGCATCCGGAGGGCCGAGCGCATCGGGACGCGGCCGGAGATGCCCTCGACGATGCGGATCAGCTGGGGGGCGCCGTCGCGAGGGGGCATGAAATCGGTCACGCGGACCGTACCCCGCGGGGTGTCCCACTCGGATTCCAGGATGAGCGAGTCGCCGCGGTAGCCGCGCCGGGCCGCCCTCGGTGGCGGCGCGTCGGAGGCGTGGGCCGGGCCCAGCCGCCAGAAGCCGTGTTCCTCTGTGCCCAGCAGACCGGCGAAGATGGCATGGGAGTCGAAGCGGGGCAGGCAGAGCCAGTCCACCGTGCCGTCCCGGCAGACCAGGGCAGCGGTCTGCATGTCTCCGATGAGTGCGTAATCTTCGATGCGCCCGGCCACGTGCAACTCCAGTCGAACGGCCACGTCGCCCCTCAGAAAAGGGGCGGTCGCTGTGTGCGGTCAAGGGATCGTTTGTAGTGCGTCGTTGAGCCATGAAGCAAATGGCGGTCGTCGCTCAACGGACTGACGAGCTCTCGTTGTTCCGGGGAATACGGGCGGGGGTGGTGCCGTGTTCCGGACCGGCTCGGCAGCGAGTGTCCGAGCAGGATACGACGCACGTAGATGATCTGTGTGCCGCTCTCGCCAACGGACCTGGGCCGAACGGGTGAGCAACGGGTGAGAAGCACGTAACCGGGGCGCGTCTGTGTCGACGCGAGTGACCTGTGTGTCGACGTGAGTGCGGAGCGTGGCCGGAAGCCATCTCGCCCGGGCGCTGATACCCTGGTAGCCCGTGGACCGGTGGGCACAAAACCCCCGACCGCAACTCGAACCGCGACCACGGGAGCCCCCTCTTGGCCATGCCGCCCAAATCCACGACGACCAAGCACATCTTCGTCACCGGGGGTGTCGCCTCCTCGCTCGGCAAGGGCCTCACCGCCTCCAGCCTCGGCATGCTCCTCAAGGCGCGGGGCCTGCGCGTCGTGATGCAGAAGCTCGACCCGTATCTGAACGTCGACCCCGGCACGATGAACCCCTTCCAGCACGGTGAGGTGTTCGTCACCAACGACGGCGCCGAGACCGACCTGGACATCGGCCACTACGAGCGTTTCCTCGACCGCGACCTGGACGGCAGCGCCAACGTCACCACCGGCCAGGTCTACTCGACGGTCATCGCCAAGGAGCGGCGCGGCGAGTACCTGGGCGACACCGTGCAGGTCATCCCGCACATCACCAACGAGATCAAGCACCGCATCCGGCGCATGGCGACCGACGAGGTCGACGTCGTCATCACCGAGGTCGGCGGCACGGTCGGCGACATCGAGTCGCTGCCGTTCCTGGAGACGGTCCGACAGGTCCGCCACGAGGTCGGCCGGGACAACGTGTTCGTGGTCCACATCTCGCTCCTGCCGTACATCGGCCCCTCGGGAGAGCTGAAGACGAAGCCCACCCAGCACTCGGTTGCGGCACTGCGGAACATCGGTATCCAGCCGGACGCGATCGTGCTGCGCTCCGACCGCGAGGTGCCGACCGCGATCAAGCGCAAGATCTCGCTGATGTGCGACGTCGACGAGGCCGCCGTGGTGGCCTGCCCCGACGCCCGCTCGATCTACGACATCCCCAAGACCGTGCACAGCGAGGGCCTGGACGCCTACGTCGTCCGCAAGCTGGACCTGCCCTTCCGCGACGTGGACTGGCGGACCTGGGACGACCTCCTCGACCGCGTCCACAACCCGCTGCACGAGATCAACCTCGCGCTGGTCGGCAAGTACATCGACCTGCCCGACGCCTACCTCTCGGTCACCGAGGCCCTGCGCGCCGGCGGCTTCGCCAACAAGGCCCGCGTGAAGATCAAGTGGGTCACCTCGGACGACTGCAAGACCCCGGCCGGCGCCGCCAAGCAGCTCGGTGACGTCGACGCGATCTGTATCCCCGGCGGCTTCGGCGACCGCGGTGTCTCCGGCAAGGTCGGCGCCATCCAGTACGCCCGCGAGCACAAGATCCCGCTGCTCGGCCTCTGTCTCGGCCTGCAGTGCATCGTGATCGAGGCGGCGCGCAACCTGGCCGGCATCGACGACGCCAACTCCACCGAGTTCGACCCGGCCACCGGCCACCCGGTCATCTCCACCATGGCCGAGCAGCTCGACATCGTCGCCGGCGAGGGCGACATGGGCGGCACCATGCGCCTGGGCATGTACCCGGCCAAGCTCGCCGAGGGCTCCATCGTGCGCGAGGTGTACGACGGCAAGGAATACGTCGAGGAGCGCCACCGCCACCGCTACGAGGTCAACAACGCCTACCGGGCCGAGCTGGAGAAGAAGGCCGGACTCCAGTTCTCCGGCACCTCCCCGGACGGCAAGCTCGTCGAGTACGTCGAGTACCCGCGCGAGGCGCACCCCTACCTCGTCGCCACCCAGGCCCACCCCGAACTGCGCTCCCGGCCGACCCGGCCGCACCCGCTCTTCGCGGGCCTGGTCAAGGCGGCCGTGGCACGCAAGACGGGCAAGTAGTACGAGGGTTGTACGGTGACCGGGGTGCGCGCCTTCAAGAGGTGTGCACCCCGGTTTCCTTTACGTGGTTTTCTTCATGCAGTGCAGGCACGTGCGCGGGAGGACAGGGCATGACCATCAGGGACACCCCGGAGGAGTGGGAGATCCGGGCGACCGCGACCCCCTTCGTCGGCAACAAGACCTCCGTGCGCACCGACGACGTGGTGATGCCAGGTGGCACGGTCGTGCACCGCGACTACCAGGTCCACCCCGGCTCCGTGGGCGTCCTCGCCCTGGACGAGCAGGACCGGGTGCTGCTCATCAAGCAGTACCGCCACCCCGTGCGCCAGAAGCTGTGGGAGATCCCGGCCGGACTCCTCGACGTCCCCGGCGAGAACCCGCTGCACGCAGCCCAGCGCGAGCTGTACGAGGAGGCGCACGTCAAGGCCGAGGACTGGCGGGTGCTGACCGACGTCTACACCACCCCCGGCGGCTGCGACGAGGCCATTCGCATCTTCCTCGCCCGCGATCTCTCCCAGGCCGACGGACAGCGCTTCGAGGTCGAGGACGAGGAGGCCGACATGGAGCACGCGCGTGTGCCCCTCGACGACCTGGTCCGCGGGGTCCTCGCCGGCGAACTGCACAACAACTGTCTCGTCGTCGGCGTCCTCTCCCTGGTCGCCGCCCGGCACGGCGACGGCCTCGACTCGCTGCGTCCCGCCGAGGCGCCGTGGCCCGCGCGTCCTTTCGAGTCCTGAACCCACACCTCATCCTTTCGGCGTCCTTCGGCGTCTTCCTGTGTGACGATCGGCTGATCCGATCGGGGGATGTGCCCGCCGCGCTCCGCACGGTTCGTCGCAGAGCGTGAACTAGGCTCTGGAACTGCCCGATCCGGAGTCCCGGCGGGCTATGCGCGTGCAGTGGGACGGGAGTGTGGCCCGTGACGGATCAGGCGGTGGACACAGATGGCGTGAAGCTGTCCGAGGACACTTCTGCCGAGGGCCAATTCCTGGGCCGTGCAAGAGAGTTGAAGGAGCTGCGGGCCGACATCGAGCGCGCGGGCCTGGACACCATCGCCGGCCGGAAGGCGCCCCGCGCGCGCGTCCTCCTCATCGCGGGCAAGCCCGGCTCGGGGCGCACGGCCCTCGCCGGGGAACTCGTCCGACAGGTCGCTGACCGTTACGACCACGGTGTGCTCCGGGCCCGCCTCAGCGAGCCCGACGGCACCCCCGTCCCCACCGAGCGCACCGCCCGCGAACTGCTCACCGCCCTGGAACTGCCGACCCCGGCCGGAGCCTCCGAGGACGACCTCTCGGACATCCTGCGCGCCGCCCTCGCCGACCGGCGGGCACTGCTCCTGCTCGACGACGCGGCCGACGCCGAACAGGTCGACGCGCTCCTTCCGGACACCCCGGACTGCCTGGTCGTCGCCGTCTCCGGCGGCCCGCTCACCGGTATCGCCGACGTCCGCCCCTGCACCCTGGGCGGCCTCGACACCAAGTCCGCGCTGGAACTGCTCACCCGCTACACCGGCGCGGTCCGCATCACCGTCGATCCGCTCGCGGCCGAGGGCCTGGTCGAGGTCTGCCGGGCCCAGCCCGCCGCGCTGACCCTGGCCGGCGGCTGGCTCGCCGCCCGCCCGCAGGCCGCCGTGGCGGACCTCGCCAAGCATGTGCACACCGAGAGCGACGAGGGCACCCCGCTGAGCCGCGTCTTCCGGCTCGTCCACGGCTCGCTGCCCAGCCCAGCCGCCCGGATACTGCGACTGCTCTCCCTCGCCCCGGCCGGCCTGGTCGACCCGCAGACCGCCTCCGCGCTGGCCGGCTGCTCCGTCAACGGCGCCCGCGCCGCCCTGGACGACTTCGTCACCGCGGGCCTGCTGCGTGCCCTGGACTCCCCGCTGCCGCAGTACGAGGTCCCCGGCTGCCTCCAGCCCCTGCTGCGCGCCCTCGCCGAGGCCCAGGACCGCCCGGCCGAACTCCAGCTCGCCCGCGCCCGCATGCTGGAGCGGACCGTACGGCTGCTCCAGTCCTGCCGTGCCATCACGGAGACCGAGAGCCCCCAGGCCCGCGAGAAACTCCTCGGCATGCCCAGCTCGCTGCGCTTTCCCAACCCCCGGGCCGCCGCCGACTGGCTGCGTCTCAGCCAGCCCGCCCTGCTGGCCTCCGCCCGGCTCGCGGTCGCCGACGGCGAACTCGACACGCTGGCCCGCCGGTTGATGTCCCAGCTGGTGCGCGCGCTGGTCGCCCACTTCGGCACCCAGGCCGTTGCCCCCGAGCTCTACGGCATCCACCGCCTCGTCCTCGACGTGGCCGAGCGGCGGAACCTGCCCCGGGAGAAGGCCGCCGCGCTGCTGAACCTCGCCGATCTGGACGCGCAGACCGGCCGTACGACCGAGGCACTGGCCCGCTACCGGGCCGCGCTGGACGCCGGACGCGAAGCGAATGACCCGTACGCGACCGGCCGCGCGATGGAATCCGTAGGCGGCGCGCACCAGGAGCTCGGCGACTACGACCGGGCCGCGGACTGGTTCGGCCGCGCGCTGGCCCAGCGGCTCGCCCGGGACGAGCGCGCGGAGGCGGCCCGGCTGTACGGCCGGATCGGCGCCGCGCACACCTACGCGGGCCGTTACGGCGAGGCACTGAGGAACTGGCGGGCGGCCGTCGCCGGGTACCGCAAGAGCGGCGATGTGCCCGCCCAGGCACGGGCGTTGAGCGAGCTGGCCCGGGTTCAGGAGTACGCGGGCCGCCCCGAGGAGTCGCTGCTCACCTGTCACGAGGCCGTCGAGTGGGCGCGCCGCGCGGAGGACGTACGGCTGCAGGCGGCGCTGCAGCTGCGGCTGGCCGACACCCTCGACCGGCTGGGCGATCCGGCGTCCGCCGCGCTGCACCGCGGGACGGCCGAGCGGATGCTCGGCGAGGAGCTCCAGGAGGGTGATCCCGCCCCCGAATCTCTGGAACATGACGCTAACGCCTGCGAAATCCGTAGTACATCCGCGGAAGATTGATGCATTGAAAGGCTAGACACCGAGAACGCCTTCATTAAACTGGCTCTGCCGCACCTTCTCCTGCGGTCTCCCGGTGCGCTCACGCATGTCCGGGTATGAGATGCATTGCCCCACACCCTCTGAGCCAAGGACCGTGATCGACGTGAAGGTCGGCATCCCCCGCGAGGTCAAGAACAACGAGTTCCGGGTGGCCATCACACCCGCCGGCGTGCACGAGCTGGTGCGCCACGGCCACCAGGTCGTCATCGAGCAGAACGCCGGCGTCGGCTCCTCGATC
This sequence comes from Streptomyces sp. NPDC050549, assembly GCF_040655035.1. Taxonomy (NCBI): domain Bacteria; kingdom Bacillati; phylum Actinomycetota; class Actinomycetes; order Kitasatosporales; family Streptomycetaceae; genus Streptomyces; species Streptomyces sp. NPDC050549. The sequence goes on from NZ_JBFAJD010000048.1 coordinate 24,396, forward strand.
CTGGACGACGAGTACGTGGCGGCGGGCGCGAAGATCCTCGCCACCGCCGACGAGGTCTGGGCCACCGCCGACCTGCTGCTCAAGGTCAAGGAGCCCATCGCCGAGGAGTACCACCGCCTCCGCAAGGACCAGACGCTCTTCACCTACCTGCACCTGGCCGCCTCCAAGGAGTGCACCGACGCGCTCATCGAGTCCGGCACCACCGCGATCGCCTACGAGACCGTCGAGCTGCCCGGCCGCGCCCTGCCGCTGCTCGCCCCGATGTCCGAGGTCGCGGGCCGCCTCGCCCCGCAGGTCGGCGCCTACCACCTGATGCGCTCGGTCGGCGGCCGCGGTGTGCTCCCCGGCGGTGTCCCCGGCACCCAGCCCGCGCGGGCCGTCGTCATCGGCGGCGGTGTCTCCGGCTGGAACGCCACGCAGATCGCCGTCGGCATGGGCTTCCACGTCACGCTGCTCGACCGCGACATCAACAAGCTCCGCGAGGCCGACAAGGTCTTCGGCACCAAGGTCCGGGCGATCATGTCCAACTCCTTCGAGCTGGAGAAGGCCGTCCTGGACGCCGACCTCGTCATCGGCGCGGTGCTCATCCCGGGCGCCAAGGCCCCGAAGCTGGTCACCAACGAACTCGTGTCGCGGATGAAGCCCGGAAGTGTGCTTGTCGACATCGCGATCGACCAGGGCGGCTGCTTCGAGGACTCGCGTCCGACCACTCACGCCGAGCCGACCTTCCCGGTCCACGACTCGGTCTTCTACTGCGTCGCCAACATGCCCGGCGCGGTGCCGAACACGTCCACCTACGCGCTCACCAACGCCACGCTCCCGTACATCGTGGAGCTCGCGAACCGCGGCTGGGCCGAGGCGCTGCGACGTGATCCTGCTCTCGCCAAGGGCCTCAACACCCATGACGGCAAGGTGATTTACCGCGAGGTCGCGGAGGCGCACGGACTGGAGCACGTCGAGCTGGAGAGCCTGCTCGGCTGACCCTTCGGCCGGCTCTGTCGACTAAGTCACCGTTCAGCAAAAGGCGATACGTCAACACAGGTCGTCAACACCGCACACCCGGCCGGACCTTGCTCGACAGGTCCGGCCGGAAGTGTGTGTATGGTCACTTTGCGGCACTCGGTCAACTCGCGCCGAACATAACCCTTGAACCGATTCGTGCACCGGTGGAACCTGCCGTGCGACTGCCGTACGCCCTTGACAGAGGGATGTTTCATTGCCGACACATCGGGCCGGGTCCGGCGGATTGTGTTGCTGCGAACACCCGACACGCCATAGAGTCGCCAACCGTCGGCATGGTGCCACGCTGACCTATCGAGAAGTTCCCTGGTCACCAAGGAGGTAAGACGACTTGTGAATGAGTCGACATTTTCTCCCGGGGGTGGTCAACCAGGAATGCCGGCAAGGGGCCAGGAGCCCGCGGGGTTCGAGGCTGTCGGCTCCGTCGCTGTGCGCACCTTCGCAGCCCACCAGGGTCACCACAAGCCAGGGGTGACCCAGCCAGCACACCAGAGCATGGATGGCCATCACGTGAACGCCATGGCCGGCGACGGAAGGGGCGCGCCCCACAACCATTTCGCCGACTACGACGAACTGCCCGACGGGCACTTCTACGACCCCGACGCCGAGTACGAGCCCGATCCCGAGTACGCGGCCACACTCGCGCCCGACGCCGCCCGCCAGCGCCGTGAGCGCGTGGGCCCGACCGGACGCCCGCTGCCCTACTTCCCGATCCCGGGCCCGCTGACCAGTCACGGCCCCGCGACGATCATCGCGATGTGCAACCAGAAGGGCGGCGTCGGCAAGACCACGTCGACCATCAACCTGGGTGCCGCGCTCGCGGAGTACGGCCGGCGTGTACTGCTCGTCGACTTCGACCCGCAGGGCGCGCTGTCGGTCGGACTGGGCGTCAATCCCATGGAGTTGGACCTCACCGTCTACAACCTGCTCATGGAGCGGGGCATGTCGGCCGACGAGGTGCTCCTCAAGACGGCGGTCCCGAACATGGACTTGCTGCCGAGCAACATCGATCTGTCCGCCGCCGAAGTGCAGTTGGTGAGCGAGGTCGCGCGCGAGTCCACCCTGCAGCGGGCGTTGAAGCCGCTGATGGCCGACTACGACTACATCGTGATCGACTGTCAGCCCTCCCTCGGCCTGCTCACCGTGAACGCCCTGACGGCGGCTCACAAGGTGATCGTGCCGCTGGAGTGCGAGTTCTTCGCGCTGCGCGGTGTCGCGCTGCTGACGGAGACGATCGAGAAGGTCCAGGAGCGCCTCAACCCCGAGTTGGAGCTCGACGGGATCCTCGCCACGATGTACGACTCCCGCACCGTGCACAGCCGTGAGGTCCTCGCGCGCGTGGTCGAGGCGTTCGACGATCACGTCTACCACACGGTCATCGGGCGCACGGTGCGCTTCCCGGAGACCACGGTCGCCGGTGAGCCGATCACCACGTACGCCTCCAACTCCGTCGGTGCCGCCGCCTATCGCCAGCTCGCCAGGGAGGTGCTCGCCCGGTGTCACGCCGAGTGAGTCTGCCGGGGGCCGACGAACTGTTCCGTACGACAGGGGGGATGGCGCTCCAGGCGTCCACCCCCAGGCGCCAGTCCAACGGAGAGGCACGGGTGCCGGCTCCGGCGGGGGAGAGCGACGGTGCCGCCGGGGAGGACGCCCCGCAGTCCGTACCCGCACAGGGCGGTGACGGCGAGGGCGCGGAGCATGTCGCGGCTGATGCGGACGCGGGCGAGTCCCGCAGCCGGGTCGTGGACGGCTCCGTACGACGTCAGGAGGCGCAGGAAGGTTCTGCCGCCGGACAGCCCCGCAAACGCGGCCGACAGCCCGCCCAGCGGCGTCCCAGCGGGCGGGAACGGCACGACGAGAAAATCACCGTGTACGTCTCCGCCGAGGAACTGATGGATCTGGAGCACGCCCGTCTGGTGCTCCGGGGCGAGCACGGCCTCGCGATCGACCGCGGCCGGATCGTGCGCGAGGCGGTCGCCGTCGTCCTGGCCGATCTGGAGTCCCGCGGGGACGCGAGCATTCTCGTACGCCGGCTTCGCGGGCGGTAGCGGTAGCCTGCGGGGGCCATGACCTCGAACGACGCTCCCGCCGCCGGCGCACCCGCCGGACGTCGGCGTGCGCTCGGGAAAGGGCCGGGCACTGCTCCGGAGCCGGAGCCCGAGGCCGTCGTAGAAGAAGTGGTTGTTGAAGACGTCGCGGACGAAGTTGCCGAGGAGCCCGACGACGGGGTCTTCAAGGTGCGGCTCGCCAACTTCGAGGGGCCCTTCGACCTGCTGCTTCAGCTGATCTCGAAGCACAAGCTCGATGTCACCGAGGTGGCGCTGTCCAAGGTCACCGACGAGTTCATGGCGCACATCAGGGCGATGGGGCCTGATTGGGATCTCGATCAGACGACCGAGTTCCTGGTCGTCGCGGCCACCCTGCTGGACCTGAAGGCGGCCCGGCTGCTGCCCGCCGCCGAGGTCGAGGACGAGGCCGACCTGGCGCTGCTGGAGGCCCGGGACCTGCTGTTCGCGCGGCTGCTGCAGTACCGGGCGTACAAGCAGATCGCCGAGATCTTCAACCGGCGTCTCGACGAGGAGGCCCGGCGCTACCCCCGTACCGTCGGGCTCGAACCGCACCACGCCGAGCTGCTGCCCGAGGTGGTCATCAGGATCGGCCCGGAGGGCTTCGCCCGGCTCGCCGTGAAGGCGATGCAGCCCAGGCCCAAGCCGCAGGTGTACGTCGACCACATCCACGCGCCGCTGGTCAGCGTGCAGGAGCAGGCCGGGATCGTGGTGGCGCGGCTGCGGGAGCTCGGCGAGGCCAGCTTCAGCGTGCTCGTCGACGACACCGACGACACCCTGACCGTCGTGGCGAGGTTCCTGGCGCTGCTGGAGCTGTACCGGGAGAAGGCCGTCGCCCTCGACCAGGAGACCGCGCTCGGTGATCTGATCGTGCGCTGGACGGGCGGGGAGGGGGAAGCCGGGCCCGTGGTCACGGACGAGTTCGACCGGCCGCCCGAGGTGCCCAAGGAGACCAAGGAGGAGTCGGCGTGAGCGAGGAGACCACGGGCGTACCGGCGAGCCCGTCCGCCGTCGCGGAACTCGACCTCAAGCCCGCCCTGGAGGCCGTCCTCATGGTCGTGGACGAGCCCGCGACCGAGGAACACCTCGCGAAAATACTCCAGCGGCCCAAACGGCGGATCGCGGACGCGCTGCGCGAGCTGGCCGACGAGTACACCGTCCAGGGGCGCGGTTTCGAGCTGCGGCTGATCGCCGGGGGCTGGCGTTTCTACTCCCGCCCGGAGTACGCCCCGGCCGTCGAGGGCTTCGTCCTGGACGGCCAGCAGGCCCGGCTCACCCAGGCCGCGCTGGAGACCCTGGCGGTCGTCGCGTACCGCCAGCCGGTCAGCCGCAGCAGGGTCTCGATGGTCCGCGGAGTCAACTGCGACGGTGTGATGCGCACCCTGTTGCAGCGGGGTCTGGTCGAGGAGGCGGGCACGGAACCCGAAACAGGTGCGATCCTGTACGTGACGACGAACTACTTTCTGGAGCGGATGGGCCTGCGAGGCCTGGACGAGCTCCCGGAGCTCGCGCCCTTCCTCCCTGAGGCCGAGGCGATCGAGGCGGAGACGCTGGAAGGGGTCCCGTCGTTCGATCCGGATGCACCGGATGCAGATGCAGACGACACGACGACGACGGAACTTTGATGCGAAGCAGTGGCAGTGGCAGCGGTAGTGGCAGGAACAGCGGGCGCGGCAACCCCCGCGGGACCGGCGGGGGCGGCAATCCCCGTGGTTCCGGCGCGGGCGGCAGCTCCCGGGGTTCCGGTGCGGGCAACTCCCGCGGGAGCGGCGGGGGCGGCTCCCAGCCGAGGGGCGCGGGCGGCGCAGGAGGGCGAGACGACCGGCCGAAGCGCGCCGGAAAGCCGCGTCCCGAGGAGCGGCGCTACGACGTAGGCCCCACGGGATCCCACGAAGGCCCCAAGTCAGGGCGCGGTGCCGCCGCGCGAGGCGGTGCCAAGGGCGGCCCCAAGCAGGGCCAGGGCACCGGCCGCGGGCGCTGGGCGCCGGCAACCTCGCGGGAGTACGACGCGCGGGCCGAGGAGCGCAACCGGGAGCGGTACGCGGGCAAGAAGGACGTGAAGCTGCCCAAGACCTTCCCGGGCGCCGAGCAGGAGGGCGAGCGGCTGCAGAAGGTCCTCGCGCGCGCGGGCTACGGCTCGCGGCGCTCCTGCGAGGAGCTGATCGAGCAGTCCCGCGTCGAGGTCAACGGCGAGATCGTGGTCGAGCAGGGGTTGCGCGTCGACCCCGAGCACGACGAGATCAAGGTCGACGGGCTGACGGTGGCGACGCAGTCGTACCAGTTCTTCTCGCTGAACAAGCCTGCCGGTGTCGTCGCCACGATGGAGGACCCCGAGGGCCGGCAGTGCCTCGGCGACTACGTCACCAACCGCGAGACGCGTCTCTTCCACGTCGGGCGGCTCGATACCGAGACCGAGGGTGTGATCCTGCTCACGAACCACGGCGAGCTGGCGCACCGGCTGACCCACCCCAAGTACGGCGTGAAGAAGACCTACCTCGCGCACATCGTGGGACCGATCCCGCGCGATCTGGGCAAGCGGCTGAAGGACGGCATCCAGCTGGAGGACGGGTACGCGCGCGCGGACCACTTCCGGGTGGTCGAGCAGACCGGCAAGAACTACCTGGTCGAGGTGACCCTCCACGAGGGCCGCAAGCACATCGTCCGCCGCATGCTCGCGGAGGCCGGCTTCCCGGTCGACAAGCTGGTGCGGGTCTCCTTCGGCCCGATCACCCTGGGCGACCAGAAGTCGGGCTGGCTGCGACGGCTGTCGAACACGGAGGTCGGCATGCTGATGCAGGAAGTCGATCTCTAGACACAGGGTTTGGGCGCGGCCGGTTCCGGAGTTTCTCCGGGGCCGGCCGTTTCGTTTTCGTCGTGCGCGGGGGTTGTGCGGCACTACGGTCGCTCTTTATAGTCGAAGTGACTATTAACGGGATGGACCACCATGACCGCAACACCGGCCTACGACAAGTACGCCTTCGAACCCTTCGCCGTCACCGCCGACCTCGCCGTCCTCACGATCCGGGCCGGCGCCCTGCACGTCCTGCTCGTCGAGCGCGGACAGGAGCCGTACGCCGGACACTGGGCGCTCCCCGGCGGCTTCGTGGCGCCCGACGAGTCCGCGGAGACGGCCGCCCGGCGTGAACTCGCCGAGGAGACCGGCCTGTCGGACGTCTCCGGGCTGCACCTGGAGCAGCTGCGCACCTACAGTGAGCCCGACCGCGACCCCCGGATGCGGGTCGTCACCGTCGCCTTCGCCGCGCTGCTGCCCGACCCGCCCGAACCGCGTGCGGGCAGCGACGCGGCGCAGGCCCGCTGGCTGCCGTACGGCAAGCTCGGGCCGCTCGCCTTCGACCACGACCGGATTCTGGCCGACGCGCACGAACGGGTGGGCGCCAAGCTGGAGTACAGCTCCCTCGCCACCGCCTTCTGCCCGCCCGAGTTCACGCTCGGGGAGCTCCAGCAGGTCTACGAGACCGTGTGGGGCGCCGAGTTGGACCGCCCCAACTTCCGCCGCAAGGTGCTCGCCACACCGGGTTTCGTCGAACCCGTGCCGGGCGGCGCCAAGTTGACCGGCGGTCGGGGCAAACCGGCCGCGCTGTACCGCGCCGGGACCGCCACCACCCTGTACCCGCCGCTGCTCCGTCCGACCCGGGAAGGAAGCCCCGCATGACCATGACCAGCACCCGCAAGCGCGCTGCCACCGGAGCCCTGACGGGCCTCGCCCTCGGGGACGCGCTGGGCTTCCCCACCGAGTTCAACGCCGTGCCCGACATCCTGGCCAAGTGCGGTCCCTGGCGGGAGATGGAACTGCCGAAGCCGGCGATCGTCACCGACGACACGCAGATGACACTGGCGTTGGGGCGAGGGCTGCGAACCGCCATGGACCGGGGGCTGCTCGGCCCGAAGCGGATGGAGCGGCCGGTGCGCGAGGAGTTCGTGGACTGGTACCTGTCGCCGGAGAACAACCGTGCCCCCGGGCACACCTGCCTCGTCGCCTGCAACCGGCTGAAGGCCGAGGACCGGCTCTGGCAGGACGCCAGCCAGATCGGTTCGAAGGGCTGCGGGGCCAATATGCGCGTTGCGCCGGTCGGGCTCGTCCCCGGCCTGAGTGACGAACAGCGCTCCGGCGCCGCCCAGTTGCAGTCCGCGCTCACCCACGGGCACCCGACCGCACTCGCCGCCTCCGACCTCACCGCGCACGCCGTACGGCTGCTCGCGCAGGGCGCCGAACCGACCGGACTGGTAGGGCTGCTGCGGTCCTACGCCCTGGAGAACCGGACCCGCTACCACCACCGCTGGCTCGGCGACCTGTGGACCCGGAGCCAGGACCCCACGCCCGAGCACTTCATCGCGCGTGGCTGGGACGACTGTCTGGAGATCCTGGACCGCCTTCAGGACGCCGTACGCGCCAACTCCCCGGAGACCGACCCGTGTCTGGCCACCGGTGCGGGCTGGATCGCCGAAGAGGCCCTGGCGACAGGCCTGTTGTGCTTCCTCCTCTTCGTCGAGGAACCCGTGACCGCCCTGCGCCGGGCCGCCTGCACTTCCGGCGACTCGGACTCGATCGCCTGCCTCACCGGGGCCTTCGCGGGCGCGCACCTCGGCGCGGACGCCTGGCCCGACGAGTGGGCGGATCGGATCGAGTACCGGGGCGAGCTGCTGGTGCTCGGGGCGCTCTGGGACGCTTGACCGATGATCGACGCCCTGGACATCGACCTCAGGCCCGTGGTGGCGGAGCAGCCCGACCCGCTGCTCTTCGCCACCGTCTCCGGCGCGCACCTCTACGGCTTCCCGTCCCGCGACTCGGACGTGGACCTCAGGGGAGTGCACCTGCTGCCCGCCGCCGAACTCGTCGGCCTGCGCGAGCCGGACGAGACCCGGTCGAAGATGTGGCTGCGGAACGGCGTCGAGATGGACCTCGTCACCCACGACCTGCGCAAGTTCGTACGGCTGATGCTGCGACGCAACGGCTATGTACTGGAGCAGCTGCTGTCCCCGCTCGTCGTGCACACCACCGACGCCCACCGCGAGCTGGCCGCGCTCGCGCCGGGTGTCCTCACCGGTCATCACGCCCACCACTACCGGGGGTTCGCCACCACCCAGTGGCGGCTGTTCGAGAAGACCGGTGAACTCAAGCCGCTGCTCTACACGTTCCGCGTGCTGCTCACCGGCATCCATCTGATGCGCAGCGGCGAGGTGCAGGCCCATCTGCCCACGCTCGTCGGGGAGGTCGAGGCTCCGTCGTATGTGACGGAGCTGATCGCGGCCAAGGCCGAGCGGGAGCACGGGGCGGCCGATGTGGACCACGCGCGCGTGCGGGCCGACACAGAGCGCCTGCACGGCGAACTGGACGCGGCCCAGGCGGCGTCAGCTCTCCCGGACGCCCCGACTACCTACGACGCCCTGCACGAGTTCGTCGTGCGGGCCCGGCTGGAGGGCTGAGGCGCGGCGGACCCGGACCAGGAAGTCCTCCACACGAGCGCGGTCCGGTTCCGGTGGGAGGGGAGTGCGGGCCGCCGCCTCGTCCGTCTCCGTCGCCAGGCGGGTCATCCACAACTCGACCTCCGGCCACGGGACTTCGCCGCGTTTGACGGACAGCAGCCGTTCGCGCCGGTCTCCGACGTCGATCGTGAGGACGCCCGTGCGGAGCAGGTCGCGGGCGCTCATCAGCAGGCGGAGCAGATGCATCGCGTGCTTCCAGCGAGGGGCGCCGTGCAGGCGGATGTCGGCCTCCAGCTTCCTGCGCTGGCCCAACGCGTAGCGCGTGAACGTCTCGTGGACCTGACGGGAGAGGAACGCGCCGCGCAGGGCGAGGAGTTCACGGCCCGTGTCGTCGACGTGCTCGACATGCGGGGAGTGGAGGCACTCCAGGACGTTGGGGTTGGCGCGCAGGGCCAGTTCGCAGAAGCGCTCCAGCTCCCAGCTGAACTGCTCCTGGGCCGGGCCCTCCACATGCGTCGGCGGCTTCTCGAAGCGCCAGAACAGGGGAGTGGGGGCGAGGAACACGCCTCGGCGGTCGGTGTCGCTGCCCTCCGTCGCCAGGCCGAAGGCGCGCGAACCCATCACACAGGCGTAGACCGTGTGGTCGCGGACCAGGGACTCGGGGTGCATTCCGGGAGCGTACGCGGCCGGGTCACGCCAGGTGGATCGAATTTCCCTCCACCGTGATCTGCTCCGCGGGGAGGGGCTTCGGCGCCGGGCCGCCCGCCACGGATCCGTCCGCGATGTGGTACTTGCTGCCGTGGCACGGGCAGTCGATCGTGCCGTTCGCGACGGCGTTCACCGTGCAGCCCAGGTGGGTGCAGACCGCCGAGAAAGCCTTGAACTCGTCCTTCTTCGGCTGGGTCACCACGACCTTCTGGTCCTTGAAGATCTTGCCGCCGCCGACGGGGATGTCGGAGGTCTTCGCCAACTCCTGGCCGCCGGAGGCCTTCACGGACGACGAGCCCGAGGAGTTGTTGCCGTCGCCGTACTTGCTGCACCCGGCGGCGAGCGCGGCGGCCGCGCCCGTCACGAGAACCGTGCGGCGCGTCGAGCTGTCGGTCATGTACTCACTCCGAAGGTGCGGAAGAACCAGAGGGCGGATGTCAGCCAGAGCAGGGTGAGGCCGGCGAAGACCAGCCCGCCGACGAGCGGCAGCAGCCAGCCGGGGAGGCGCTCCGAGCGGAGCAGCAGCATCTTGGCACTGAAGGCACCGAAGAACAGGCACCCCAGGAGGGAGTGCCACATCACGCGTGTCGAGTACGTCTGGTACCCGAACGCGTAGAGGCAGTGCACCGCGACCGGCACGGCCACCAGGAACGCGATCCGCCCCGACCAGCGGTGCAGGGTCGCCGACCAGCTCGGTCCTGGCAGTCTGCCGTAGACCATGAAGGCGGAGACGACCTGGACGAGGGCGAAGAAGAACGCGGTCGTCGCCAGCCAGGACTTGACCGCGCCCGTGCTGCTGAAGCCGGCGAGGTTGAAGGCGGTGCCGGCCGGGTCGTGGACCTTGCCGTAGACGCCGAGTCCGACGGCCACGGCCGCGGCCACCAGGGCCGGGACCAGATAGCGGCCGGGGCTGTCACGGCGGTGCGGGGGCGGTGGGAAGGCCTGGGTGGCGGCGTTCGGGTCGGCGGTCATGATCGGCTCCCTGAGGCGGATGGTGGGTCAGGGGGTGACGGGCTGTGCCGTGAGCTGCTGTCCGTCGACCGTGACCGCGCCGGTCTCCGGGTCGATACGGGGTGCGGAGGTGGCCTTGCCGTCGCGGGTGACGATGCCGGTCTGGCGGCCGTTGGGCAGCACGATCCAGCCGCCGTCGATCTTGGCGCCGCGCACCTTGGCCGTGGCACGCCACAGTCCGGACGGCTTGACGGCCTTGTCGGCGGTGAAGGAGTACTTCCGGCCCTCGTCCTTGACGGTCCCGCGGATCTTCTTGCCCTGCTGGAGCTTTCCGTCGAGTACGGCGCCGTTCGGGGCAGTGAGCTTCATCGTGCCGTCGTCCGCGACCGGGCCGCGCAGCCAGGCCTCCTTGTAGCGGCCGTCGCAGAAGTACGCGACCGCCCTGCCGTTGCGGATCGTCACGGCGACCGAGGCGGCGTCGTCGTCGGTGCGGCCGGCGTAACTGGCGTTCGGCACGGCCGACTTGGACGGTGTCGGGCTGGGCGTGACGGTCGGTGTCGGTGACGCGGGCGCCGACTTCTTCGGGGACGGTGACGCGGACGGCGATGCCTCGCTGTACGAGGAGGACGCGGTCTTCGTCCCCGACGTCGCGTTGAGCGTCAGCATGAACAGGCCCAGCACCAGGCCCGCCAGAAGTGTGAGCAGTGGTCCAGGACGCTTCATTACTGTCCTCCCCCGAGGCGAGCTACCAGCCCATGAGAGCGGACTCGGGGCCGTGGGTAAAGAGGCATACCGGGATGATCTCACCCCAAGTAGCGGAACAGAGTGATTCAGGTGACATTGGCAGGGTTCGTGGGGCCCGCTCCGGCCCGTCTCAGCGGGCGGGCGCCGGGCACCCGTACCGGACAGGCTGACTAGGCTGGATGTGCACAGAGCCGTGAGGTACATCAGCGAGGAGCAGAGCAGTGGCGGTACGAGCGGTCCGGGGCGCCGTCCAGCTGGACAGGGACGAGGCCGGCCACATGGACGAGCGGGTCGGCGAGCTGCTCACCGCCGTCCTGGAGCGCAACGGCCTCACCGCCGACGACCTGATCAGCGTCTGGTTCACGGCCACGCCCGACCTGCACAGCGACTTCCCGGCAGCCGCCGCCCGCAAGCTCGGCAGCGCCTTCGCCGACGTACCGCTGATCTGCGCGCAGGAACTCGACATCGCGGGTGCCATGCCCCGGGTGGTCCGTGTCCTCGCGCACATCGAGTCCGACAAGCCCCGCGCCGACATCGCGCACGTCTACCTCGGTGCCGCCGCCGCCCTCCGCAAGGACATCGCCCAGTGAGAACCGCGCTCGTCATCGGCACCGGCCTCATCGGCACCTCCGCCGCGCTCGCCCTCGTCTCACGCGGGGTCGTCGTGCACCTCGCCGACCACGACCCCGAGCAGGCCCGTACGGCCGCCGCGCTCGGTGCCGGCACCGACAAGGCGCCGGAGGGACCCGTCGACCTCGCGATCGCCGCCGCCCCGCCCGCGCTGGTGGCCGGGGTGCTCGCCGACGCGATGCGCCGGGGCATGGCCCGCGGCTACCTCGACGTGGCCAGCGTCAAGGGCGGCCCGCGCCGCGAGCTGGAGGCGCTCGGCCTGGACCTGTCGGCGTACATCGGCTCGCACCCCATGTCCGGCCGGGAGAAGTCGGGCCCGCTGGCCGCGACCGCCGACCTCTTCGAGGGCCGCCCCTGGGTGCTGACGCCCACCCGCGACACCGACACCGAGGTGCTCAACCTCGCCCTGGAACTTGTCTCGCACTGCCGTGCCGTACCGGTCGTGATGGACGCCGACGCCCACGACCGTGCCGTGGCGCTGGTTTCCCACATGCCCCACCTGGTGTCCAGCATGGTCGCCGCAAGGCTGGAGAACGCCGAGGAGGCCGCCGTACGGCTGTGCGGGCAGGGCATCCGGGACGTGACCCGGATCGCCGCGTCCGACCCCCGCATGTGGATCGACATCCTCTCCGCGAACCCGGGGCCGGTCGCCGACCTGCTCACCGATGTCGCAGGGGACCTGGAGGAGACGGTGCGGGCACTGCGCTCCCTGCAGTCCGCCGACGAGGACAAGCGCCGCGAGGGTGTCGGCGGCATCGAGGACGTGCTGCGCCGCGGCAACGCGGGGCAGGTCCGCGTCCCCGGCAAGCACGGGTCCGCACCGCGGGTGTACGAGGTCGTGGCCGTGCTGATCGACGACCAGCCCGGGCAGCTGGCCCGGATCTTCGCGGACGCGGAGATGGCCGGGGTCAACATCGAGGACGTCCGCATCGAGCACGCGACCGGGCAGCAGGCGGGTTACGTGCAGCTGATGGTGGAGCCGAAGGCGGCGCCCGTGCTGAGCGCCGCGCTGCGCGAGCGGGGATGGGCGATCCGGCAGTAGTGCCGCTCGGCCATCCGGCAGTAATACGCCGTGCGGGGAGCCAGTAACCTTGTGCGGGGCGCACTCGCGCCCCCACCCCGCTCACCACCACGCACCAGGAAGGTGTCCTCCCGTGGAAAACGGCGCCGCCCGGACCGCCCCGGCAGTGATTGTCGCCATCGACGGCCCCTCCGGCACGGGCAAGTCGAGCACGTCGAAGTCCGTGGCCGCGCAGCTCGGGCTGAGCTATCTGGACACCGGCGCCCAGTACCGGGCGATCACCTGGTGGATGGTGAACAACGGGATCGACCTCACCGACCCCACCGCGATCGCCGACGCCGCGGGCAAGGCGGAGATCGTCTCGGGCACCGACCCGGCGCACCCGACGATCAGCGTCGACGGCGTGGACGTGTCCGGCCCGATCCGCACCCAGGAGGTCACCTCCAAGGTCAGCGCGGTCAGCGCGGTGCCCGAGGTGCGGGCCCGGATCACCGAGTTGCAGCGCTCGCTGGCAGCCGAGGCGGAGCACGGGATCGTGGTGGAGGGGCGGGACATCGGTACGACCGTGCTGCCCGACGCCGACCTGAAGATCTTCCTCACCGCTTCTCCGGAGGCGCGGGCCGCCCGGCGCAGCGGCGAGCTGAAGGGTGCCGACGTCCAGGCCACCCGCGAGGCGCTGCTGAAGCGGGACGCGGCCGACTCCTCGCGCAAGACCTCGCCGCTCGCGAAGGCGGACGACGCGATCGAGGTGGACACCTCCGACCTCACGCTCCAACAGGTCATCGAGTGCGTGGTCACCCTGGTCGGGGAGAAGCGGGCCGCCAAGTGACCGCAGCATCGGAGCGGGGTGCCGAGGTCGGGCGGCGCATCGGCGTCGGCCTGATGTACGGGCTGTGGAAGCCGCGCGTGCTGGGTTCCTGGAAGGTTCCCGCGACCGGCCCGGTGATCCTCGCCGTCAACCACTCCCACGGCGTCGACGGCCCGATGGTCATGGGAGTGGCACCCCGGCCGACACACTTCCTGATCAAGAAGGAAGCCTTCGTCGGCCCGCTCGACCCCTTCCTGCTGCGCATCGGCCAGCTGAAGGTGGACCGCTCGATCGCCGACCGCACGGCGATCACCGGGGCGCTGGACGTCCTGGCGGCCGACGGCGTCCTGGGGATCTTCCCCGAGGGCACCCGCGGCGAGGGCGACTTCGCCTCGCTGCGCGCGGGGCTCGCCTACTTCGCGGTCCGCAGCGGCGCCCCGATCGTGCCGGTGGCCGTACTGGGCACCGCCGAGAAGAGCGGACGACTGATAAAGGCGCTGCCTCCGCTGCGCTCCCGCGTCGACGTCGTCTTCGGTGACCCGTTCGATGCGGGCGACGGCTCCGGCCGCCGTACGCGCAAGGCACTGGACGAGGCGACCGAGCGGATCCAGAAGCAGCTGGCCGCCCACCTGGACGATGCCAGGCGCCTCACCGGGCGCTAAGAGACACTTGAGTAGTGGATCACCCGAAATCCGGGGGTTCCACCGATCACCACGATGAACGAGGTACCGACTTCATGAACGACCAGATCCAGCCCGACGGCTCCGGCGAGGAGCACGAGCACGGGGCGCTCGGCGACGCCGAGTACGCGGAGTTCATGGAGCTCGCCGCCGTAGAGGGCTTCGACGTCGAGGACGTCGAGGGCGCCATCGAGGAGGCCGGTCACGGGCCGCTGCCCGTGCTCGCCGTAGTCGGCCGGCCGAACGTCGGCAAGTCGACTCTCGTCAACCGCATCATCGGCCGCCGCGAGGCCGTCGTGGAGGACAAGCCGGGCGTCACCCGCGACCGCGTGACCTACGAGGCCGAGTGGGCGGGCCGCCGCTTCAAGGTCGTCGACACCGGCGGCTGGGAGCAGGACGTCCTCGGCATCGACGCCTCCGTGGCCGCCCAGGCCGAGTACGCGATCGAGGCCGCCGACGCGGTCGTCTTCGTCGTCGACGCCAAGGTCGGCGCCACCGACACCGACGAGGCGGTCGTGCGGCTGCTGCGCAAGGCCGGCAAGCCCGTCGTGCTGGCCGCCAACAAGGTCGACGGCCTCAGCGGCGAGTCCGACGCGGCCTACCTGTGGTCCCTGGGCCTCGGCGAGCCGCACCCCGTCTCCGCACTGCACGGCCGCGGCACCGGCGACATGCTGGACGCCGTCCTGGAGGCGCTGCCGGAGGCGCCCGAGCAGACCTTCGGGACCGCGGTCGGCGGTCCCCGCCGGATCGCCCTGATCGGCCGCCCGAACGTCGGCAAGTCCTCGCTGCTGAACAAGGTGGCGGGCGAGGAGCGCGTGGTCGTCAACGAGATCGCGGGCACCACCCGTGACCCGGTCGACGAGCTCATCGAACTCGGCGGCGTGACCTGGAAGTTCGTCGACACCGCCGGTATCCGCAAGCGCGTCCACCTCCAGCAGGGCGCCGACTACTACGCCTCGCTGCGCACCGCCGCCGCCGTCGAGAAGGCGGAGGTCGCGGTCATCCTGATCGACGCCTCCGAGTCCATCTCGGTGCAGGACCAGCGCATCGTCACCATGGCCGTCGAGGCGGGCCGTGCCATCGTCCTCGCCTTCAACAAGTGGGACACCCTCGACGAGGAGCGCCGCTACTACCTGGAGCGCGAGATCGAGACCGAGCTCGCCCAGGTCGCGTGGGCGCCCCGGGTCAACATCTCGGCGCGCACCGGCCGCCACATGGAGAAGCTGGTCCCGGGCATCGAGACCGCCCTCGCCGGCTGGGAGACCCGCGTCCCGACGGGCCGCCTGAACGCCTTCCTCGGCGAACTGGTCGCCGCCCACCCGCACCCGGTCCGCGGCGGCAAGCAGCCCCGCATCCTCTTCGGCACCCAGGCGGGCACCAAGCCCCCGCGCTTCGTGCTCTTCGCCTCCGGCTTCATCGAGGCGGGCTACCGCCGCTTCATCGAACGCCGCCTGCGCGAGGAGTTCAGCTTCGACGGCACCCCGATCCACATCTCGGTCCGGGTGCGCGAGAAGCGCGGCAACAAGAAGAAGTAGCCGCAAGGCAGTTGCTACGACGAGGAGGGCGGCCCCTGTTGAAACAGGGGCCGCCCTCCTCGTGTGCGTGCCGCGTCAGATGCCTCGGCGTGGGCCGGGCGGCAGGGCCGGGATGTGGTGCATCCCGGTGTGGCCGTGCTGCTGGCCGACATGGCCGAGCTGTCCCACGCGCTGCCACTGCGACTGCTGCCGGGCGCTGTAGGCCCCCGCGCTGTACGCGCTGTACGAACTCCCGCCGAACGAACCGCCACCGAACGAGCCCGTGCTGTGCGGGCTGTGCCCGAAGGCCGTGAAGCCCAGATCCTCCTCGCCGCTGCGGTCACCCGGCAGCGAGCGGAAGGTCTTGACCCACTCCGAGTAGAGCCGGTCGTAGATCGGCGTGGCCGACGGGCCGCCGGGGCTGTCCCGGTCCGATCGCGAGGACGGGATCGGCTGGTAGGGCCGGCTGCGGGGAACATCGTATGCGTGCACGTATGTCCAAACGACGCGTGACCTGAAGGGATGCGGCTCAGGTGCCCGCGAGCGGGAGCGCGGAGCCGACCAGCTTGCCGTTGGCCGCGGCCTTGTCGAGCGCGCTGCGCAGCAGGTCCTCACGGGGCTGGCGGCCGATCGAGCCGACCGGCGCCGCGAACATCAGCACCTGCTGGTGCTTGTTGGCGGCGGCGCGCCAGCTGTCGGTGACCTGGAGCGGCTGGTGCGCCTGCCACCAGGCCACCGGGGAACCGCCGTTGCTGCTGGGCTGGAGCACCGCGTGCAGCTGGCCCGCGGCGAGCAGCACCGACCAGCCGTGCAGTACGGGCGGCACGGTGGTGATCTCGCTGAGCGGCATGAAGCCCTGCTCGATCAGCAGCGGCAGGAAGTCGTCGCCGGCGCCGGTCGAGCCGGGCCGCACGATGGGCGCGGTCGGCTCGACCACCAGGGCGGGGTGCAACTCCCCTGAGATCAGGACAAGTCCGCTGGTCACACCGAGCACGGCCTGCTCGGGTACGGCCTTCTCCGGTTCGCCGGCCGGGGCGTGCGCGTTGCCGCTGATAGAGCGGACGGCGCCCTGCAGCTGCTCCTCGGTGACCTGGACGATCTGGGAGGGCAGGCAGGTGGCGTGGGCGAAGGCGAGGACGGCGGTCTCGTCGCCGATGAACAGGACGGTGCTGGTGCGCTCCTGATCGGAGTCGCCCTGGGTGCGGCACGACGTGCAGTCGTAACTGCCCGGGGCGTTGTCTCCGGCGAGCAGCCGGTCGGCTTCTTCGTCGCCGATCTCGGCGCGTACGTCGTCGCTGACGTCGAGCATGCGCGGCACGGGTGGCTCCCTCGGAATGCGGTGCCCGGCGGGTCCCGGGCTCATGAAGAAGACAACGGACGATCTGTGGCGGGAGTCACGCTCCAGAGCGAACCGAATCCAACCAACCGAAGCGCAGGGTCACACCGGGTGCGGAATCGGACACTCCCCGTCAACTGCGTGGAAATGCAAGGGAGTTGGTTGCGTGAACCGAGTCACAGATCGGAAAGGTCGTTGGTCGAAATATCAGTAAATGCGGGAATGTAGTGGGTGTCCGGAAAATGCCGCTACCTTCGGTAACGGTCAACTGGCCTGGCACAACGGGCCGTTGGTCGACATCGGCTCGTCCACGTCCGTACATTCCTCCGCCGTGTGCAGCGAGCACCGCTCGGGACACGTCCGCCGGCCGATCAAGCCAGCAAGCAGCACCACTTCCGGCGGACGGGGAGGAGCGCGAGGACCACGTCGATGCGTGGAAGCCGCGAACCGCCTTGGGGGACCCCGGGTTGTTGGAGAGGGAACTACATGTCCGAATGTGCCGATACCACTCGCGAGAACACGCCTGAGACCCACCGCAAGGGTCAGGCGCGGACAACGGCGGTCCTCGCCGGAGCGGCCCTGCTCGCCCCCCTGGGCGTGCTGGCGGCCACCGGCAACGCCGCGGCGGCCGACAGCGGGGTGTGGGACCGCATCGCCCAGTGCGAGAGCGGCGGCAACTGGCACATCAACACAGGCAACGGCTACTACGGAGGACTCCAGTTCTCCGCCGGCACCTGGCGCGCCTACGGCGGCTCGGCCTACGCGGCAACCGCCGACCAGGCCTCGCGGTCCGCGCAGATCGCCGTGGCCACCAAGGTTCAGCACGCCCAGGGCTGGGGTGCCTGGCCGGTCTGTTCGGGACGGGCCGGAGCGAGCGGCAGCGCACCCGCGGCCTCCTCCGGCAAGGTCACCGAGCAGTCCACCAAGGCGAAGACGCCGAAGACGACGAAGAAGTCGTCCACCGAGTCGACGGTCGAGTCGACCAAGAAGACCGCCCCGTCGAAGACGCCGGACCGCGGCACGAACAACGCCTCGCGCGGTACGTCCCGCGGCGACTACACCGTCCGCGAGGGCGACACCCTCAGCGGCATCGCCGCCGAGCACGGGACCACCTGGCGGAAGATCTACGCCGCCAACAAGGCCGTCATCGGCGGCGACCCCGATCTGATCGTGCCCGGCCAGCAGCTCGACCTCTGAGCCGAACCGCGCCCGCGCCGCCCCCGCCCGGTCCTCCGACCGGGCGGGGGTCCGCCGTTGCCGGGCGGCTAACGCAGTTCGGCCGCCTCGCCGCCGAACACGACGGTGCCGCGCCGCAGTTCGTACACGAGGGCGCCCCGGCCGCGCAGCACGGGCGGCAGCCGCTGCTCGGCGACGACCACGCACGCGTCCAGCCCGCCCAGCAGTTCGTACGTGCGGTCCGCGACCGCCGGTGACATGCCCTGCGCCGGCTCGTCGACGAGCACCACGCGCGCGCGTGCCAGCAGGGCACGGGAGAGGGCCAGCATGCGCTGCTCGCCCCCGGAGAGGGTGCCGGCCCGGCGGGGGAGCAGCGGGCTCAGCTGTGGGTACGCATCGAGGGCCACGGAGTAGTCCCGCGCCGCGAGTTCGAGGTTCTCGTGGACGGTGAGGGACCCGAACACGGCCCGCCGCTCCGGCACCAGACACAGTCCCCGGCGAGCCCGTTCGTAGGCCGGCACACGGGTCACATCGGCGCCGTCCCACACCACCGCGCCGCCCGACAGCGCGACCGTACCGGCGAGGGCGCGCAGCACGGTCGTACGGCCGGAGCCGTTGCGGCCGAGCAGGACGGTGAGCCCGTGAGCGGGGGCGGCGAGGGTGACGCCGTGCAGGGCTTCGAGGGGGCCGTAGCGCACGCGCGCATGGCGCAGGGAGATGGTCATGCCGGTGTCTCCCAGGCGCCGGGTGCGTCCAGGACGCGGTCCGGCGGTCCGGAGGCGACGATGCGGCCCGCCGTCATCACATGGACCACGTCGGCGAGGCCGGCGACCAGATCGAGGTCGTGCTCCACGACGAGCAGCGCGGTGCCCTCGGCGGCCAGCGCCCGCAACACCAGGGTCAGCGCGGCCACTTCGGCGGTGTCGAGTCCGGCGGCTGGCTCGTCCAGCAGCAGTACGCGCGGGCCGCCCGCGAACGCCCTCGCCAGTTCGACCCGGCGCAGCGTCCCGGTGGGCAGCCCGGCGGCGGGCAGCGACCGCAGGTCCCCGTCGAGCCCGAAGAGCCGCAACGCCCGCTCCACCGCACCGGGTTCGGCGGCCCGCCCCTGTTCGGCGCCCACGCGCACGTTCTCGGCGACGGTCAACGAGGGGAAGACGGCGAGCTGTTGAAAGGTCCGCGCGACCCCGAGCCGGGTCCGGGCGTGCGCGGCCAGCCGGGTGACGTCCCGCCCACCGAGCCGGACCCGCCCGCGCACGGGCCGCACCGTCCCGGCCAGACAGTGGAACAGGGTGCTCTTTCCGGCTCCGTTGGGCCCGACGACGGCGGTCACCTGCCCCGCCCGCACGACGAGATCGACTCCGTCGAGGGCGGTGAAGCCGCCGTAACGGGCGTACAGGGCATGGGCGGTGAGGGCGGGCCGGGTCCGTGTCGGCGCCGGTCCGGGAGGGGGCGTTCTCTCGGGTCGGTGCCTGGGCCCAAGAGCGTGCGTCCACTCGGCGCCGCCTTCCGCCGGGCGCGCAACGCTCCTTCGGGTGGCCGTCGTCGGGCCGGTCACGCTTCTGCGGGTGGCCGCCGCCGACCCCGTACGCACCGGCCCGCCCACCGCCCGCAACCTCCGCCGCACCCGCACCCCCAACGGAGTGAGCCGCGCCCGTCGTCGGGGCCGCGTCCGCCCGACCGCCGCCCGCAGCGCCTCGTACGGCCCCCCGGGAAACCGCCCCACACACACCGCCAGCACCCCCATCAGCGCCGCCGCCACCCCGCCGCGCGCGCCCGCGTCCAGGCCCACCAGCAGGGCCGCGGCCGTCAGCGCGCCCAGTGTGCTGTCGGCGCCCAGGACGACCACCGCGGCGAACCACAACAGGCCCCGGACGGGGTCGTAGGCCGAAGGGTCGAAGGCGCGCAGGCCCATGCCGAGCATGCCGCCGCCGAGGGCGGCCAGGGCGGCGCCCGCGACAAAGGCCAGGAGTTTCAGGGACGGGACCCGGACGCCGGCCGCCGACGCGCCCGCCTCGTGGTCGCGCATCGCGGCGAGGGCGCGCCCCGTGCGGCCCCGGCGCAGGGCGTGGGTCGCCAGCAACGCGCAGGTCAGAAGGGCGAGTTCGAGGACGTAGTACGCGCGGTCCCCGTCGAAGCCGGACGGGCGGTCCAGGGACAGGCCCGACGTGGCGTACGGCTGGGCGAAGACGAAGCGGCTGACCCCGACGCCGACCGCGAAGGTCGCGAGGGCCAGGGACAGGCCGTGGCGGCCGATCGCGGGCCAGCCGGTGAGCAGGCCCAGGGGAGCGACCAGGAGCACCGCCACCGCCAGCGCGGCCAGTTCGGGCAGCCGGGGCAGGCCGGGGAAGCGGCCCGCTGCCAGCAGCGCCGTGAACAGGGCTCCCAGGCCCGCGTACGCCGCCTGCCCCAGCGAGAGCTGGCCGCCGCGCCCGGTGACCACCACCAGGGACAGCAACACCACGCCCAGCGCCGGGACCTGGACCGAGGTGTGCAGGTCCGAGCCCGCGAAACCGAGGGGGAGCAGGAACAGCACCGCGGCCACGATCCAGGCACCCGGAGGCGTCGCGACCCGTGCCGTCGCCGTACGGGGGAGCGCGTCCCGTGCGCCAAGACCCGGCAGGACGAGCGCCACGACCAACAGGGCTACCACGAACAGGTTCGCGCCCACCGCCTGCACCAACTGCCCACCCCAGCCGGACAGATGGACCCTCGTCAACTGGCTCTGCCCGACCCCGGTCCCCAGCGCCACCAGCACGGCGACCGGCAGACTCCGCATCCGCGCGGCCACCGCGACCGCCACCACCTCCATGACGAGCAGGGGCAGACCGTACGGGTCCAGGCGCACGTAGGGAGCGAGGAGCACGCCCGTCAGCCCCGCCGTGAAGGACCCGAACGCCCAGCCCGCCGCCGCCACCCGGTCCGCGTCCACCCCGCCCAGCACAGCGAGCTGCCGGTCGTCCACCACGGCCCGCAGCTCCCGCCCGAACCGCGTCCGGCGGATGACCCCCCCGACGCCCGCCGCGAGCACGAGCACCACCGCCAACTGTCCCCAGGGATCGGCCGACACCAGCACCGGTGCGTCGTCCCGGGCGCCCTGCCCCCACACCAGCGCCGCCCCGCCGACCAGCAGCACGAACACGCCGATCGACGCCACCAGGGTCTGCGCCGGATCGCCGCCCAGGACCGACAGCGGCCGGAAGACGAACCGTTCCAGTGCGACTCCGACGGCGGGCGCGAGCAACAACAACGTCACCACCGCACCCAGCCACAACGGCCAGCCCCACCCCACCACGCACTGCCGCAGCACGTACGCGCAGACCATCGCGATCGCGCCGTGCGCGAAGTTGAGGACGCCGGTCGCCCGGTACGTCACGATCAGACCGATCCCGGTGAGCGCGGCGGCGCTGCCGACCGAGAGGCCGGCGAGGGTGAGGTCGTAGCTCAGCGAGGACATCAGTCGTCGGCTTCGGCGGGCTCGCAGATCGGGCAGGGGCTCAACTCGCCGTTCGCCACCAGCTTCGCGTCCACCGGCACCGCTTCGGCCTTCCCGGCGACCAACGGGCAGTCCGCGCGGTGCCACAACGTGCCGCCCGGCACCATCAACAGGTCTCCGCTGACCGCCAGGGGCACGGCGGCCGCCTCCGCGGACTCCTCGGCGTCGTCGGCCTCCGCGGCCACGAGAAGGGCGTACAGCTCCTCCACGCGCGCGGTGGCGAGGGCGCCGCGGCCATGGGTGAGCAGGATCGCGCCGGCGACGATCAGCGCGGCGCCGGGGATCGTGCAGGAGGCCAGGTAGGGGAGTTGCCGTTCGGCGTAGCGCTCGCCCGAGACGCCGTACCAGCCGAGCACGCACAGCACCGCACCCGCGGCGAGCGCGGCCCAGCCGGCCCACAGGACGGGACGCACGGTCCGCAGTCGGGCTGTCCGCATTTACGGCTCCCACATGTCATGTGTCTGTCCATGCCGGCCAATGGCTTGCACTATGCCTTCTGACACCCGACCTGAAAACACCGGGCGCGCACGGCCCGGACCGACACCCGGCGGTGAGCCAGATGGTTCTCGGGAGCGACCTCAGGCGAAGGAACACAAGGCGCGTGCGGGGCACGGCGGTTACGGCCGCCCTCGTGCTCGCGCTCGGCCCCGCGCTGGCGGCCTGCAGCGACGACAGCGGGGGCGGCAGCGGCGCGCCGCCGCCCACCCCGTCCGTCGAGCGGACCACGAGCGCGCCGGCGACCGCGCCCGCCGACCCGGCCACCGCCACGGCCCGGATCAAGGCCAACTGGAAGAAGTTCTTCGACCCGGCCTCTTCCACCAAGGACAAACAAGCCGTCCTGGAGAACGGCGACAAGATGGGCGCGGTGCTGAAGGCGTTCAACGGCGACAAACGCGGCGGGCAGGTACAGGCGGAGGTCACCAAGGTCGTGTTCACCAAGGCGGACAAGGCGACCGTGACCTACACGCTGACCCTCAACGGCGCCACCGCCCTGCCGGACGCCTCCGGAACCTCCGTCGAGCAGGGCGGCACCTGGAAGGTGTCCGTCAACACCCTGTGCGCGCTGGTGGCGTTGAGCGGCGATGCCTCGCCGTCGCCCGGGTCGGGCTGCTGAGGCTGCTGCCGCGGTACTGCTGCTCCTGGTGGGCACGGCCTGCGGCAGCCGTCTCCCGGAGAGCGACTTCGAGCACGGCGACACCCGTCCGCCCGCGCCGAGCACCGGCACACCGATCCGGGTCGGGATCATCACCAGCGCGACCAGCCCGGTCGGCGGCGACATCTTCACCGGCCCCCGCGACGGCGCCCAGGCGTACTTCGACCGCGTCGACGCGCGCGGGGGCATCGCCGGGCGCCGGGTCGAGGTGCGGCTGTGCGACGACGGCGGCAGCGGGGTCGGCAACAACGAGTGCGTGCACAGGCTGATCGACGAGGACAAGGTCGTCGCCCTGGTCGCGACCACCGCCTTCGACTACGCGGGCGCCTCCCGCGTCTCCCACGCGCGCGTGCCCGACATCGGCGGCCAGCCCATCGGCGCCGCCTACGACACCTGGCCGCACCTCTACGGCATCTACGGCAGCCTCGCGCCCCGCACGGGCACCCCGGGCTGGGGCGGGAAGCTGTACGGCGGCACGGAGGTCTACCGGTACTTCAAGCGCGAGCGGGGCGCCCGTACCGCCGCCGTCGTGTCGTACAACCAGGCCGCGTCCGCCGCCTACGCCCGGCTCGTCGAGCAGGGGCTCAAGGCCGAGGGCTACAAGGTCGTTCCCGAGCAGGTCGACTTCGCGCTGCCCAACTTCCGCGCGGCGGCGGCCGACCTGAAGCAGCAGGGCGCGGACCTCGTCTTCGACGCCCTCGACACGCACGGGAACGCCCAGTTGTGCGCGGCGATGGACCAGGTCGGCGCGAAGGTCGTCGCCAAGGTGACGAACGTACAGAACTGGACATCCACCGTCCCGGAGGACTACAAGAACTCGCCGCGCTGCCGCAACGCCCTGTGGGCGGCCGGGTCCAGCCGTGACTTCGACGACCTGTCGCAGCCGGCCGTACGGGAGTTCCGGGAGGCGACCAAGGGACTGAAGACGCATTCCCAATGGCAGTTGGAGGGCTGGGCGGCGGCGATGTGGTTCACGGACGCGGCGAAGGCCTGCGCGAAAACGGGCGTCACGCGCGCGTGCGTCGACGGATTCATGAACCGGAGCGAGAACTACACCGCCGACGGCCTGCTGGTTCCCGTCTCCTTCGAGCGGCTCGCCGAACCGCCGCGGACGCGCAGGACGTGTCTGTCGGTCGCACGATGGCAGGACGGAAGGGGGTGGGTCCCGCAGGGCGACATGAACAGCACTTGTTTCGAGGTGCCCCAACTCCCGTACAGCCCTTGATCCGGACCACCCTTGATACAGACTTCGACCATGTTGGAGACCTCGGCACGACTCCTGCGTCTGCTCTCGCTGCTCCAGGCCCACCGCGAATGGTCCGGCGCCGACCTGGCCGACCGGCTCGGGGTCACCCCGCGCACCGTGCGCAGGGACGTCGACCGGCTGCGGGAGCTGGGCTACCCCGTCAACGCCAGTCCCGGCACGGGCGGCGGTTACCAGCTGGGCGCGGGCGCCGAGTTGCCGCCGCTGCTGCTGGACGACGACGAGGCGGTGGCCGTGGCGGTCGGCCTGCGGACCGCCGCCGGGCAGGGCATCGAGGGCATCGGCGAGACCTCGGTACGCGCCCTCGCCAAGCTGGAGCAGGTCCTCCCGAACCGGCTGCGCCGCCGGGTGGGCGCCCTCAACGCCTTCACCGTGCCGATGCTGCACAACACCCTCCCGTCCGCCGTGGACCCGGCCGTACTGACCGAGCTGGCCGCCCTGTGCCGGGACGCAGAGCGGCTGCGCTTCGAGTACGAGAGCCACGACGGCGTCCCCACCCGCCGTACCGTCGAACCGCACCGCCTGGTGTGCACCGAGCGCCGCTGGTACCTGGTCGCCTGGGACCTGGACCGCGAGGACTGGCGGACCTTCCGCGTCGACCGCGTCACGCCCCGGCCGCCGCACGGGCCGCGCTTCACCCCGCGCGAACCACCGGCGGAGGATCTCGCCGCGTACGTCTCGAAAGGGGTCTCCACGCGCGCGTACGCCTCGCAGGCCGTCGTCCGGCTGCTCGTACCGCTGGAGCGGGCCGCCGAGCGGATCTCACCGTCCTCCGGGACCCTGGAGGCCGACGGGCCGGACGCCTGTCTGCTGCGGACCGGGGCGCCGAACCTCGATGTGATGGTGATCCATGTGGTGATGACGGGCTTCGAGTTCGAGGTCCTGGAGCCGGTCGAGCTGACCGGGGCGATCAGGACGGCCAGGGACCGGCTGTCCCGGGCGCTGGAGCGGGCCGGCCGGGGGCCGCACGGCGATTCTGTGCCGGAACGGTGAAACACTTATGCGGCGTCAGCTCCCGCCGTACGGCACGGAATCGGAATGGAATGGGGCGCCCGGCCGGTTCTCGCGGAAATTTCCGCAGAGCTATTCGACAGGCCGGACCGACACGCGGGAATTACGTTCGAATGGCCGCGCAAGACGTCCGGAACCGCTCATACGTGTGAGGCCCGCTGCGGCAGCAGCTGATGTCACGGAGAACAAAACACACGTCCTGATCCTGTGACAGAAGTGTGACCGGAGAGGGTCATGGAGAGCGGGAGAGGGGCTAGCGTGGCGCGCATGGCACCCATTCCGACTCCACCGGCGGAGCCCCAGGACAGTCCGGACACCTATGTCGGCCTCGACGCGCCCGAGGCCGAGCGGCTCGCGCGGGAACGGGGGTGGTCGACCGTGCGGTCGCTGCCGCCGGGGGCGATCATCACCATGGAGTACCGCGTGGGCCGGCTCAACTTCGAGGTGAAGGACGGCACGGTGGTACGCGCCTGGAAGGGCTGAACGAGCACGTCACGAAGGCCCCGGTTCCGCAGGAGGAACCGGGGCCTTCGTCGTGCGGGGATGGGTTGTGCGTACCGGCCCCGCGGTTCGGTGGGTCAGCCGCCCGCCGCCGGCCGGGCCGTCGCCGCGGTGGTGCCACGTGCCACCCGTTCCGGGTGCGGCGGGCGGCGGCTGCCGATCGGGGTGACCGGGGTGCGCTCCGAGCGGATCGTGTGCGGGCTCGGCGCGAGATGGGCGGGAGGCCGCGCCGAACGGCTCGTGGTGACCGTCTCGCGGGCCGCCGGCACCTCGTCGCCCGAGGAGGAGGCACGCGGCTTGAGCAGTACGGGCGCGGGGACGGGGGACGCCGGCACCGGGGCGGGCGCGGTACGGCCGCGGCGGGCGCGCCAGCGGTCGCGGTAGTCGAAGATGCGGGTCTCGGCCAGCGCGATCAGCGGCTCGCACCACGGGAGGGCGAGCAGCACCAGCAGCCCGGCGGCCCAGCCGAGCAGCACGTCGCTCAGCCAGTGCGTACCGAGGTAGACCGTGGCGAGACCGACGCCGAGCGAGGTCACGGCGGACGCGGCGGACAACCACCGGCGGGCTCTCGGCGTAGAGGCCAGATACGCCAGAATTCCCCAGGTCACGACCGCGTTGGCGGTGTGGCCGCTGGGAAATATATCGCCGCCGAGGCCCATCTCGTTCGAGCCGATGACGGTGGCGTAGTGCGGGCCGAGGCGGCCCATGCCGAGCTTGGCGGCGCCGACCGTGATGTTCAGCAGCAGCAGCAGGGTGCCCAGGGTGAGCAGCGGGCGCAGTGTGTGCTGCCGCCACGAGCGCCAGCCCAGCCAGGCCGCGACCATCACCGCGGTCGGGCCGCGCTGGCCCAGCACCACGTAGTAGTCGACGAACCAGTGGATGCCGGCCCACTGCTGGTACGGCCGGAAGAACATGACCTGCCAGTCGAACCGGACCAGCCAGGAGGTGGTCACGACAAGCCACACGATGGCCAGATAGAAGGCCAGGGTCGCCGCGAAGAGCACGACCCTGTGCCGGCTCATCTTCGGCACATCGATGTTGGCCGGCCGTTCCGGTTCCCGGTCCAGCCTCGCGAACACCCGGTCCAGACGGGTGAGGTTTCGTTCGGTACGCACCCAATCGACGTTACAGCGAGTGAGTGTGGATGCCTGTCGAATCAGCGGCTTTGTGATGACGATGTGATGTGGGAAAGCTCTCAGAGGCAGGTTTATTTCCGAGGATTCCGCAATCCCCGGCGGCTCCGTCCTTCAATTCCTTTGATCATGTCGGGCCCCAGTTTTATGGCACTTATGAATTAGTTCACCAAACGCTGGGGTGAAATTAGCCGGACGCTCACCGGTTCCCGGGGTGGATCATGGCGGGCCGGAGCCGTTCAGCCAGAACGCCCCGTACACGGCCGACGCCATCGCGACACCGCCCACCACCCACGCTGACCTGGAGGTACGCAGCCGCGCCAGGGCGAGTGCGAGAGGGAACAACAGGGGGAATGCGGGCATCAGCAGGCGCGGTTTCGAGCCGAAGTAGCTCGACGCGCACAGCGCGAGCGCGGTGACGACGCCGGTGTACACCAGGAGCGGCAGCGGCTGGCCCTGCCGGACGCCCACGACGTACAGCCAGACCACCAGCCCGACCCCGACGATCAGCCCGACCCCGGCCAGGGCCGAGGGGAACGAGGTGAACTTCTCGCCGACGAAACGGGCGAAGGCGGCGCCGCCGTCGAAACCGTTGCGCCAGCCCGCCTGGACGTCGAGATAGCCCAGCGGACCCTTTCCGGTGCGGTGGCCGACCCACAGGACGTATCCGGCGGCACCCAGGGGCGCGAGCGCCAACCCGAGGGCGCATCGCCAGTTCCGCGCGCCGGGCGCGGGCGCCGCGCTGCCGTCCCGCACGAAAGAGCCGGCGCCGACGGCAGAGCTGACACCGACGACAGAGGTGACGCCGGCGACCCACACCGCGGCCACCACGGCGAGCCCCACGGGCCGTGTGAGACCGGCGAACAGCGCCAGAGTGCCCGCCGTCAGCCAGCGACCGGTCAGGACGGCGTACAGCGACCAGGCGGCGAGCGCCGTGAACAGCGACTCGCTGTACGCCATCGACTGCACGATCCCCACAGGCAGCACGGCCCACAGCAGCACGGCACACACGCCCACGCGACGGCCGTGGACATGCTCGGCGACCGCGAAGATCCCCCAGGCCGCCGCGAGCGAGGCGAGCACGCTCACCACCAGACCGCCGTCGGCGTACGACAGCGGGGAGACCGCGTGCAGGAACCTTTCCAGCCAGGGCAGCAGCGGGAAGAAGGCGAGGTTCGAGTGGACGTCGCCGTTCGGGAGCCGCACCTCGTAGCCGTAACCGAGGTCGGCGACCCGGGTGTACCAGAGGGCGTCCCAGCGCGCCGTCAGCAAGGTGTGGGCGCTCTTGCCGCGCGCCGCGCTCCACACCGCGAGCACCACCAGGCCCAGGGCGCGGACGGCGGCGTACCCGAGGAGGGCAGGGGCCGCCCGGCGCAGAGGTGCTTCAAGATCGGTCACGGGCCCGATTATCGACGGGGTGCAGAACCGGCAGGCCCGGTGGGGCGTGGTCCATGGGAGGGGGAGTGGTGTACGCCACACGTGTTGTCCGGGGAGTGTGAGAGGTCCGCCACGTGGCATTGACGTGAACTCGCGTACGCTGACGGCTCACTCGCCTTCGTTGCGCGGGTCGGAGACACCGCTCCTCTCCGGCCGCAGTCACGGGGAGTCCCCACCCCGTGAGCCCGCCGAACGCGAGGGAACATCTGGGAGGTAGTACATGTCCGGGACGACCACGGCCGCCGCAGCGCTGCGCCGTCGGGCGGCCGGGGCCGGTGCCAACCGCTGGGTCGTCCTCGTCGTCCTCTGCGTCAGCCTGCTCCTCGTCGCGCTCGACGCCACCGTGCTCCATGTCGCGGTGCCCGCCGTCACCGAGGACCTCAAACCCGGCGCGATAGAGCTGCTCTGGATCGTCGACGTCTATCCGCTGGTCTGCGCCTCGCTGCTCATCCTCTTCGGCACGCTCGGCGACCGCGTCGGCCGCAGAAGGATCCTGCTCCTCGGCTACGGCCTCTTCGGCATCGCCTCCGGCCTGGCCGCCTGCGCCCATGACGCCCAGGTCCTGATCCTCGCGCGGGCGCTGCTCGGCGTCGGCGGCGCGATGATCATGCCGGCCACGCTGTCGATCCTCCGCCAGGTCTTCCCCGACCGGCGCGAGCGCGCGGTGGCGATCGGCGTGTGGAGCGCGGTGGCGGCGGTCGGCGCGGCGGTGGGTCCGCTGCTCGGCGGTTTCCTCCTCGAACACTTCTGGTGGGGCTCGGTCTTCCTGGTCAACATCCCCCTGATGCTGATCAGCCTGCCGATCGGCCGCCTCCTGCTCCCCGAGTCCAGGGGCGACCGCAACGGCCCGTGGGACGTCGTCGGCGCGCTGATGGCCGCCGGCGGACTCTTCGGAGTCGTCCTGGGCGTCAAGCGGCTCGGCGGCGGAGAGCCCGTGCACAGCGCCTGGACCGTGGCCCCGCTGCTCGTGGGAGCTGTGCTGATGGTTCTCTTCGTACGACGGCAACGGCGCCGTACGCATCCGCTGGTGGACCTGAGCATGTTCCGCAGGCCGGCGTTCAGCACCTCCGTCGGCTGCATCGTGCTGGCGATGCTCGCCCTGGTGGGTCTGGAACTGATCGCCGCCCAGTACCTGCAGCTGGTCCTGGGCCTGTCGCCCCTCCAGACGGGTCTACGGCTGCTGCCGCTGACGTTCGCGGCGATGGCGGCGGGGCTGTTCGGGGCGCGGATGCTCCGGCGTTTCGGCCCGCGCCGGATGGTGTGCTTCGGCTTCTGCCTGACCGCGTTCTCGGTACTGACGCTCACCGCGATGGGCGGCCGGGACAACACCGGGCTGCTGCTCTTCGGGTTCCTGCTGCTCGGGTTCGGACTGGAGATGACGCTCTTCGGGGCGTACGAGTCGATGCTGAGCGAGGCACCGCAGGCCCAGGCGGGCGGCGCGGCGGCGATCGGCGAGACCTCCTACCAACTCGGCGCCGGCATCGGCATCGCGCTCCTCGGCAGCGTCATGAACGCGGCGTACGCGCCCGGACTGCGGTCCGTACCCGGGGTGCCGACCTCCGCGTCGGCCTCGGCGGGCCATTCACTGGGCGAGGCGTACGACGTGGCGTCGCGTCTCGGTGGAGTGCGTGGCGCCGCCCTGCGCGACGCGGCGCGGCACGCCTTCGTGCACGGCCTGCACGTCACGCTCCTGGTCAGTGCGGGCCTGCTGCTGCTGGGCGCGGTGATGGCGTTGCGGTTGCCCCGCATCATGCAGTGCGAGGCACCTCTGGTCGCCGTGCCCGCCCCTCGGGAAGTAGCCGAGTCCCGCATCTCGGCCTGAACAACATCTCCCACCCACGTGCCGCCCGCGACGGGCGTTTGAAGGGTGGACGTCTCCCGCCACGGTTCCTGGCCGTCGGCGGCCACGGGTCCGTTATTGTAACTAGCAGTGGTAGTTTTCTTAGATTTCGGAGGCCCTGCATGGCTGCGTCCTCGTCCTCGAAGTTGCCCCCCTTCAACCCCGCCGACCCCCTCGGCATCGACGACCTGCTCGACCCCGAGGACCTGGCGATCCGGGACACCGTTCGCGCGTGGGCCGCCGACAAGGTGCTGCCGTACGTCGCCGAGTGGTACGAGAAGGGCGAGTTGCCCGGGATCCGGGAGCTCGCGCGGGAGTTGGGCGGTATCGGGGCGCTCGGGATGTCGCTCGACGGGTACGGCTGCGCCGGTGCCACCGCCGTGCAATACGGGCTCGCCTGCCTGGAGTTGGAGGCCGCCGACTCCGGGATCCGGTCGCTCGTGTCGGTGCAGGGGTCCCTCGCCATGTACGCCATCCACCGCTTCGGCAGCGAGGAGCAGAAGCAGGCCTGGCTGCCGCGCATGGCCTCCGGTGAGGTCATCGGCTGTTTCGGGCTGACCGAGCCCGACCACGGCTCGGACCCGGGCGCGATGCGGACGTATGCCAAGCGGGACGGCGGCGACTGGGTGCTCAACGGCCGGAAGATGTGGATCACCAACGGGTCGGTGGCCGGCGTCGCCGTCGTGTGGGCGCAGACCGACGACGGGATCCGCGGGTTCGTCGTACCCACCGACGCCGCCGGTTTCTCCGCGCCCGAGATCAAG
The DNA here is from genome assembly GCF_040655035.1 of Streptomyces sp. NPDC050549. NCBI lineage: Bacteria > Bacillati > Actinomycetota > Actinomycetes > Kitasatosporales > Streptomycetaceae > Streptomyces > Streptomyces sp. NPDC050549. The sequence goes on from NZ_JBFAJD010000048.1 coordinate 55,091, forward strand.
CACAAGTGGTCGCTGCGTGCGTCCGTGACCAGCGAACTCGTCCTCGACGACGTGCGGTTGCCGGCCGATGCGGTGCTGCCGGAGGTCGTCGGGCTGAAGGGGCCGCTGAGCTGTCTGTCGCACGCTCGTTACGGAATCGTGTGGGGTGCGATGGGCGCGGCGCGCGCTTCCTTCGAGTCCGCCGTCGAATACGCGAAGACCCGGGAGCAGTTCGGGCGGCCGATCGGCGGCTTCCAGCTCACCCAGGCCAAGCTCGCCGACATGGCGGTCGAACTGCACAAGGGGATTCTGCTCGCCCATCACCTGGGGCGGCGCATGGACGCCGGGCGCCTGCGTCCCGAGCAGGTCAGCTTCGGCAAGCTCAACAACGTACGGGAGGCCATCGAGATCTGCCGTACGGCACGGACGATCCTCGGTGCCAACGGGATCTCGCTGGAGTACCCGGTGATGCGGCACGCGACGAACCTGGAGTCGGTGCTCACGTACGAGGGCACCGTCGAGATGCACCAGCTCGTGCTGGGCAAGGCGCTCACCGGACTCGACGCCTTCCGGTAGGAAGACCCGAAGTCCTTTTCAACCCTGCGGGAGGCAGGGCCGATGAGCGGCCCTGCCTCAGCTCTGGTTGAAGAAACCGTCCTCGCGGCGCGCGACCGGGTCGCCGCTGACGATCTCGGTGTTGGCGGGGGTCAGCAGGAAGACACGGTTCGCGACCCGCTCGATGGTGCCGCGCAGGCCGAAGGTCAGGCCGGCCGCGAAGTCGACCACGCGCTTGGCGTCGGTCGCCTCCATCGCCGTGAGGTTCACGATCACCGGAACCCCTTCCCGGAACAGCTCGCCGATGGCTCGGGCGTCCCGGAAGCTGTCCGGGGTGACCGTGCCGATGCGCCGGCCCTTCACCTCGGCGACGTCCGAGGCCACCTTCACTCGCGGGTCCGTCACCCAGGCATCCCCGGGCTGCTCGGTCCCTTCGGAGTAGTCGTCGTCGTAGTAGCGCTCGTCATCGTTGTCGTCAACGAGCCCAAGCCAGGCACTCGCCTTGCGTACCGATCCCATGGACGCCTCCTCTCACAGCGGTCTTTATTGCTATCCGCATCCCTATGGTCATCCATGATGCGGATCGCGCGCCAAGTGGATAGACGCCGCGCGGGGGGTTTGTGACGCTACTGGTGCACAGCCAATACGTCGAGGGCCCCCGTGTATCAAGGGTGTTGCCGCACAGGGCTGCTGACTGAGAGTGAAATATGATTCTTCCCGGCGTCCGGGTGATGGCTGGTGCGTACGGGTGAACGGAGTGGTCGATACGCTGCGGCTGCTCAACGCCCCTCCGGGTGTCGTAGCGAACGCCACGTCAGATGTCGTACACGCCACGGGGGATCGTCGTGTTCGGAATGGTCAGGCCCTGCAGTCATCGGCTCGGAGAAAGCCTCAAGGCCCAGTGGATGGCGCACTTGTGCGGGTTGTGCCTCGCACTGCGCGGAGATCACGGGCAGCTCGCGCGCGTCGTCACCAACTACGACGGACTGCTGCTCTCGGTCCTGACGGAGGCTCAGGTCGAGCGGGAAGGCGGCGGATGGCGGCGTACGGCCGGGCCCTGTCCGTTGCGCGGGATGCGGACCGCGTCCGTCGCCCAGGGCGAGGGAGCGCGCCTCGCGGCGGCCGTCTCGCTGGTGCTCGCCTCCGCCAAGGTGCGTGACCATGTCGCCGACGGGGACGGGCTGCTGGCCCGCAGGCCGGTGGCGCTGGCCGCGCGGCGCGTCGCGGGGAGCTGGGGGCGGGCCGGGGCGCGGACCGGTCTTGATGTCGGGTTCGACGCGGCCGTCCTCGTCGACGCCGTGGACCGGCAGCTCGGTGTCGAGGCCCTCGCCGGGCCCGGCACCCCGATCCTGACCGTCACCGAACCGACCGAGACGGCCACCGCGGCCGCCTTCGCCCACACCGCGCTCCTGGCCAAACGCCCGGGCAACGCCGTACCGCTCGCCGAGGCCGGACGTCTCTTCGGCCGGCTCGCGCATCTCCTGGACGCCGTGGAGGACCGGGAGTCCGACGCGGCGTCGGGTGCCTGGAACCCGCTCACCGCGACCGGCACCCCGCTCGCCGAGGCCCGCCGACTGGCCGACGACGCGCTGCACGGGATACGGCTGGCGCTGCGGGAGACGACTTTCACCGACGGCAGGTTGGCGCATCTGCTTCTCGCGCACGAACTGGGGCGTTCGGTGGACCGGGCCTTCGGGACACAGTCGTGCGGCCATGGACCCGAGGCCGCCTTCGGGCCGCCGCAGACGCCCTACCTGCCGGGCGATCCGCGCCACGACGGCAATCCCTACGGCGGTAATCCCTTCGGCGGTGAGCCGCCGCGGCCCGACAAGCGCGGTTTCTGGGCGGGGTGTGCCGCCGCGCTCGGGCTGTGCTGCACCTGCAAGGTGTGCTGTGCCGACGAGTTCGAGGGGCCGTGGTCGAGGCGGCGGCGCGAGGGGTGCTGCTCCAGCTGCGACTGTGACTGCTGTGATGCCTGTGAATGCTGCGAGTGCTGTGAATGTCTCTCGTGCTGCGACTGCTGACCGTGACGGTGACGGGCAGTCATCACCGTTGTATACGGCCGACTCGCGGGCCATTGCCGACCTGCGAGGCCGGGCGGTCCGTGTTTCGGCGCGGTAAAACAAAAACATGATCCGGTGACCGGTGTGCCGTGAGGGTCGTTGGGCGGGAGCAGAACCATTTCTGCCTCAGGTTCGACTCTTGATCAACTCACCACCCACTTAAGGCACTTCAGTGGACGTCACAACAAAAGCGACCACCAGCATCCGCGCCAGGCTGCTGAGGATTCTGATCCTCGCCCTCGCGGTCCTGCTCGCCCTGCTCGGCATCGCGGCCACCGAGCAGATCTCCGCCTACCGCAACGCCTCCGCGACCGCCGACAACGCCCGCCTGGAGATCACCCTCCAGGGACTCGTGCACGAACTGCAGAAGGAGCGCGGGCTCACCACCGGATACGTCGGCGGGGTCCGGCAGTTCAACGCCAAACTGCCCGCGCAGCGCAAGGCGACCGACGCCGCGCGCCAGAAGCTGGACGTGGCCCTGAAGGGGCGCGAGGACTCGGCCGCCGGTTCCGTGCGCGAGTCCCTCGGCCGCCTCGACGGCCTGGCCGGGATCCGCAAGGACGCCGACGACCGCACCGGCGTGGTGAAGGACACCTTCGACTACTTCACCACCACCATCACCGTCCTCGACCGGCTCGACCTCGGCCTCGAAGACGTCCACGACGCCACCCTGCGCGACGCCTACCAGGCCCTCCAAGTCCTCGGCAACGCAAAGGAGTTCACCGGCGAGGAGCGGGCCATCGTGCTCGGCTCGGTACGCGCCGGGAAGTTCCGCGGCGACGACTACGGCCGGTTCATGGAGATCCGCGCCGGACGCCTCGCCGCCCTCGCCGCCTTCCCGCGGTCGGCCACCGCCGTGCAGGAGCGGCGGCTGGACACCGCCCTGACCACGCCGGACGCCGAGCGCGCCCTGGCGTACGAGAGCAAGGCGGTGCACGGCACCGGGAAGCTGAAGTCGAGCGCCATTCCGCCCATGGCCTGGTGGGATTCGATGACCTCCACCATCAACGGGATGCGCGGCGTACAGATCAGCCTCGGCACCGATGTCGAGAACCGGGCCGCGCAGCTGGAGAGTTCGGCCCAGCGCGACCTGCTGCTGTTCCTGCTGCTCGCGCTCGGCACGGTCGCCGCGCTCGGTGCGCTGGCCCTCGACTGCGTCCGGTCCGTCTCCTCGCCGCTGGTCGAACTCGCCCAGCAGGCACGGGAGGTGGCCGGGAGCCGGCTGCCGCAGGCAGTGGCCGCCGTACAGGACGGCTCGTCCGGGGCGGCGCCGCAGCCGCCCGCCCGGCTGGTCGTCGCCGACCGGGCCGGGGCCGAAGTCCGGGAGGTGGCCGAGGCGTTCGACCGGGTGCAGCGGTCCGCCTTCGATCTCGCCACCGAGCAGGCCGTGTTGCGGCGCAACGCCACCGACTCCCTGGTGAGCCTCGGCCGCCGCAACCAGAACCTGGTGCGCCGTCAGATCAGTTTCATCAACAAGCTGGAGCACGAGGACGCCGACCCGGCGACCCTCGCCAACCTCTTCGAACTCGACCATCTGGCCACCCGTATGCGCCGCAACGCCGAAAGCCTCCTCGTGCTCGCCGGAGAGTCCAGCCCCCGTCCCTGGTCCACCCCGCTGGCGGTCAACGACGTGCTGCGCGCCGCGCTGTCCGAGGTCGAGGAGTACCGCCGGGTCACCCTGCGCCGGATCGAGCCCGCGTTCGTCACCGGCTCCGTCGTCGTCGAAATCGCCCACCTGCTGGCCGAGTTGGTGGAGAACGCGCTGAGCTTCTCGCCGCCGGACTCCGACGTGGAGATCGAGGGGCGGCGCACCAGCGCCGGTTATCTGATCGCGATCGTCGACCACGGGCTCGGCATGGACAACCAGGCCATCGCCGAGGCCAACGTACGGCTCTCCGGGACCGCCAGCTTCATGGCCGAACCCACCCGGTTCCTGGGCCACTTCGTGGTCGGCGCACTGGCCCGCAAGTGCGGTATCGAGGTACGGCTCGGCGAGGCGCCGGCGGCCGGTGTGGTCGCGCGGGTGCTGATCCCGGCGGCGCTGCTGACGGAGAAGGCGGTCGAGGCGAAGCCCTCGGTCCCGGCACCGAGAAAGGCGGAGACGGACGTGGAGCCGAAGCCCGAACCGGCGGTCGCCCCGGTGGCCGCGAAGGGCGGTTCGTCCGCCGCGCGCACCCGCAACGGCCTGGTCAAGAGGCCGCAGCGGAGCGGTATCGCGGCAGCGGTGAGCGAGACCGACCGGACCGACCGGACCACCCCCACCGCACCGCCCAACCCGGAACGGACCCCCGAACAGGTCTCCGGGATGCTCTCCACCCTGCGCAGCGCCCACATGCGGGGCGGGATCAGCGTCGAGAAGGAGAAGCAGCAGAACGCCGAGACGAACGAGGGTGCCGCCAAGTGACCGCCGTCGACACCCAGCACGAGTCGCAGACCTTCAACTGGCTGCTCGCCAACTTCGTCAAGAGCACCGACGGCGTACGGGACGCGGTCGCCGTCTCCTCCGACGGACTGCTGATCGCCGTGTCGGACGGGCTCGGACGGACCGAGGCCGACCATCTCGCCGCGATCGTCTCGGGGTTGAGCAGCCTGGCCCGCAGTGCGTCCAAGCGGTACAGCTTCGACGGGGTCAAGCTGATCATGATCGAGATGGGCCGGGGTTTCCTGCTCGTCTCGGCGATCCGGGACGGCAGCTGTCTCGGTGTCCTCGCCGACAGCAGCGGTGAACTGGGCCTTGTCGGCTACGAGATGGCGGTGCTCGCGGAGCGGGCGGGTGATCTGCTCACTCCGACGCTCATCGCCGATCTGCGGCAGGCGTTGCCACGGTGAACGGTGAACAGTCCAGGGACGTAGAACCTGAAGAGGACGCGACGTTCGTCCGGCCGTTCATCATCACCGGCGGCCGGTCCGAGCCTCTCCAGGCGGATCTGCGGCTGGAGACGCTGGTCGTCGCCGTCGGCGTGCCGGATCCGTCGCTCGCTTTCGAGCGGCGCCACATCGTCGCGGTGTGCGAGCGGCCGACGACCGTCGCCGAGGTCGCGCACCGGGTCGGTGTGCCTCTCGGAGTGGCGAAGGTGCTGATCTCCGACCTCGTCGTCGCCGGGCAACTCGCCTGCCGGCAACCCGCGGAGCTGCCGCTCCCGATGCTCGAAAGGATCAGGGACCATGTCCGGGCGCTCTGACAAGATCGTGCCGCTGGCCGTGAAGATCGTGGTCAGCGGCGGCCTCGGGGTCGGCAAGACCACGTTCATCGGGGCCATTTCGGAGATCGAACCCCTCGACACCGAGGCGGCGATCACCCAAGTCTCCGTGGGCGTCGACTCGTTGGTGGGGGTCGAGGCGAAGACCACCACGACCGTCGCCCTCGACTTCGGACGGATCACGCTCGATCCGACGATGACCCTGTATCTGTTCGGGACGCCCGGACAGGACCGGTTCTCGTTCCTCTGGGACGACCTGGTGGAGGGCGCGCTCGGCACGGTCGTCCTCGTGGACACCCGGCGGATCGAGGACTGCTTCCCGGCGGTCGACTACTTCGAGTCGCAGGGCGCGCCCTTCGTCCTCGCCGTGAACCGCTTCGACGGCGCCGACCGGTTCGACGTGGAGGAGGTCCGGGAGGCGCTCGGGCTGAGCGCGGAGGTGCCCGTGCTGGAGTGCGACGCGCGGAACCGGGACTCCGTACGCGATGTGCTCGGTGCGCTGATGGACCGGGTGATCGGGGTCCGGGCGGCACCACGACGGCGTACGGCCGCGCTTACGCGGTAGGGGTGGTGGAGGAAGTGCGGACGGAACCCGAGGGGAGGGGTGCGTGTGAAGGCGGAACGGGTGGAACGGGAGAACACGTGAAGCGCACGGTCAGAGGGAGATTCCGGCGACCGGGACGCGCAGTGGGTCAGCTCAACAGGAAGACGACCACACTCGACCGAGGTCGATGTGGGAGCGCTTGACCAGCCACTGCTGCGGATGCATGAACCAAGTGGAACAGGCATCCGGTGGGGCGTCAACCGAGATGAGACGTACTGCTCACAGTGTGGACTTCCTTGACAGCGAGCGGAAACGGCGCCGTACAGTCGGTGGACGGTCCTGCTGAGGGGCTCGGCCGTACGGTGCCGCCAGGCGCCCTGTGTGAAGGCATCCGCCCGTGTTGCTCACGTCACGGAGTCTTCGCATGTCTTCCGACATTCCCGCCCCCGTATCCGCCGCCCCGAGCGCAAAACCCTCACTCGTGATCGTCGGGGCCGGGCCGCGGGGGACCGGTCTCATCGAGCGCATCGCCGCCAACGCGCCGGAGCTGTACGCCGGTTCGGGCATCGAGGGTTTCGACGTCCACCTCGTCGACCCGCATCCGCCGGGCGCCGGACGCATCTGGCGCGCGGCCCAGTCGCCGCTGCTGTGGATGAACTCGCACGCCGAGGACGTCACCATGTTCACCGACGAGACGGTGGTCATGGACGGCCCGGTACGCCCCGGCCCCACGCTGCACGAATGGGCGGAGATCGAGGGCTCCACCTTCGCCGACCGGCAGCTCCAGGGCGCTTATCTGCGCTGGGTGCACGAGGAGGCCGTGGCCGCGCTGCCGCCGGGCGTCACCGTCCACCACCACCAGCGGCGCGCCCTCAGGGTGAGCGGCTCGCGCGAGGGGCGCCAGCAGGTGTGGCTGGAGGGCCGTCCGCGCCCGCTCCTCGCCGACCTCGTCGTCCTCGCGATCGGCCACCTCGACGCCGAACTCGACGACGAGCAGCGCGAGTTGGCGGCCTACGCCCGCGCCCACGACCTGGTCCACCTGCCGCCCGACTTCACCGCCGACAGCGACCTGACCTCCCTCGCGCCCGGCGAGAGCGTCATCGTCCGCGGCTTCGGGCTCGCCTTCGTCGACCTGATGGTGCTGCTCACCGAGGGGCGGGACGGACACTTCGAGGGCGAGACCTACGTCCCCTCGGGCCAGGAGCCGGTGCTGTACGTCGGCTCGCGGCGCGGAGTGCCGTACCACTCGAAGATCGGTTACGAGTGGACCGGCGAACGGCCGCCGCTGCCACGGTTCTTCGGACCCGCGGAGGTCGACGCGCTGCTCGCGCGGTCGGAGGGGTTCGACTTCCGGCGGGACGTATGGCCGCTGGTCGAGAAGGAGTTGGGGTTCGCGCACTATCACCGGCTGTTCGGTACGCACCCCGAGCGGACGACGATCGCCTGGACCGACTTCGAGGAGAAGTACGCGGCCGGGGACGCGGCGGAGCGTGAGGCGCTCGTGGCGTCCGTCGTGCCCGATCCCGCCGACCGGCTCGACCTCGCGGCGCTCGACCGTCCGCTGCACGGGGTGCGGTACCCGTCGCAGGAGGCGTTCCAGGAGGGCCTGCGGGCGTACGTCGAGGCTGATCTGAGCCGCCGTCACGATCCCTCCCGCAGCCCGGACCTGGCGGTCTTCCTCGGACTGCTCTCCGTCTACGGGCAGTTGATCCGGCTCGGGGACATCGGACCCCGGTGGCACGGCTTCTTCAGCTGTCTCGCCTCCGGGCCGCCCGGACCCCGGCTGCGCCAACTGCTCGCGCTGTCCCGGGCCGGCATCGTGCGGTTCGTCGGCGCGGACATGGCGGTGGCCGCCGAGGACGGGGTGTTCCGGGCGTCCAGTCCGACCGTGCCGGGCGTCACCGTCGAGGCGCGGGCGCTCGTCGAGGCACGGCTGCCCGAGCCCACCGTCGGGCGCGCCCTCGACCCGCTGCTGCGTGAACTGCACGCCGACGGCGCCGTGGAGACCCCGGAGGGGCTGCTGCGGGTGGACCGCACCGACGGCCGGATCCTGGACGCGGCCGGGCGCCCGCACCCCCGGCGCTTCGCGCTCGGCCCCTACACCGAGGTCCGGACCCCCGGCGCCTTCACCCGGCCGCGTACCGGTGGGCCCGCCTTCCGGCAGAACGACGCCACCGCGCGGGCCGTGCTGGCATTCCTGCGGGACCTCGCGTGTCGGGCCGCCGCGTAGGTTCCGCGCCGGTCGGTGAAGTCCCGGGCTTCATCGAGGACTTGGCCCTCTCCGAGGTGCTCCCGGAGAGGTGCTCCCGAACGACAGGAAGGCTTCCCTCCCATGACCTCCTCGCACGGCCGGGGCCTGCATCTGGCCGCCGCCGTCGACCAGCGGTCGGCCTACGACGCCGGCTCCTACGTCGAGTTGGCGCGGCTCGCCGAGAGCGGCGGCCTCGACTTCGTGACGCTCGACGACTCCTTCGCGCGCCCCGGCCCCGACGCCCTCGCCGTGCTGTCCCGGGTCGCCCCGGCGACCGGCCGGATCGGCCTGGTGCCCACCGTGACCGTCACCCACACCGAGCCTTTCCATGTCCAGGCCGCGGTCGCGACCCTCGACTGGGTCAGCCGGGGCCGGGCCGGCTGGCGGATCGACGTGTCGACCACCGAGGGCGAGGCCCGGCTCTTCGGCCGCCGCCATGCCGCGCCCGCCGACGCGCTGTGGCAGGAGGCGGACGAAGTCGCCCAGGTGGTCGCCGAGTTGTGGGACAGCTGGGAGGACGACGCCGAGATCCGGGACACCGCCACCGGCCGCTTCGTCGACCGCGACAAGCTCCACTACGTCGACTTCCAGGGCTCGGAGTTCTCCCTCAAGGGCCCCTCGACCGTGCCCAGACCCCCGCAGGGCCATCCGGTCCGCGTGGTCGACGCCACCGAGGGCCAGGCCCGTCGGACGGCCGCCCGGTTCGCCGACGTGGCCCTCGTCCGCGCGGCGAGTTCCGCGCAGGCAGGTGTCGTACGGGCCGAACTGCGCGCGTCCGCCGAGAAGTTCGGCCGCGATCCCGACACCCTGCGGGTCCTGGTGAGCCTGGTCGTCGACCTCGGCGACGGCGAGCACGCGGCCGAGCCGGGCCACGGCGGGGGCGGCCCCCGGCAGACCGCGCACGGCCCGCTGTACCGGGGCGGCCCGGTCGACCTCGCCGAACTGATCGCTGCCTGGCACGGCGACCGCACCGCCGACGGCTTCCACCTCACGCCCGTCGAACCCCGCCGCGACCTGGAACGGCTGGTCAACGGCACGGTCGCGCTGCTCCAACACCGGGGCCTGTTCCGCACGTTCTACCCGGGCAGCACGCTCCGCGAGCACCTGGGCCTGGCCCGGCCCGCCAACCGGTACGCCGTGGCCGGGGGAGCGTCATGACCGTACGAGCCCGCAGGAAGATCCATCTGGCGGCACACTTCCCAGGCGTCAACAGCACCACCGTGTGGGCCGATCCGCGGTCGCGGTCGCAGATCGCCTTCTCCTCGTTCGAGTACCTCGCGCGCACTGCCGAACGCGGACTCTTCGACTTCTTCTTCCTCGCCGAGGGGCTGCGGCTGCGCGAACACAAGGGCCGTATCCACGACTTGGACGTGATGGGCCGGACTGACCCTCGATGGGGAACCCTTCACCGGCTCGGTCCGCCTCGGCGTGGACACCGGCCCGGTGGGCGCGGCCCGCGTAGGCCTCGGCGAGCGCCGGCTGGTCGTCCTGATTCGCGAGGGCGCCTGGTGCGTGCGCGACTACGACCCCGACTCGGCTGCCCGGCGCGCGTTCCGGGGTATCGAGGCGACAGCCTACGATCCGCGCTTCTCGGTGCCGGGGCGCTTCACGCCGTACGACACACGGCGCATCGTGCGCATCGACGCGGCGGACGGTGTCCGGCGCGGGCTCGGGCTCTCGGGTGAACTCGCCTTCCGGCTCGGCGGGTCGGAGGTGGCGGTGCAGGACGACGGCAGGTTGTGGGCGGTGTTCGCCGACTCCACGAGCGGGGACAGCAGTTACCGGTTCCGGTTCCTGTATCCGGACGCGCCCGATGCCGAGGGGCGCACGACGGTGGACCTCAACCGGGTGGTGCTCCCGCCGTGCGCGTTCGGCGACCATTTCATCTGCCCTTTCCCGCCGCCGGGGAATACGCTGGGCCTCGCGATCGAGGCGGGGGAGCGCACCCTTCGGCAGACCGGGCATCGGCCCTGGTGGGCGGTGAGGTGGCGGTCGGCGGAGGGGTGATCAACTCGCGTAGATCGTGGGCAAGTTGAAGGCTGCACGGCCGAAAGGCGCCCTTGCGCCCGTCGGCCACGCGGTCGAATACTCCCCCACAGCGCTTGTCAGGGACACGGCTTGTTCGAAAACCGGACGCCCGCCCCCGACTGCGCCTCACGGGCCCCGACCCCACGCGGGCCCCCGAATTCCCCTAGGAGGGAACGAAACGTGAGGATCAAGCGCACCACCCCCCGCAGCGGAATCGCGAGACGGGCCGGGCTGATCGCCGTGGCCACCGGATTCGTCGCCGCTGCAGCGTTCGCCGTCCCCACCGCGAACGCGAGCGAAGCCCGGACGTTCAGCGCGACCCAGCTCTCCGCGGCCAACTCGTCCGTGCTCAAGGCCGATGTCCCGGGCACCGCCTGGGCGGTCGACAGCAAGACGAACCGTGTCGTCGTCACCGTCGACAGCACGGTCTCCCAGGCCGAGATCGCGAAGATCAAGTCGCAGGCGGGCAGCACCGCCGACGCGATCACCATCAAGCACACGGCCGGTCAGTTCAAGAAGCTGATCACCGGTGGCGACGCCATCTACGGCGGCGCGTACCGCTGCTCGCTCGGCTTCAACGTGCACAGCGGGAGCACGTACTACTTCCTGACCGCCGGGCACTGCGGCGAGGTCGCCTCCACCTGGTACTCCAACTCCGGTCACACCACGGTGCTGGGCACGAACGTCGGCTACAGCTTCCCGACCAACGACTTCGCGCTGGTCAAGTACACCAACACCTCGATCGCCCACCCGAGCGCGGTCGGCAGCCAGACCATCTCCAGCGCGGCCACCCCGGCCGTGGGCACGACCGTCTACCGGCGCGGTTCCACCACCGGCACGCACAGCGGCCGGGTCACCGCCCTGAACGCCACCGTCAACTACGGCAGTGGTGACATCGTCTACGGCATGATCCAGACCACGGTCTGCGCCGAGGGCGGCGACAGCGGCGGTCCGCTCTACGGCGGCACCGTGGCCTACGGTCTGACCTCGGGCGGCAGCGGCGACTGCACCTCCGGCGGCACGACCTTCTTCCAGCCGGTCACCGAGGCCCTGAGCTACTACGGCGTGAGCGTCGGCTGACGTCCGCCTGATCTCTTCCGCTCCGGACTGCAGCCGGCAGCGGGTGAGTCCCCGTACGCAACTGGCGTGCGGGGGCTCGCTCTTGTGCGGAGCGCGGAGTTACCGTCGTGGTATCGGAGCAGGCACCTGATGCGCCCACGTCGGACCCTGGGGGGCCGTGATGGTCGAGGAGCTGGTGACGGCGGGAGTGACACTCGCGTCCGTCGGAGCGGTGTACACGATGGCGGCGGCGCGAGTCGTCAAACAGTACGAGCGGGGAGTGGTGTTCCGGCTCGGCAGGCTCCGGCCGGAGGTGCGCGGACCCGGGTTCACCATGGTCGTCCCCTTTGTGGACAAGCTCCGCAAGGTCAACATGCAGATCGTCACGATGCCGGTGCCCGCGCAGGAGGGCATCACCCGCGACAACGTGACGGTCCGGGTGGACGCGGTCGTCTACT
>NZ_JBFAJD010000049.1:0-66210 GCF_040655035.1 Streptomyces sp. NPDC050549
CGTGCGGCTCGGCCGCCGTGCCCTCGGAGCGGGGGAAGAACTCGTACCAGGCGCCGTACAGCGCCCGCTCCCGCTCGACCAGCAGCGCGCGCGGTCCGGAGGCCGTGATCAACTCCCGCAGCGGATACCGGGCGAGGACCTTGTCCACCTCCGGCGTCAGCGCGGCGGCGAGCCGGGACGCGGCGGGGCGGGTCTCGTCGCGGAGGGCGGTGACCGCGGTGCGTAGGACGGGCCGGAGGCCCTTGCCCTTCGGTACCCCGGCGATGGCGCGTTCGTACAGGCGCGCGCCCTCCTCCAGGACCAGGTCCGTGTCCATCCCGGCCGGGATCTTGATCCCCGCGTGGTGGCGCCAGGTGGAGACCGGGTCGCTCCAGGCCTCCACGACGTAGGACCAGTGACCCGGCGCGTCCGGCGTGACGGAGGCGCCCCAGCGGTCGGTGCCGGGGGCGAGCTCCCGCATCGGGGTCCAGGGGCCGGGGCTGCCCTCCGGGTCGTAGAGGACGACGTTGGCGGCGACCGCGTCGTGGCCCTCGCGGAAGACGGTGGCCGAGACCTCGAACGTCTCACCGGTGACCGCTTTGGCGGCCCGGTGGCCGTGCTGGACGACCGGCCGGACATCGAGGACGGGGATGCGTCCGATGCCGGGGGACGTGCCGACCGCGGAGGGTGGCTCCGGGGCCGGTGGTGCCGTGCCGGCGGGGCGCACGGCGGGCGTGGCCGTGCCGGGTGTCGGGGGTGCTGACGAATGGTGCGTGGCGGGCATGACCGCTCCTGTCCGCGTCAACGTGGGTGTGGGCGGATGGATGTGGGGAGGTGGGTCCTGCGAAGGAGATCCCGTGCTGTGTCTGGGGGTGTGTCGGGGGAGCCTTCCCACCCTATTCGGGTTAGCAATCCGGCAGGTTGCTAACTACTTACACGTAGGTCTCCACAAAAGATCCGGCCCCGTCCTGGGCGAACGGGGCCGGAGCCGTCACTCCCGCACTAAGACCGCGGTACTTGCAGAAGTTTGTCCGGCGAACCGAGCCCCTCACCGGACACCTTGCCGGAAACCGCTCCCGCGACGAGCGCCTTGGACACCTGTGCGGGTGTGGCGCGCGGGTGAGCGCCGAGACAGACCGCCGCCGCGCCGGCCGCGTGCGGCGACGCCATCGACGTACCGGAGAAGGTCGCCTTCGCCGTGTCGCTCGTGTACGTCGCGGAGGTGATCGAGACGCCCGGGGCGAACAGGTCGACGGCCGGGCCGAAGTTCGAGAAGACCGCCCGGGCGTCGCTGCGGTCGGTGGCGCCGACCGTGATCGCTTCCCTCACGTCGGCGGGGGAGTGCAGGCCGGCCGACAGCCCGTCGTTGCCCGCCGCCACCGTGTAGGTGACTCCGGAGGCGATCGAGTTGCGTACGGCGGCGTCCAGCTGGGCGTTGTGGTAGCCGCCGAGGCTGAGATTGGCCACCGCCGGTTTGTGCGCGTGCCGGGTGACCCAGTCGATCCCCGCGATGACCTGCGAGGTCGTACCGGCTCCCGCGTTGTCCAGGACCCGGACGGCGACCACCCTGGCCTTCTTGGCGACGCCGTACGTGGTGCCGGCGATGGTGCCCGCGACATGGGTGCCGTGGCCGTTGCCGTCCTGGGCGGTGGTGTCGTTGTCGACGAAGTCCCAGCCGTAGCTCGCCCGGCCGCCGAAGTCCTTGTGGGTGATGCGGATGCCGGTGTCGATCACGTACACCGTCACCCCGCTGCCCCCGGAGTCCGGCGAGGTGTAGCTCTTGTCCAGCGGCAGGCTCGGCTGGTCGAGGCGGTCCAGGCCCCAGGACGGCGGGTTGCGCTCGGCGCGGCTGACCCGGTCCAGGGTCACCCGGGTGTCCTGGGCGACCGAGGCGACCCGCGGGTCCGCCGCGAGGAGTCTCGCCTGTCTCTCGTTCGCCTCGACGGCGTAGCCGTTGAGGGCCGTGCCGTAGGTGTGGCTTATTTTCGCCCCGTACTTCTCGGCGAGGCCTTTTCCGGCTGCCGACGGAGCCTCTGTTCCCCCCTTGAGTGTCACCAGGTAACTGCCGCTGACGGAGCCGGGTGCGCCGGCGCCGAGTATGGTCCCCTCCGGTGCGGCGTGCGCGGGCAGGGTGATGGCCGAAAACACCACGGCTGTGGCGACCGCGGTCAGTCCCCCCGCCCGGCGCAGACGCCGCGTACACGTCCGTGCCATGGTCGAGTTCCCCTCCTTCAACTCTCCACTGGGCAGCCTCTCGTGCGGTGCGAAGCATCACAAGGGCGCACGAGGGTGCCTTTTCGGCCCAGGTCGGCATCATCCAGTCCGTCCGGCATTCGAGGACGACGTCCACACCGTCACCGGTACCTTCTTGAGAGACGACGACGCACATTGCCGTGTGTCATCCAGCGAACGCGCAAGGTGGAGCTGTGAAGGCGATCCGTCGATTCACCGTCCGTCCCGTTCTCCCCGAACCCCTCCGGCCGCTCAGTGATCTCGCGCGCAACCTGCGCTGGTCCTGGCACGCGGAAACCCGCGATCTCTTCCAGTCCGTCGATCCCGAGCGCTGGACCGCCTCGGAAGGCGATCCGGTACGACTGCTCGGCAGCGTCTCGGCCGAGCGGCTCGCGGAGCTGGCCGAGGACAGCCGTTTCCTGCGCCGGCTCACCGAGGTCGCCGGCGATCTCGCCGACTATGTGGGCGGCGACCGCTGGTACCAGACCCAGTCCGGTGAACTGCCCGCCGCCGTCGCCTACTTCTCACCCGAGTTCGGGGTCACGGCCGCCCTGCCCCAGTACTCCGGCGGCCTCGGCATCCTCGCCGGCGACCATCTCAAGTCGGCCAGCGACCTCGGCGTACCGCTGATCGGCGTCGGACTCCTCTACCGGCACGGCTACTTCCGCCAGTCCCTGTCCCGGGACGGCTGGCAGCAGGAGACCTATCCCGTCCTCGACCCCAACGAACTCCCGGTGGCACTGCTGCGGGAGACCGACAGCTCCCCCGCCCAGGTCTCCATCGCCCTGCCCGGCGGACGCTCGCTGCGCGCCCGGATCTGGCTGGCGCAGGTCGGCCGGGTGCCGCTGCTGATGCTCGACTCCGACGTCGAGGAGAACGACCTCGGCGCCCGCGGGGTGACCGATGTGCTCTACGGCGGCGGCAGCGAACACCGGCTGCTGCAGGAGATGTTGCTCGGTATAGGGGGTGTGCGGGCGGTACGGACGTACTGTCGCCTCACCGGTCACCCCGAGCCCGAGGTGTTCCATACCAACGAGGGCCACGCGGGCTTCCTCGGCCTGGAGCGGATCGCCGAACTCTGCGACGCGGGGCTGGACTTCGACGCGGGCCTGGAAGCGGTGCGGGCCGGCACGGTCTTCACCACGCACACCCCCGTCCCGGCCGGAATCGACCGTTTCGACCGGGAGTTGGTCGCCACCCACTTCGGGCCGGACGCCGAACTCCCGCGCATAGACGTCGGAGACATCCTCCGGCTGGGCATGGAGACCTACCCGGGCGGCGAACCCAACCTGTTCAACATGGCCGTGATGGGCCTGCGCCTGGGCCAACGCGCCAACGGCGTCTCGCTGTTGCACGGGCAGGTCAGCCGCGAGATGTTCTCCGGCCTGTGGCCGGGCTTCGACCCGGAGGAGGTGCCGATCACCTCCGTGACCAACGGGGTGCACGCACCGACCTGGGTCGCCCCCGAGGTGTTCCGGCTCGGCGCCCGGCAGATCGGCGCCCAGCGCACCGAGGACGCGATGTCGGTCGGCGGCTCGGACCGCTGGGACGCGGTCGCGGAGATCCCGGACCAGGACATCTGGGAGCTCCGGCGTGATCTGCGCGAGCAGCTGGTCGTGGAGGTACGGGAGCGGCTGCGTGCCTCCTGGCGTCAACGCGGCGCCGGATCGGCCGAGTTGGGCTGGATCGACGGCGTGCTCGACCCCGACGTCCTCACCATCGGATTCGCGCGACGCGTCCCGTCGTACAAGCGCCTGACGCTGATGCTGCGGGACCGCGACCGGCTGATGGATCTCCTTCTGCACCCGGACCACCCGATCCAGATCGTGGTGGCGGGCAAGGCGCACCCGGCGGACGACGGCGGGAAGCGGCTGGTGCAGGAACTGGTGAAGTTCGCGGACGACCCGCGCGTCCGCCATCGCATCGTCTTCCTCCCCGACTACGGCATGGCGATGGCGCAGAAGCTGTACCCCGGCTGCGACATCTGGCTCAACAACCCGCTCCGCCCGCTGGAGGCGTGCGGTACGAGCGGTATGAAGGCCGCGCTCAACGGCTGTCTCAACCTCTCGGTCCTGGACGGCTGGTGGGACGAGTGGTTCCAGCCCGACTTCGGCTGGGCCATTCCCACGGCGGACGGCACCGGCACGGACCCCGACCACCGCGACGACGTGGAGGCCGCCGCGCTCTACGACCTCCTGGAGCGGCGTGTGACCCCGCGTTTCTACGAACGCGGCCAGGACGGTCTGCCCGACCGCTGGATCGAAATGGTGCGGCAGACACTCACGTTGCTCGGCCCGAAGGTGCTGGCCGGCCGGATGGTCCGCGAGTACGTGGAGCGGCTGTACGCCCCGGCCGCGCACGCCCACCGCACGATGACCCCCGACGCGGCCCGTGAACTCGCCGCCTGGAAGGGGCGGGTGCGGGCGGCTTGGCACGGGGTGACGGTCGACCACGTGGAGACGTCTGCGGCTACGGCCACTGCCGAACTCGGTACGACGCTGAATCTGCGGGTGCGGGTGGGGCTGGGCGGGCTCGCCCCGGACGACGTCGAAGTGCAGGCGGTGTCGGGGCGGGTGGATCCGGAGGACCGGATCGGGGACGCGACGGCGGTTCCGCTGAAGCCGGCGGAGGGTCCGGACGCGGAGGGCCGCTGGCTGTACGAGGGACCGCTTGCCCTTGATCGCACCGGGCCCTACGGCTACACGGTCCGGATTCTGCCCGCGCATCGACTGCTGGCTTCCAGCGCGGAGTTGGGGCTGGTGGCGGTGCCGTCCGAGGACGGGGTCGAAGGGGCCGGAGTGCTGATGAGGTAGTGCGTCCGCGGGTCCGTCGTGGCTGGTCGCGCCCACGCGGCGGAGCCGCAAATGTCACAGCCCCGCGCCCCTGAAAGGGGCGCGGGCCGCTCACGCCTCCGAATACGGCGCGCACATCTGCCGCAGCGTGCTGCCTATCCGCCGCGCGTACGCGTGCTGCAGGCCCCGTGCCGCCGGGCCGCCCAGCCGTGCGTACCACTTCGCGCCGCGGCTGAACGCCGACACCGTCAGCCAGACCGTGCCGTCACCGGTGCGGTCCACCACGAAGGCCTCCTCGCCGCATTCGGGATGGCCGGGGAGCGTGCCGTAGGCCCAGCCGGCCCTGCGGTGTTCCTCGACCGTCCAGACGATGCGGCAGGGGGCCTTGATCAGGCCCGCGAGGGTGACCGTGACGTCCACGCCGGGGGCCGCCTTCTCGGCGCTCGCCTCGATGCCGACGCCCAGTTCGCGGTGCAGTTCCCAGGTGAGGACCGCCTCGGACGCCCGGCGGAAGACCTTCTCGCCCTCGCCGATCCGCGTGCGCACATACAGGGGATGGAAGCCCGGAGGGCAGAAGCCTCGCTCGCGGGTCGCGCCGACGTGGTCGTACGTGAAGGACATGGGACCCAAGAGTAGGGCGGCACCCGGATATGCCTTCGCTCCGGGTACCGCCCTGGGGTCCAGCCTGTCAACTCAGCGGCTGTCAGGTGACGTTGACGGCCGTCCAGGTCGCCGCCACCGCGGCGTACTCGGCGGAGCTGGTGCCGTAGAGTGCGGCAGCCGCGCTCAGGGTGCCGGCGCGGGCCGACTTGTAGTTGGTGGTCGACGTGAAGTACGTCGTCAGCGCCTTGTACCAGATCTGCAGCGCCTTCGCGCGGCCGATGCCGGCGAGCGTGGCGCCGTTGTACGTCGGGGAGTTGTAGGACACCCCGTTGATCGTCTTCGCGCCGCTGCCCTCGGACAGCAGGTAGAAGAAGTGGTTGGCGACGCCCGACGAGTAGTGCACGTCGAGGTTGCCGACCGAGGAGGACCAGTAGTTGGCGGAGCCGCCGTCCTTGCTGGGCTGGTCCATGTAGCGCAGCGGCGTGCCGTCGCCGTTGATGTCGATCTTCTCGCCGATGAGGTAGTCGCCGACGTCGGAGGAGTTGGCCGCGTAGAACTCGACGCCGGTGCCCATGATGTCCGAGGTCGCCTCGTTCAGGCCACCGGACTCACCGCTGTAGTTGAGGCCCGCGGTGTTGGCGGTGACGCCGTGGCTCATCTCGTGGCCGGCCACGTCCAGCGAGGTCAGCGGGTGGGTGTTGCTGGACCCGTCGCCGTAGGTCATGCAGAAGCAGTCGTCGTCCCAGAAGGCGTTGACGTACGAGCTGCCGTAGTGGACGCGGGAGTAGGCGCCGACACCGTCGTTCTTGATACCGCTGCGGCCGAAGGTGGCCTTGTAGAAGTCCCACGTTTCCTGCGCGCCGTAGGCGGCGTCGGCCGCGGCGGTCACGTCGGTGGTGGAGCTGGAAGCGGCGCCGGTGCCCCACGAGTTGGTGGTGTTGGTGAACAGGGTGCCGGTGCCGGAGCTGGTGGTGTGCTTCAGGTTGTACGTCTTGTGGCCGCCGCGCGAGGCGTCGGTCAGCGAGTACGTCGTGCCCGACAGCGTGGTGGTGAGGCTGACCGTGCCCGAGTACAGGGTCTTGCCGGTGCCGGTGGCGTTCTCGACGGCCTGGTACTCGAAGAGCTTCTTGCCGGTGGCCGCGTCGGTGATGACGTGCAGCTTGTTCGGGGTGCCGTCGTCCTGGAGGCCGCCGACGACCGTCTCGTAGGCGAGGACAGGGGTGGCGCCGCCGGCCCAGATGACCTTGCGGGCACCGTCGGCGGCGGTCTTGTCCGAACCGGCGGCCTTGGCGGCGGTCAGCGCCTGCTTCTCGGCCTTGGCGACGGTGATCTTCGGCGTGACGGTGGCGACCTTGATGGTCGCCGAGTGCGCCTTGGTGACACCCTCGGTCCTGCCGGCCGGTGAGGTGTGGACGACCAGGTCGCCGCCGAGGACCGGGAGGCCGGCGTAGGTGCGCTCGTAGCGGGTGTGCACCGTGCCGTCGACGTCCTTGACGACGTCCTTGACGACCAGCTTCTCCTTGGTGCCGAGGCCTATCTGTGTGGCCGTCTCGGCCGCGTCGGCCTGCTTCTCCTTGACCAGCGCGGTGCGCGCGGCGTTGGAGAGGAGCTGCGGGGCGGCGGCGAGGGGGGCCGCCTTGCCCGTGGCGGGCTGGGCGGAGGCACCGGTGGTGACACCGGTGGCGAGCAGGGCGCCTGCGGCCACCGCGGTGGCGATGGCCAGTGTGGTGCGCTTGTGACGCGCGTAGAGGGGGGTCACGCAAGCTCCTTGGTGGGGGAGTCCGGCAGCGTGGGGTTACTGACCGGAGTGGTTGTGAAGTTGCTGTGCTGAAGCGGCGTGAGGGAAGACTGGCATCAGGGGCGCGTACATGTCAGGACCCCGAAGTGATGTTGGCTCAAAAGCGACTGTCCGGTGAACGTTTCCGCAATGTAAACGCCCACAGCAGAGCGCCGCCCCGGAGTTGAAACCCCGAGACGGCGCCTTGTTTGTGCGGCCTGAAGTGGACGGCTGGTTTTTACGGGAACGTAAGCTTCCAGCTGTTGATGTAGCCGGTGTCCTGTGCCGCCACGTCCTGGACCTTCAACTTCCAGACGCCGTTGGCGACTTCGGAGGACGCGTCGACCGTGTAGGTCGCCTGCACGTTGTCCGCCGAGTCGGACGAGCTGGAGTTCTTCAGCCGGTACGTCGACCCGTCCGGGGCCACCAGGTCGATCACCAGGTCACCGCGCCAGGTGTGCACGATGTCGACCGTGACCGCGAGGTTCGACGGGGCGTTGCCGGTCCGCCCGGACACGGTGACCGACGAGGTGACGGCCGCCCCGTTGTCCGGAATCGACACGTCGGCCGTGTTCTCGAACGACGTACCGCCACCGCCGCCGCCACCGGAGCGCGCACCGACCGCGACGGCCGCCCACGCGTCCTGCACCGCCTTGTACTCGGCGCCCGTCGTGCCGTACAGCTCACCGGCCGCCGCGAGCGTCCCGGTGCGGGCCGCCGCGTAGTTGGTGGTGGACGTGAACTTCGTGGTGAGCGCGCGGTACCAGATCTGCAGCGCCTTGTCCCGGCCGATGCCGGTGACCGGAAGCCCGTCCGAGGTCGGCGAGTTGTAGCTGACGCCGTTGATGACCTTGGCGCCGCTGCCCTCGCTCAGCAGGTAGAAGAAGTGGTTGGCGACGCCCGACGAATAGTGCACGTCGAGGTTGCCGACACCCGAGTACCAACTGTCCGCGCTGCCGCCGTCCTTGCTCGGCTTGTCCATGTAGCGCAGCGGCGTGCCGTCGCCGTTGATGTCGATCTTCTCGCCGATGAGGTAGTCGCCGACGTCGGTGGAGTTGTTGGCGTAGAACTCGACGCCGGTGCCGAAGATGTCGGAGGTCGCCTCGTTCAACCCGCCCGACTCACCGGAGTAGTTGAGCCCGGCCGTGTTCGACGTGACGCCGTGGCTCATCTCGTGGCCCGCCACGTCCAGCGCCGTCAGCGGGTCCGCGTTGCCGGAGCCGTCGCCGTAGGTCATGCAGAAGCAGGTGTCGTCCCAGAACGCGTTCACATACGAGTTCCCGTAGTGGACACGGGAGTAGGCGCCGACACCGTTGTTCTTGATGCCGCTGCGGCCGAACGTGTTCTTGTAGAAGTCCCAGGTCTCCGCCGCACCGTAGTGCGCGTCGGCGCCGGCCGTCGCCGCGTTCGACGTGGTGCCGTTGCCCCAGGTGTTGCTGGTCTGGGAGAACAGCGTGCCGGTGCCCGAGGTGCCGTGGTTGAGGTTGTACGTCTTGTGGCCGCCGCGGTCGCCGTCGGTCAGCGTGTAGTTGGAGCCCGACTGGGTCGTGGTCAGCGGGACCGTGCCGCTGTACTGGGTGTTGCCCGTACCGGTGGCGTTCTCGATGCCCTGGTACTCGTACAGCTTCTTGCCGGTGGCCGCGTCGGTGATGACGTGCAGCTGGTTGGGGGTGCCGTCGTCCTGGAGGCCGCCGACGACCGTCTCGTAGGCGAGGACGGGCTTGCCGCTCGCCGCCCAGATCACCTTGCGGGCCGAGTCGGCGGCCGACTTGGTGGAGCCGAGGGCCTTGGCCCGGGAGACGGCCTGCTTCTCGGCCGCCGAGGCCGTGACGTCCGGGGTGAGGTCGGCGACCTTGATGGTGGCGTTGGTCGCCTTGATGACACGCTCGGTCGCGCCCGACTTGGCGGTGTCGACGACCAGGTCGCCACCGAGGACGGGGAGGCCTGCGTAGGTGCGCTCGTAGCGGGTGTGGGCCGTGCCGTCCGCGTCCTTGACGACGTCACGGGCGACGAGCGTCTCCTTGGCACCGAGGCCGATGTCCTTGGCGGTGGTGGTCCGCGCCGACTCGGCGTCGCGGAGCAGCTCGGCGCGCTGCGAGGGGGAGAGGGAGAGGGCCATGTGCGCCGGGTTCCCCTTGCTCGCAAGGGGTTTGGCCGGTGCGGCGGAGGAGGTCGCGCCCGCCTGGACGGCCGCGGCGAGCAGAGCGGTGACGCCGGCGACGGCGACTATGTGGGAGGTGCGTCTGCGCGAGGAATTGCTTCTCAACACTGACTCCTTCAGGACGGTCGCGGATCGCGCGACCAGGGGAGATCACAGGGATCACAGGAGTGAAGCTGTGGGGTTGCTGTGAAGCGCCAGTGGGAAGAGTGGCACCAGCTCGCGCTTTCTGTCAGGAGCGCGTCAGGAACTTGGCCGGAATTCGTTCGTTGTCCGGGTGTTCATGTCCGCTATGCGGAGCGTCATTTGACGCTTCCTTGACCGTGAACAGAAATTGTCCGGGCCGACCTGCCCCCGGAACCAACCCGCAAAAGATCCGGCACGATCCTGCCGTGCAACCGGCGGTCCTGCCGGACCGCCGCTCCCACGAGGGGAGTTGACGGTTGCAGTGATTCCCTATCCCAACTGGCTGGACGCGGGCGACAACGCCTGGCAGCTCGTCGCGGCGACACTCGTCGGACTGATGAGCATCCCCGGCATCGCGGGCCTCGCCGGCAGCATGCTCGTCGGCATCTTCGCCGACCCGGCGGTGGCCGTGTACCTCAACAAGGACGGCTCCACGGCGTTCTCCACCAGCGGCTGGCTCCACGGCGACCTCGACCAGCTGTGGAAGCAGGCGGGTTCGGCCGGGACGGTCATCCTCTACGACGCCGTGATGACCTTCCTCATCCTCAAGGCGATCGGCCTGTTCGTGAGACTCCGGGCGCCCGACGAGGTGTTGGAGAGCGGCGACCTCGCGGTCCACGACGAGGAGGCGTACCCGGCGGAGTCGGCGGTGGCCTCGGCGCCGGAACCGGTGGCGGTGGCTTCCGTGCCGGCTCCGACCTCGGCCGCGGAGAAGGCCAAGGAATCGGACTCGACTTGAAATGACCGGAGTTGAGGACCGGTGAAACTCGTCACCGCGGTCCTCCCGCCCCACCGTGTCCCCGACGTCATGAAGGCTCTCCAGTCGTTCGGGGTGCGTGGAGTGACCGTGACCGAGGTGCGGGCCCATGAGCCGCGGACGGTACGGGTCGAGGTCTACCGGGGCAGCGAGTACCGGGTGAACCTCGCCCCGCGGCTCCGGCTCGACATCCTCACCCTGGACTTCGATGCGACCGATCTCGTCCGGGTCATCCGTGCCGCGGGCGCCCGCGGCACGGGCGGCGGCACGGTGTGGGTGACTCCGGTGGAGGAAGTGGTGCGGATCAGGACGCGGGAGCGGGGGCCGGACGCGGTGTGAGCCGTCAACTGCCGGACGGGGTCCGGTCTTTCAGCCCGTCCGGCGTTTGAGGGCGAGGCCGTTCGGGCCGCCAGGAGGTCTGGGGGCGGGGCCCCCGGGGACGGGACGGGAAGGGGCGGAGGGGGCGAGAACCGCCTGGCGTCAGCCACCCGACGCCCGCCCGTCCCCGTGCCACGAGTGCCACAGCGCCGCATACGCGCCCCCCGCCGCCACCAGCTCCTCGTGCGGGCCGAGTTCGGTCAGCAGGCCGTCCTCCATGACCGCCACCCGGTCCGCGTCGTGGGCGGTGTGCAGCCGGTGGGCGATGGCGATGACGGTACGGCCCTCCAGTACGGCGGCCAGCGCGCGCTCGGTGTGCCGGGCGGTGGCCGGATCCAGCAGGGCCGTCGCCTCGTCCAGGATCAGGGTGTGCGGGTCGGCCAGCACCACGCGGGCCAGGGCGAGTTGCTGGGCCTGGGAGCCGTCCGTGGCCCGACCGTCCGAGCCCAGTGGGGTGTTGAGGCCGTCGGGCAGTTCGCGTACCCATTCCTCGGCGCCGACCGCCGCCAGCGCGGCCCACAACTCCTCGTCCGTGGCGGCCGGTTCGGCGATCAGGAGGTTCTCGCGGACCGTGCCCAGGAAGACGTGGTGTTCCTGGGTGACCAGCACCACCTGGCGGCGGAGCGTCTCCGGTGCCAGCCCGGAGACCGGCACCCCGCCCACGGTCACCGTACCCTCGGTCGGCGCGTCGACGCCCGCCAGCAGCCGGCTCAGCGTGGTCTTGCCGGCGCCCGACGGGCCGACGACCGCCAGCCGTTCGCCCGGCCGCACCGACAGGTCCACGCCGTGCAGCACCTCGCCGCCGCGCTCGTAGGCGTACCGCACCCCGGTCACATCGATCCGGTCGTCAGCCGGAGCCGGCGCGTCGCCGTCCCCCTCCGCCCGCGGCGCCCGGGCCAGCCCCTCCACCCGGGCGAACGAGGCGCCGCTGCTCTGCAGTTGCTCGACCCGCATCAGGATCTGGTCCAAGGGCTCGGCGAACTGCCGCAGATACAGCGCGGCCGCCACCACGGCACCCAGGCCCACCTCCCCACGCCCGTGCAGCCACCCGCCCACGAGCAGCACCCCCGCCACCGGGACGGTGTACGTCATCTCGACCGCGGGGAAGAACACGGTCCGCAGGTACAGCGTGTACAGCCTGCTCCGCATGGCCGTGCCCAGCGTGTCGCGGCTCGCGGCGACCCGTCGCTCCTGGAGCCGGAACGCCTCCACCGTGCGCGCCCCGGACGCGGTGGCCGTGAGGATCTCGGCGACCTCCGAATTGGCCGCGCCCTCCGCGAGATAGCCGTCCCGGGCCCGGCGCAGATACCAGCGCAGCGCCAACCAGACCGGCGTCAGACCCAGCACCCCGAACAGGCCGAGCAGCGGGTCGAGCGCGAACACCGCGCCCATCACGAACAGCGCCTGCACGGAGCAGACCAGCAGTTCGGGCGCGACGTCCCGCAGGGTCGTGCCCACGGTCGCCACGTCGGAGGTGCCGCGCGCCGTCAGATCGCCCGTCCCCGCCCGCTCCACCACCGACGCGGGCAGCGCCAGCGCCCGGTCCACGAAGTTCTCCCGGACCCGGGCCAGCGTGCGCTCCCCGAACCGGTACCCCACGTACCGCGCCCAGCGTGCCAGCAGCAGCTGGGCCAGCGAGCACACCACGATGACCAGGGCCAGCCGGTCCACCGCGCCGACCCCGGCCCCGGCCCGCACCTCGTCCACGATCCGCCCGAGCAGCCAGGGCCCGGCCAGTCCGGCCGCGGCGGCCAGGGCGTTCACCACCAGCACGACGGCGAACGCCCGCCGGTCCACCCGGACAAGCCGGAGCGCGGCCCGCCGCACCTCGGCCCGTTCGGCGACCGGGAGTTGACCTTTGTCCGCCGTCACCGTACGACCTCCTCCGCGTCCGCGTCCCGGGCCACCAGCGCGCGGTAGCCGGGCTCCTGTGCCAGCAGCCGGCGGTGGTCGCCGTCGGCCGCGACCTTGCCGTCGACCAGGTAGAGCACGGTGTCCGCCTGGTCCAGGACCAGCGGGGACGTCGTGGTCACCACCGTCGTACGGCCCGAGCGCGCCTCCCGCAGCCGCCGGGCGACCGCAGCCTCCGTGTGGGCGTC
Organism: Streptomyces sp. NPDC050549; assembly: GCF_040655035.1. Lineage (NCBI taxonomy): Bacteria > Bacillati > Actinomycetota > Actinomycetes > Kitasatosporales > Streptomycetaceae > Streptomyces > Streptomyces sp. NPDC050549. The sequence continues at coordinate 12,962 of NZ_JBFAJD010000049.1, forward strand.
CAGGGCCGAGGTCGGCTCCACCGCGAGCAGCACCTCGGGCTCGGCGAGCAACGCCCTCACCAGCCGCACCCGTTGGCGCTGCCCGCCGGAGAGGCTGCGGCCCTGTGCGGCCACGAGCGAGTCCAGCCCCTCCGGCAACCCCTGCACGATGTCGTCGGCGGCGCCCGCGAACACGGCCTTCGCGACCGTCTCCGCCGACCGCTCCCGGCGCCCGGCCAGTACCTCCCGCAGCGGTCCGGCGAACAGGTCGGCCTCGTTGTCGGCGACCAGGATCCGGGACCTGACCTGGTCCAGCGGAATCGCGTCGAGCGCGACCCCGCCCCAGGTGACCCGGGACGGCGCGTACCGGCCGAGCCGGTCGACCACGGCGAGCGTGTCCCCGGGCCGCGCTCCGACCAGCGCGGTCAGCCGCCCCGGCCGCACCCGCACACCGGAGTCGGGGTCGTGCAGGGCGGCCGGTTCGGCGGGCGCGGCCGACGTGCCCGTGTCCGCCTCGGGCAGGAGCGCCAGCAGCCGTACGACCCGGCGCGCGGCCACCACGCCCCGGCTCAGTTCGTAGACCATCTGCACGAAGAAGGCCACCGGGCCCACCAGGACCGCGACATAGCCGTACACGGCGACCAACTCGCCCACACTGAGCTGCCCTTGGGCCGCCAGCCGGGCCGCGAGCCAGGTCACCACGGCGAGGAACAGGGTCGGCAGCCCGACCCCGATCGCCTGCACCCAGCTGGCCACCGCGCCCACCCGGTAGCCCTGCCTCCGCAGCCGCTGCGAGTCACGCCGGAACGCGTCCGCGAACAGCCCTTTGCCACCGAGCCCGTTGAGGACACGCAGCCCGCCGGAAAGGTCGGCGATGCGCGCGGTCAGCACACTCTGCCGCTCCCGGTACTCCGTCTCCACACCCTGCAGCCGCCTGGTCAGCGGCCCGGCGAGCAGCGCGATCACCGGCACACCCAGCAGTACCACGGCGGCCAGCGGAGCCGAGATCGACAGCAGCACCCCGGCCACCACGCCGTAGACGACCAGGGCGCCGAAGCCGGGTCCGACGACCGTCAGGGACTGGGCGATCGTCCACACGTCGCCGACGCCGATCGTGATGACCTCGCCCGCCCGCGCCCGGCGCGACAGCACGGCGCCCAGCCGGACCGCCTGGCCCACGATCAGCTTCACCGTGCGGAAGTTGGCGTCCATGCGCACGCGGGTCATGGTGCGGTGCCGCATGATGCTCAGCCACGAGTTGACCGCCCCGACCACGAACAGCGCCCCGGTCCACCAGGCGAGCGTGCCCAGATGTCCCGGCACCAGCCCGTCGTCGACGGCCCGCGCCATCAGATACGGCGCCGCCGCCATCAGCACCATCCAGACGCTCGACAGCAGCGCCCCGGACACCGCCCGCCACCGCTGCCGCATTACCAGCCACCACAGGAAATGCCAGCCGCCCCGACAGTCGGGTGTCCCCGGATCCTCGTACGCGTCGATCATGTGCCTCCTTGCCCGGGCCGCTGAGCGCGGGCAGCCGTGAGCGATCCTGGTGTGGTTGGAGACCTCGAAGATTACCGAGCGTGAGCGCGGTTGCCCATCGAATAATTCACGCCGGACGGCCTGTGCGGCACGGCCCAGTGACGGAATTCTGTCGGCCTGCGCCCCTGCCTACTTGTCGAGTTGTGGCGTGGCCGGCGCAGGTCCGGTGATGTATTGCCTGCGCCGACCGGCGAAATTGCGGTCGGTCATATCGGTGCTGTCGATGTACTGGTCGATCGCGCCGACAGGAGGCAGCGCCCTGACCTCGGGGTCGTTGATCGTGGCCATCAGGGCGTCGGTGAAGCGGTAGCCGTCGATCACCAAGAACGGCCGGGTGTGGAAGTAGCGGGCCTTCGCTTCCAGCGGTTCGGTCAGGGCCAGGTCGTTGTGCATGCCTGCGGCGAACTCGTAGGCCGGGGCGAGATTCCGTTCGCGTTCCTTCCAGCTCTGCGCCGCGAGCGCCGCGGAGAGGAATGGTTTGAGCACCGCGGCGCACGAGAGCTCTCCGAACGCGGTGCCCAGCCATTTGCTGTAGGGCGGATAGACCCGATTCATCAGCAGACACAGTTTCATCAGGTCGCGCACCTGTCGGGCGGCCACCACTGCGGAACCCAGGTCGTCACCGACTTCTCCACAGCGCCCGACGAACGGTTCCTCCTGGGACAGGCGCATCCACTGGCAGGCCAGGATGTAGCGCCAGACGTCGTCCGGATACCAGGTCAGTTCCTTGCGGCAGGAATCCAGCAGGCCGAGCCCGTCGTGGAACACGGTGCCTCCGGTCAGCTCACGCAGCACCTGCGTCGGGGTCGTCAGCCAGCCGGACAGCGACAGGCCGGCGGCCGGGTCCTCGCCGAGGTGCTCGGTGAAGAAGCCCTGGAGGTCGCTGACGTGAACCCAGTGCCGGGCCGGTGCGCTGTCGGGAAAGGGGAAACGGACGGGGTAGCCGTGGAACGTCCGCGGCAACTCGCGGCCCAGCAGGGCGTCCAGTCCGTCCGCGTGGGCGCGGAAGTCACCACTGCTGAGGAACACCTGCATCCTGGGGCCCCAGGCGTGGTCGGTTGAGCGTGCGGTGTCGAAACCCTGTACTTCAGAGCCCCAGCCGATCAGCGCCGCCGCATACGGCACCCTGTCCAACGCGGTGTTCAGGATGGGGGCGACGACCTCCGTGTGAAACAGCCGCGCCAGTTCGAGACCGGGCAGGAAGGCACGAGTCATGGCCGCCACCCTGACAGAGTCGTGCGACCGGCGGCCAAGCAATATCGGGCCGGTCTGCGCTGCGAACGTCACTTCCCGGAGCCCTCACGCCAGACTGTCCCGCCACGCCCGGTGCAGGTCCGAGAACCTCCCTGTCCCCGCGATGAGTTCGGCCGGGCTGCCGTCCTCGACGATCCGGCCGTGCTCCATGACCAGCACCCGGTCGGCGATCTCGACGGTGGACAGCCGGTGCGCGATCACCACCGCCGTGCGGCCCCGCAGGACCGTCGACATGGCCCGCTGCACTGCCTGTTCGCCCGGGACGTCCAGTGAACTGGTCGCCTCGTCCAGGATCAGCACCGCCGGATCGGCGAGCAACGCCCGTGCGAACGCCACGAGTTGGCGCTGACCGGCCGAGATACGGCCACCCCGCTTGCGTACGTCCGTGTCGTAGCCGTCGGGCAGCGCGCTGATGAAGTCGTGCGCGCCGATCGCTTTCGCCGCCCGCTCGATCTCCTCCCCGGACGCGTCCGGACGGCCGATCGCGATGTTCTCGGCGACCGTCCCGGAGAACAGGAACGCCTCCTGCGTCACCATCACCACCCCGCGCCGCAGTTCGGGCCCGGACAGCTCGCGCAGGTCGACGCCGTCGAGCAGCACCCGCCCGTCCGAGGGGTCGTAGAAGCGGGCCAGCAGCTTGGCCAGGGTGGACTTGCCGGCGCCGGTGGAGCCGACCACGGCGACCGTCTGTCCGGCGGGGAGGGCGAGGTCGAAGACGGGCAGCACCTCACCGCCGGTGCGATAGGCGAAGCGGACCCCGTCGAACACGACCTCGCGGCCGGGCTGCTCCGACTCAAGCGCGGGCAGTTGCACGGGTGTTGAGGGCTCCGGGACGGACGGTGTCTGGGCCAGCAGGCCCGCGATCTTCTCCAGGGACGCGGCGGCCGACTGGTAGGAGTTGAGGAACATGCCGAGCCGGTCGATCGGGTCGTACAGCCGTCGCAGGTACAGCACCGCGGCGGCCAGGACGCCCAGTTCCAGTGAGCCGTCCGCGACCCGGCTCGCGCCCCAGAGCACGATCACCGCGACCGCCGTGTTGGCGACCAGGCGGGAGCCGGTGACATAGCGGGCCATCTCCAACAGGGCGTCGCCGTTGGATCGTTCGTGCCGTTGGTTCAGGACCCGGAAGTCGGCGTCGTTCACGGCCTCGCGGCGGAACGCGCGCACCGGGCGGATGCCGTTCATCGTCTCCACGAACTTCACGATCACACGCGCGATCGCCGTGGACCGCACCGCGTACACCCGTACCGCGCGCCGCTGGTAGATCCGCACCAGCAGATACAGCGGCACGAAGGAGGCCACCGCGACCGCGCCGAGCCCCAGGTCCAGCCAGAGCAGCATCGCCGAGATGTAGACGAAGGACAGGATGACCGTGATCAGCTCCTGGAGGCCCTCGCTGAGCAGTTCGCGCAGGGCCTCGACGTCCGTGGTGGAGCGGGAGATGAGCCGGCCGGAGGTGTAGCGCTCGTGGAAGTCGATGCTCAGTGCCTGCGCGTGCCGGAAGATCCGGCCGCGCAGATCGAGCAGCACGTCCTGGTTGACGCGGGCGGAGGCGCCGATGAACGCGTACTGCAGGCCGCCGGAGAGCAGCGCGCACAGCAGATAGCCGACGGCCACGGTGATCAGCGGCCCGCGGTCGTCGTGGCGGAACGCGGGCACCGCCCGGTCGATGGCGTACGCCACCAGCAGCGGGCCCACCTGGACGGCCGCCTGCTGGAGCAGCAGGAGAAGGGTCGTGACGGCGACCCGCGCCTTCATCGGGGCGAGCAGGGAGCGCAGCAGCGCGCTGGTCGCGCCCGGGGGAGTGGGCAGGACGTCGTGGTCGAAGGGGTCGCCCGCGGCGGGCGGGTGCGGGGGTTCTTCGTGGTCGTCGGTGGCGGGCGCAGACGTGGTGGGGGCGGTCATCGCTCGTCCTCCTGCTCCGGGACGGCCGACTGGACGCCCGACATGAGATGCGCGTACTCCGCGTTCGTGCGCAGGAGCTCCTGGTGGGTGCCCACCGCAGTGACACGGCCGTCCGACAGCAGGGCCACCCGGTCGGCGAGCAGGACCGTGGACGGGCGGTGGGCCACGATCAACGCCGTCGTGTCCGCGAGGACTTGACGCAGGGCAGCTTCCACGGCGGCCTCGGTGTGGACGTCCAGTGCGGAGAGCGGGTCGTCCAGGACGAGGAAGCGGGGCTTGCCCACCACCGCCCTTGCCAGCGCGAGGCGTTGGCGCTGGCCGCCGGAGAGGCTCAGGCCCTGTTCGCCGACGCGGGTATCGGTGCCCTGGGGGAGCGCGTGTGCGAAGTCTGCCTGGGCCACGGCCAGTGCGCGGTCCAACTCCGGTTGTCCGGCGTCCTCTTCGGCCCCCATCAGTACGTTTTCGCCGACGCTGGTGGAGAACAGGGTCGGTTCCTCGAAGGCCACGGCTACGAGTGCGCGCAGCGTTTGGCGGGGCAGCGCGGTGATGTCCTTGCCGTCGAGTGTGATGCGGCCCGATGTCACCTCGTGGAGGCGGGGGACGAGTGCGGTGAGGGTCGTTTTGCCTGTGCCAGTGGCGCCGACGAGGGCCATGGATTCGCCGGGTCTGATGTGCAGGTCCACGCGGTCGAGGATTGGTGGGGAATCGGGCGGGGCGTCTGGGTAGCGGAAGGAGACCGAGGAGAAGCGGATGCCGTCGTTCTTGGGTGCGGGTCCGTTGTCGCTGGTCGCGCAGTACCCCGCGCCCCTGTGGGGCGCTTCCTCGACCGGCGCTGCATCCATCTCCTGGGTTTCATCCATCACCTCGAAGAATCGCTCCGTCGCCGTTGCCGCCTCCTGGCTCATTGCCAGGAGGAAGCCGATCGACTCCACCGGCCAGCGCAGGGCCAGTGCCGTGGAGAGGAACGCCACCAGCGTGCCCGCCGAGAGGTTTCCGTCCGCCACCTGCACCGTGCCCAGGACCAGCGTCGCGCCCAGTGCCAGCTCGGGGAGGGCGACGATGACGCCCCAGATCGTGGCGAGGAGGCGGGCCTTGCGGAGTTCGGTGCCGCGCAGGGTGCGGGAGAGTTCGCGGAAGGCCCGTGCCTGGCTGCGGTGGCGGCCGAAGCCCTTGATGATCCGGATGCCGAGCACGCTCTCCTCGACGACCGTCGTCAGATCGCCGACCTGGTCCTGCGCGAGGCGCGCCACGCGCGCGTACCGGGTCTCGAACACCGCGCAGCTGACGATCACGGGCACGGCCGGCCCCAGGATCACCAGCCCCAGCGCCCAGTCCTGGAGCAGCATGATGATCACGCCCACCAGGATCGTCACGGCGTTGACCAGCAGGAACGTCAGGGGGAAGGCGAGGAACATGCGCAGCAGCATGAGGTCGGTGGTGCCCCGGGAGAGGAGCTGGCCCGAGGGCCAGCGGTCGTGGAAGGCCACCGGGAGCCGTTGCAGATGCCGGTACAGGTCCGCGCGCATCTCCGCCTCGACCCGTGACAACGGCCGCGCGACCAGCCAGCGCCGCAGCCCGAACAGGCCCGCCTCCGCGATGCCGAGCAGCAGCAGGTACAGCGCCCCCAGCCACACGCCCGCCGTGTCCCGGTCGGCGACCGGTCCGTCCACCATCCACTTCAGGACGAGCGGGAACACCAGCCCCGTACAGGACGCGACGACGGCCACCCCGGCCGCAGCGAACAGCCGCACCCGCACGGGGCGGACGTACGGCCACAGCCGCGCGAGCGTACGGGCGGCGGATCGGTCCCTGGCGGTTGCATGTGTCGTCGACATCACGGGCGAGCCTACGGACCACCACTGACAGTGCCCACCGAGTTTTGACCCGACTTGAGTCCGCCGCCGGTCCTACGACCTGCGGGTCCCAGGGGTCGTACCGCCGCATCAACCGATCGGTTGATGTGCCTTCGAGCGCGATGGCCGATGTGCCCGACCCGGCGTTCCCGGGACCCTCGGAGCATGTCAGCCACACCTGTCATCGAAGTCACCGCACTGCGCAAGTCCTACGGCGGCCGGGCCGTCGTCGACGGTGTCTCGTTCGCCGTCGAGGAAGGCGAGATCTTCGGGATCCTCGGCCCGAACGGCGCCGGCAAGACCACCACGGTCGAGTGCGTCGAGGGCCTGCGCGTCCCGGACGCGGGCCGGGTCCGTGTCACCGGCCTCGACCCCGTCGCCGACCACGAGCAGGTCGCCCGGGTCCTCGGCGCCCAGCTCCAGGAGAGCGAGCTCCAGGCCAAGCTCACCGTCCGCGAGGCCCTGGAGCTGTACGCGGCTCTCTACCCGCACCCCGCCGACTGGCGGCCACTGGCCGAACGCCTCGGTCTGACCGCCAAGTTGACGACCCGGTTCGCGAAGCTGTCCGGTGGCCAGAAGCAGCGCCTGTTCATCGCGCTCGCGCTGATCGGCAACCCCCGGGTCGTCGTCCTCGACGAACTGACCACCGGGCTCGACCCACGCGCCCGGCGTGACACCTGGCAGCTCATCGAGGACGTCCGGGCGAGCGGGGTCACCGTGCTGCTCGTCACCCACTTCATGGAGGAGGCCCAGCGCCTCTGCGACCGGATCGCCGTGATCGACAAGGGCAGGGTGGCCGCCCTCGACACCCCGGACGGGCTGATCCGCCGTTCGGCCGGTTCCACCGTCATCAGCTTCACGCCCTCCGCGCCGCTCGACGACGGCGACCTGAACGCGCTGCCCGCGCTCACCTCCGTGGCCCGCAAGGACGGCCGGATCACGCTCTCCGGCACCGACGAGACCGTCAACGCGGTCATCACGCTGCTCGCCCGGGGCCACGTCACCGCCCACCAACTCCGGGTCTCCGACGCCACGTTGGACGACGCCTTCCTGGACCTGACGGAGGTCACCCGATGAACACCGCAGTCCTGCGCGCCGAGTTGCGCCTCTTCCGCCGCGAACCGGGCGCCCTCTTCTGGATCCTGGCCTTCCCCACCCTGCTGCTGGTGATCCTGGGCTCCATCCCGGGCTTCCGCCACCACCAGGCGGACCTGGGCGGCCTGCGCACGATCGACGTGTACGTCCCGGTCGCCGTACTCCTCGGCATGATCGTCGGCGGGCTCCAGTCGATGCCGCAGAACCTCACCGGCTACCGCGAACGCGGCATCCTGCGCCGCATGTCCGCCACCCCGGTCCGCCCCTCCACCCTCCTCTCCGCCCAGATGGTGGTCTACGGCACGGCGGCCCTGGCCTCCGCCCTGTGCGCGCTGATCGTCGGCCGCCTCGCCTTCGACGTACGGCTCCCCAGGCAGGCCTTCGGCTATCTCCTCGCCCTGCTCCTCGCGATCCTTGCCGCGCTCGCGCTGGGCGCCGTGGTCTCCGCACTGTCGCGGACCACGAAGATCGCGGGTGCCATCGGGTCGGCCGTGTTCTTCCCGATGATGTTCTGCGCGGGCGTCTGGATCCCGGTGAACTCCATGCCGGACGTCATGGCCCGGATCGTCGGCTGCACCCCGTTCGGCGCCGCCGCCGAGGCCCTCAACCGGGCGGCGGCCGGCAGCTGGCCCGGCTGGACGCACCTGGGCGTCCTGGTGGCCTGGACCGTCCTGCTCACGGCGGGTGCCTCCCGCTGGTTCCGCTGGGAGTAGGGGCGGCGGCCGTGCAGACTGGGGAGATGACCGCCAGGGACCGGCAGATCGAGCGGCGCTGGGAGCAGCTGCACACGTGGGGGCCGTACGGGCTGCTCGGGATCAGTGTCGTCCTCGCGCTCGCCTCCTCCGGTCTGTTCGACTACTCCAGCGCGCAGTGGTACGCCGGCTGGGCCCTGGTCGGTGCCGCGCTCGTCCTCCAGCTGTGGTGGCACACCACGCGTGTCCGCCGCCCCGACCGCGGCCGGACCCCGTCGCGGACGGGGACGGCGTACTACGTCGTCCGCTGGGGCATCGCCTTCGCCCTCACCTGGATCGACCCCTTCTTCGCGTTCTACGCCGCCTCCGGCTACATGGACGCCGACGAACTGATCCCGGGCGTGGTGCGGCAGCGGCTCGGACTGCTCGCCAGCGCGGTCACCGTGGCCGGCGCGCAGGCCGGCGGGCTGCCGCTGAGGAGTGCGCTGCAATGGATCCTCTTCGCAGCGCTCGTGGCCGCCAACTCCGGCCTGCAGATGGCGGTCGCCCATCTCCAGGAGCAGGAGTCCCGGCGTTCCCACGAGCGCGGCGAGACCATCACCGAACTCGAACGCGCCAACACCGCGCTCCAGCAGGCCCTCGACGAGAACGCCGCCCTGCACGCCCAACTCCTCGTCCAGGCAAGGGAAGCCGGGGTCGCCGACGAACGCCGCCGGCTGGCCGCCGAGATCCACGACACCATCGCCCAGGGCCTGACCGGCATCATCGCCCAGCTCCAAGTCGTGGCGAACGCAACCGACTTGACGACCGCCCGTACGCATCTCGACCGCGCTTCCACCCTCGCCCGGCACAGCCTCGGCGAGGCCCGGCGCTCCGTGCAGAACCTCGCCCCGGTCGCCCTGGAGAACGACGGACTGCCCGAGGCGCTGAAGAACACGGTCGCCGAATGGGGCGAACGCACCGGTGTCCGCGCCGAGTTCACTGTCACGGGCATCACCGAACAGCTCCACGACGAGGTCTCGGCGACCCTGCTGCGCATCGCCCAGGAGGCCCTGTCGAACGCTGCCCGGCACGCCCGGGCCACCCGCGTCGGTGTCACCCTCTCCTTCCTCGGCGAGGACGTCATCCTCGACATCCGCGACGACGGCCGGGGCTTCGACCCGCTCGCCCTGCCCGAACGCACCCGCACCGGAGGCTTCGGCCTCGACGGCATGCGGGCCCGCGCCGAGCGCATCGCGGGCACGCTCGCGGTCGAGTCCGAGCCCGGTCACGGCACCGCCCTGTCGGCTCGCGTACCGTTGGTCCGCCATGAGTGACGAGTCGCTGATCTCCCTGCTGATCGTGGACGACCATCCCGTCGTACGGGACGGTCTGCGCGGCATGTTCGAGTCCGCGTCCGGGTTCCGCGTCCTGGGCGAGGCGGCCAACGGCGTCGAGGCCGTGGAGCGGGCCGCCGCCCTCGATCCGGACGTGATCCTGATGGACCTGCGGATGCCTGCGGGCGGGGGAGTCGACGCCATCCGGGAGCTGACCCGCCGCGCCGCCCGCGCGAAGGTGCTCGTGCTGACGACGTACGACACCGACTCCGACACCCTGCCCGCCATCGAGGCGGGCGCGACCGGCTATCTGCTGAAGGACGCGCCCCGCGACGAGCTGTTCACCGCCGTCCGCGCGGCGGCGGAAGGCCGTACGGTCCTCTCGCCCGCCGTCGCCTCCCGGCTGGTCTCCGCCGTGCGCGGCCCGCAGACCCCCGGCAACGAGCCGCTCTCCGCCCGCGAACGCGAAGTGCTGGCGCTCGTCGCCAAGGGCACCTCCAACCGCGAGATCGCCCGCGAACTCTTCATCAGCGAGGCGACCGTCAAAACCCATCTCACCCACCTGTACGGCAAGTTGGGTGTCAAGGACCGCGCGGCGGCGGTGGCGACGGCGTACGACCGGGGGATCCTCGGCTAGTCCGGGTAGGGGAGGAGGCCGGAGGCGATGTGCTCCCAGGCCGCCTTCAGCTCGGCCAGCAACTCCGCCTCGTCGGGGGCGAGATCGGCCTGTTCGCGCAGGTCGGCGGCGAGGTCGAAGAGGTGGTCGTCGCCGTCCTCGTCCTGGTAGTACTTCCAGCCGCCGCGCCGCAGCGCCCTGTTGGCCTCCACCCGCCAGAACAGGTCCCGCTCGGGCAGCTCCTCGCCCTTCAGCAGATAGCCCGCGAGGCTTGTGCCGTCCAGCGGATACGCGGGGTCGGGGCGGGCGCCGGCCAGCTCCAGGAAGGTCGCGGTCCAGTCGGGGGAGAAGTTCGGCTCGTGGCTGACCTGGTTGCCGTCGAGCCGGTGCGGCCAGCGCACGATCGTCGGCACCCGGATGCCGCCCTCCTGGAGCACGGACTTCTCGCCGCTCAACGGCCAGAGGTAGGACCAGCGTTCACCGCCGTTGTCGCTGGCGAAGTACACCAGCGTGTGCTCCTCCTGCCCGGACCGGCGCAGCGCGGCCAGCACCTCGCCGACGGCCGCGTCCATGCTCTGCACCATCTCCGTGTACTTCGCGACCGAGCCGCCGTCCCACTGGTTGAGGGCGTCGCTGATCTCCAGCTGGCTGGTGGCCGCCCGGATCTTCGCCGCGATCCCGGCGCCGGTCTCCGCGTCGCCCTCGGCGAGCCAGGGCCAGTGCGGGGTGGTGAAGTTGAGGTTCAGCAGCCACGGCTTGTCGTGCTCGCGGCCGACGTACTCCACCGCCCGCTCGGTCAGCACCTGGGTGTAGTAGCGCAGGTCCTGGTAGGTGGCGTCACCCTCGTAGAGGTCGTAGTCGCCGAGCTGGCCGAGCTTGGAGAAGTACTCCAGGACACCGCCGTGGTTGCCGAAGAACTCGTCCCAGCCCGACTTCGTGGGGCTGTACTCGGGCAGCCAGCCGCAGTGCCACTTGCCGATCATGGCGGTGGAGTAGCCCGCCTTCCGCAGCAGGGAGGCGAGAGTGGGGTGGCTGGGGTCGAGGCCCTGCGACCGGTTGTTGATCGGCTCGGCCAGCCCGCCCGGCGTACGGCCCGGATAGCGTCCGGTGTAGAGGCTGAACCGGGTCGGGGAGCAGGTCGCCGAGCCCGAGTACGCGTCGGTGAACCGCACCCCCTGCCGGGCCAGCCGGTCCAGGTTGGGCGTCTTGATGTGCGGGGCACCGTAGGAGGAGAGGTCGGCCCACCCCAGGTCGTCGCCGAGGACGACGAGGAGGTTGGGGCGTCTTCCGGAGGTGGCGGGGCGGGCCTTGAAGGGGCGTTCCGCAGGGGCCTGTTCGGCGGCCTCGGCGGTGGCGGCCGTACCGGCGACGGCGGTGACGGCACCGCCGCCGACGAGGCCGCCGAAGGCACGGCGGGTTAATTCGGGCATGCGGGGTCCTTTGGGGAGGCAGTGGAGAACCGTGGGGGCGTGCCCTCCATGCGATCAGCCGGCCCGCCCCGTGCCCAGGCATCTGCCCGGGAGTTCACGGAGCTGAAACGTCGCCCCGGCCGCCCCTCCGGCCGACCCCGGCCGGCCTCCTCCGTCCCTCAGCCGACCTTCAGCAACAGCACCGCCCGGGCCGGCACGGTGATCGCCGACCCCGCCCGGTGCACCACCCCCGGCGCCTCCCCCTGCTCCTCCCGCGAGGTGTCGACGACCGCCTCGTACCGCTCCGCCCACGGCGGCCCCGGCAGCACGAAGCTCACCGGCCGGTCGCCCGCGTGCAGTACGGCGAGGAAGCTGTCGTCGAGGATCGCCTCGCCGCGTTCGTCACGGCCGGGGATGTCCCGCCCCGAGAGGTACATGCCCAGGGTGGCGGCGGGCGCGTACCAGTCCCGTTCCGTCATCTCCGTGCCGCGCGCGGTGAACCACGCCAAGTCCCTTATGCCGTCGGCCGAATGCGCCCGCCCGGAGAAGAACGCCCGGCGGCGCAGCACCGGGTGGCGGTGGCGCAGGTCGATCAGCCGGGCGGTGAGGTCGGTCAGCGCCCGCCAGCCCGGGTCGTCCCGCAGCTCCCAGTCCACCCAACTGATCTCGTTGTCCTGGCAGTAGGCGTTGTTGTTGCCCCGCTGCGTCCGCCCCAGCTCGTCGCCGGCGACCAGCATCGGCACGCCCGTGGAGAGGAGCAGCGTGGTGAGGAGGTTCCTCAACTGCCTTCGCCGCAGCGCCTGTACGCGCTCGTCGGCGGTCTCGCCCTCGACCCCGCAGTTCCAGGACCGGTTGTCGTCCGTGCCGTCCCGGTTGCCCTCGCCGTTGGCCTCGTTGTGCTTGCGCTCGTACGACACCAGGTCCCGGAGCGTGTAACCGTCGTGCGCCGTGATGAAGTTGACGGAGGCGTAGGGGCGCCGGCCGCCCCACGCGTACAGGTCGCTCGACCCCGACAGCCGGTACCCGAGATCCCGCACGTCGGGCAGAGCGCCGCGCCAGAAGTCCCGGACGGCGTTGCGGTAGCGGTCGTTCCACTCCGTCCACAGGGGCGGGAACGCGCCCACCTGGTAGCCGCCCGAGCCGACGTCCCAGGGCTCGGCGATCAGCTTCACCCGCCGCAGCACCGGGTCCTGGGCGATGACGGCAAGGAACGGGGAGAGCATGTCGACGTCGTGCATCGAGCGGGCCAGCGCCGCCGCGAGGTCGAAGCGGAAGCCGTCGACGCCCATCTCGGTGACCCAGTAGCGCAGGGAGTCGGTGATGAGCCTCAGGACGTGCGGCTGGACGACGTGCAGGGTGTTGCCGCAGCCCGTGTAGTCGGCGTAGCGGCGGGCGTCGCTCTGGAGGCGGTAGTAGCCGCGGTTGTCGATGCCCCTGAGGGAGAGCATCGGCCCCAACTCGCCTGCTTCCGCAGTGTGGTTGTAGACGACGTCGAGGATGACCTCGATCCCGGCCTCGTGCAGGGCGCGCACCATCCGCTTGAACTCGCCTACCTGCTGGCCCGCCGTACCGGTCGCCGCGTAGGCCGCGTGCGGGGCGAAGTAGCCGATCGAGTTGTAGCCCCAGTAGTTCTTCAGGCCCTTGCGCAGCAGGTGGTCCTCGTGCGCGAACTGATGGACGGGCAGCAGTTCTACGGCCGTCACGCCCAGCTTCACCAGGTGCTCGATCGCCGCCGGATGCGCCAACCCGGCGTAGGTGCCACGGAGTTCCTCGGGTATCCCGGGGTGCAGCTTGGTGAAGCCGCCCACGTGCAGCTCGTAGATCACCGAGTCCGCCCACGGTGTCTTCGGGCGGCGGTCGTCCATCCACTCGTCGTCGGTGGTGTCGTCGTGGACGACGACACCCTTCGGGACGTACGGCGCCGAGTCCCGGTCGTCGCGCACGGTGTCCGCGACCTGCTGCTGCGGCCAGTCCCGGACATGCGCGTATACCTCGGGAGGCAGCCCGAACTCGCCGTCCACCGCCCGCGCGTAGGGGTCGAGGAGCAGCTTCGCCGGGTTCCAGCGAGCGCCGGTCCACGGGTCCCAGCGGCCGTGCACCCGGAAGCCGTAGCGCTGTCCGGGCAGCACACCGGGCAGGAAGCCGTGCCAGATCTCGTGCGTCAGCTCGGTCAGCGGGGCGCGGGTCTCCGTCCCCTGTTCGTCGAACAGGCACAGCTCGACCGCCTCCGCGCCCCCCGCCCACAGCGCGAAGTTGGTGCCCGCCACCCCGTCCGGGCCGACCCTGAACCGGGCCCCCAGCGGCATCGGCGTCCCCGGCCACACGGGCACGGTCGGTGCCCGGTGCGGGGCGCCGTTCAGTACGGGGGCGGCACGTGGTGCCGGCACGGCCCCCTCGTCGATGGACCGCTCCACCGGCACGCCGTCACCGTCGACGCGCCCCTCCTGCACGGCCTCCTGCTCGGCTGCGCTCGACACCGTCCGGCCTCCTGCGGCTCATGGAACGACGAGGTGAAGGGCGCACGACGTCCCGGTCGCGAGCCCCTGTCCTGTCATCCTCCCCACTGTTCTGCCCAGAGCTTGGGTCGCACTCACGTTTCCCTGAGGCAGGCCCGCTCGTTGGGCACCGTGTGAGGCATGCACAAGGGCGCGCGCGGCGCGCAGGGGTCGCACTGGCCGCCGTACTGACATGGGCAGGACTGCTGGCCGGAGCCACCGGATGTACTTCCGACGGCTCGGGCGGGGGCGGCATCGACGAGCTCTTCGGCAAGGCACCGGCGCCCGAGGATGTGATCCGGATCTCGCCCGACGACACCGCGAAGGGCGTGAAACCCGACCAGCGGCTCCAGGTCAGGGTGCCCAGCGGGCGCCTGGAGTCCGTGCAGGTCGTCAAGGAGCAGGACGCCCAGGACACCCCCGTCCCGGGCCGCGTCTCCGACGACGGACTGCGCTGGGAACCCGAGGACCCGAAACTCGCCCTGGCCGCCCGGTACACCGTCGACGCGGTCGCCCTCGACGGCAACGGCCGCCGCTCCGCCCGGCACACCACGTTCACCACCTACGTCCCCGACGAACGGTTCATCGGATACGTCACCCCCGAGAACCGCGCCACCGTCGGCACCGGAATGATCGTCTCCCTGGGCTTCAACCGGGAGATCGAGAACCGGGCCGCCGTCGAGCGCGCCATCCACATCACCGCGAAGCCGGCCGTCGACGTCCGCCCGCACTGGTTCGGCAACGCCCGCCTCGACTTCCGCCCCGAGTCCTACTGGAAACCCGGCACCCAGGTCACCGTCTCCCTGCGTCTGCGTGACGTCGAGGGCGCACCCGGCGTCTACGGCCTCCAGTACAAGACGTTCTCCTTCACCGTCGGCCGCAGCCAGGTCTCCCTGGTCGACGCGGCCGAGCACACCATGGAGGTACGGCGCGACGGCGACCTCCTGGCCACCGTGCCGATCACCGCCGGCGCCCCCGGGCGGACGACGTACAACGGGAAGATGGTGGTCATGGAGATGCTGGAGGTGACCCGTATGAACAGCCGCACGGTCGGCTTCGGCGGCGAGTACGACATCCCCGACGTCCCGCACGCCATGAGGCTCACCGACTCCGGCACCTTCCTGCACGGCAACTACTGGGCACCGGCCGCCCCCGGACACGTCAACGTCAGCCACGGGTGCGTGGGGCTCCGGGACGTGAAGGGCGGCGGCTCGGACACCCCGGCCGGCTGGTTCTTCGACCGCAGCATCGTCGGGGACGTGGTCGAGGTCGTGCACAGCACCGACAAACAGGTGGCTCCCGACAATGGCCTCGGCGGGTGGAACATGGGTTGGAAGGAGTGGAAGGCGGGCAGTGCGGTCAAGTGACCGGAGATGCGGCGGGCTGCCCGCGTCAGGCGGCAGTTGAAGTTGCGACCGAACGGTGACATTCGCCTGACACGAAGCTCAAAACCTGGCGGTTAATATGCGCGGACGCGCACGTCAGATGCGCAAAGGGGTGCGGGCCGGACCGGGCCCGGCGAGGGGAGAAAGTCTTGAACGTGCGACCGATATCGGGGGCGTCGGTTGACGCGCGCGGCCGGAGAAACAAGGGGTTGCTCGCGCTGATCCTCGGCGTGCTGCTGCTCGCCGTCACCGCGTGCGGAGGCGGTGGCGGTGGCTCCAACTCCGGCTCCGGTTCCGGCGACAGCAAGGACAAGGCCTCGGACACGGCCCAGAGCAAGCAGTCGCAGGCCGTCGTCACCATCGCCCCCAAGGACGGCTCGAAGGCGGTCGACACCAGCGGCGCTCTCAAGATCAGCGCCGCGAAGGGCAAGCTGACCGAGGTCACCGTGAAGGACGCCGGTGGCGCGAAGGTGGACGGCGCGATCACCGGCGGCGGTGCGACCTGGACGCCCGCGGCCCACCTCGCCGCCTCCACCAAGTACACCGTGCACGCGGTCGCCAAGGACTCCGCGGGCCGGGTCGCCGCCGAGGACTCCAGCTTCACCACGCTGACCCCGGCGAACACCTTCGTCGGCTACTTCACCCCCGAGGACGGCTCCACGGTCGGTGTCGGCATGCCGTTCTCCATCCGCTTCACCCGGGGCATC
Source organism: Streptomyces sp. NPDC050549 (assembly GCF_040655035.1). Classification (NCBI taxonomy): domain Bacteria; kingdom Bacillati; phylum Actinomycetota; class Actinomycetes; order Kitasatosporales; family Streptomycetaceae; genus Streptomyces; species Streptomyces sp. NPDC050549. The sequence continues at coordinate 29,210 of NZ_JBFAJD010000049.1, forward strand.
ACGCACTCCGAGGACGTGAAGAAGGCGATCAGCATCACGACCTCGCCGGCCGTCGACGTCGAGGGCCACTGGTTCGGAAACGACCGCCTCGACTTCCGCCCCGAGAAGTACTGGAAGTCCGGCACCAAGGTCACCGTCAAGCTCAACCTCGACGGCGTGGAAGGCCGTTCGGGCGTCTACGGCAAGCAGACCAAGACGGTCAAGTTCACCATCGGCCGCAACCAGGTCTCCATCGTCGACGCCAAGAAGCACACGATGAAGGTCACCCAGGACGGCAGGACCGTCAAGACCATCCCGGTCACCACCGGCAAGCCCGGCTACGACACCTGGAACGGCCAGATGGTCATGAGCGAGAAGCTCACCGTGACCCGGATGAACGGTGAAACGGTCGGCTACGGCGGCGAGTACGACATCAAGGACGTCCCGCACGCCACCCGCCTGACCGACTCCGGCACCTTCGTCCACGGCAACTACTGGGGCGGTGACGCCTTCGGCAACTACAACGCCAGCCACGGCTGCATAGGCCTGCGGGACGTCAAGGGCGGTTACAGCAAGACCGTCCCGGCCGCGTGGTTCTTCAACCACTCGATCCTCGGTGACGTCGTGGTCGTCAAGAACTCCAACGACGCGACCGTGGCACCCGACAACGGGCTCAACGGCTGGAACATGTCGTGGGCCAAGTGGACGGCGTGACACCTTCTTAGCCACATACGGGCCCGGTGCTGTGACCGACAGCACCGGGCCCGTTGTCGTTAGCGCACGTTAACCTTCCGGCATGACCGTGAATCTCGAAGTCGCCGAGGGCGTCGGCACCGTCCGCCTCGACCGCCCGCCGATGAACGCGCTGGACACCGCCACCCAGGACCGCCTCAAGGAGCTCGCCGAGGAGGCCACGCGCCGCGAGGACGTGCGGGCCGTGGTGATCTACGGCGGGGAGAAGGTGTTCGCGGCGGGCGCGGACATCAAGGAGATGCAGCGCATGGACCACGCGGCGATGGTCGTGCGGTCGCGCGCGCTGCAGGACTCCTTCACCGCGGTGGCCCGTATCCCGAAGCCGGTGGTCGCGGCCATCACCGGCTACGCGCTGGGCGGGGGCTGCGAGTTGGCGTTGTGCGCGGACTTCCGTATCGCGGCGGACAATGCCAAGTTGGGGCAGCCGGAGATCCTGCTCGGTCTGATTCCGGGCGCGGGCGGCACACAGCGGCTGGCCCGGCTGATCGGCCCGTCGAAGGCGAAGGACCTGATCTTCACCGGCCGTATGGTCAAGGCCGACGAGGCACTCCAACTGGGCCTGGTGGACCGGCTGGTGCCGGCCGCCGAGGTGTACACGGAGGCGCACGCGTGGGCGGCGAAGCTCGCGCAGGGACCGGCGATCGCGCTCCGTGCCGCGAAGGAAGCGATCGACACCGGTCTGGAGACGGACATCGAGACCGGGCTCGCGGTCGAACGGACCTGGTTCGCCGGGCTGTTCGCGACCGAGGACCGTGAGCGCGGGATGCGCAGTTTCGTCGAAGAGGGCCCCGGCAAGGCGAAGTTCCGCTGAACCGGACGGTCAAATACCGCTCAGCCACTTGCAATTGACGCGATGTCTCATACAGGTACCTCGACGGGATGGTTTATGGGAACCTTAAGGTGACCTTAAGCCTGCCTTGTCGAGGGAGCCTGTCGATTGCCGCCAACAGAGCCTTCACCGCAGGTCGGAGGGGTTGCGGCCGACGCCGAAATGCCCTTGGCATATGTCAATCGGATGTCGCGGAACGGGTGCTTCCGGGGGGCGTATTCCTCCGGAACCGCCCCGGAGGGCGTCCGCGGCGGCCATGATGGACGCATGGCGGGGCTGGAAGGTATCGGACAGCCGCGGGGACAAGGCCGTGCGACCGCGGCGCGCTGGTCGCCTGCGGTCGAGGACGAGCGGGCACTCAAAGCGATCGAGTTGTTCGGCGATCCGACGGAGGCCGAAGTTCCGCTCCCGTCCCGCCCCGAGTCCGCCGCCGCGGCCCGCCGGCTCACCCAGATCGTCGTCCTGCGGCACTGGGGACTCAGCCCGAAAATGACCGAGGACGCCGTCCTGCTGGTCTCGGAACTGGTGGGAAACGCCGTACGGCACACGGGCGCCCGGGTGTTCGGACTGCGGATGAAGCGCCGCCGCGGCTGGATCCGTGTCGAGGTCCGCGACCCCTCCCGGGGCCTGCCCTGTCTGATGCCCGTCCAGGAGATGGACCTCAGCGGTCGCGGCCTCTTCCTCGTCGACAAACTCTCCGACCGCTGGGGCGTCGATCTGCTGCCGAGAGGCAAGACCACGTGGTTCGAGATGCGCGTCGCCGACCGTTGAACACCGAACGCTCCGCTGTGGATGGCGGGGCGGGGCAGGTCGTCGGTTGTCTGCGGCGCCGCTGGGCTGGTCGCGCCCGCGCGGCGGAGCCGCACATCGATACCGCTCCGCGCCCCTTTGGGGCGCTGCCGAACCGGCCGAGCCCCCGTGCGGACCTGCGTTCGAGGCGCGACCCGTGAGGGTCCCTCAATCGGGTTAATGCCCCGCTTTCTTGCCCAACGCCCCTTAAATGGACCGGGTGACCACGACCGACCGCCGTACGGCGTTGCGTGCGGGTGCCGGGCTCGTCGCCGGGGGCGCACTCGCCGCCGGATGTGCCACGACCGGCCCCGCCGCAGCCCCCGCCACCCCGGCCCGCGCCCCCGCCGCCAAGGCGACCCCGCTCACCGCCCCCGCCCCCGCCCCGCGCGCCTTCTCCCGGCAGCCCCCGCAGATCACCCACGGACCCCGCGACCGCCCCCGGATCGCGCTCACCTTCCACGGCCAGGGCGACCCCGGGATCGCCACCGCGATCCTCACCGAGGCGGAGAAACACGGCGCCCGCGTCACCGTCCTCGCCGTCGGCACCTGGCTCGACACGCACCCCGAGATGGCCCGCCGCATCCTCGACGGCGGCCACGACCTCGGCAACCACACCCAGCGGCACATCGCCGTCAACACCCTGTCCGAGGCCGACGCGCTGGCCGAGATCACCGGCTGCGCCGACCGTCTCAAGCGGCTCACCGGCTCGATCGGCACCTGGTTCAGGCCCTCGCGCGCGCCGGCCGCGTCCCCCCTCGTCCAGCGCCTGGCCCACCGCGTGGGCTACCCGCACGTGCTGTCCTACGACGTCGACTCCCTCGACTTCACCGAGCCCGGCGCCCCCGCCGTCACCCGCAAGGTGCTGTCCGAGGTCCGCGACGGCTCCGTGGTGAGCATGCACTTCGGGTACGCCGGCACGGTCGCCGCGCTCCCCGCCGTACTGCAAGAACTCGACCGCCGCGGACTGCGCGCGGTGACGACCACGGAGCTGCTGAGCTGATGCGACACACCCCTCTCACCCGCGCCCTGGTCACCGGCGCAGCCCTCGCCGTACTGACCGCCCTCGCCGGCTGCGGCTCGCAGAACCACGCCGACGAGGCCCTCGGCACCAAGGCCGCCCTCCAGCCGCAGCAGCAGGAGAAGAAGGCGGCGGCGCAGGGGCTGCCCGGGATGCCGCCGGTGCTCGACCCGGCCGACGTGTACGCCGCCGACCGCCCGAACCGCCTCTCCCCGGTGGTCAGGGACTTCCCGTCCCGGGTCTACGTCCCCAACACCGGCTCCAACACGGTCTCGGTGATCGACCCGAAGACGTACAAGGTCATCGAGACCATCCCGGTCGGAGTCCAGCCCCAACACGTCGTCCCCTCCTGGGACTTGAAGACCCTGTGGGTCAACAACGACCGCGGCAACACCCTCACGCCGATCGACCCGCGAACGGGGAAGGCGGGCAAGCCCGTCGACGTGCACGACCCGTACAACCTGTACTTCACGCCCAACGGCAAGTACGCGATCGTCATGGCCTCCCTCGACCGCCAGCTGGTGTTCCGGGACGCGCACACCATGAAGACGGTGAAGGCGGTCCCGGTCAGCTGCTACGGCGTCAACCATGCCGACTTCTCCACGGACGGCCGCTACTTCATCGTCTCCTGCGAGTTCAGCGGCGAGCTGCTCAAGGTCGACACCGAGAAGATGAAGGTGATCGGCCAGCAGAAACTGCCGTTCCACGGGTCGATGCCGCAGGACGTCAAGATCTCGCCCGACGGCAAGCGGTTCTACATCGCCGACATGATGGCCAACGGCATGTGGGTGCTCAACGGCGACACCTTCGCCAAGCCGGACTTCCTGCCCACCGGGAAGGGCTGCCACGGCCTGTACATCAGCCGGGACTCCCGCGAGATGTACATCTCCAACCGGGGCGAAGGCTCCGTCTCCATCTTCGACTTCACCAAGAACAGGCTGACCAAGAAGTGGCATCTGCCGCACGGCGGCAGCCCCGACATGGGCGGCGTCTCCGCCGACGGCAAGGTCCTGTGGCTGTCCGGCCGCTACAACTCCGAGGTGTACGCCATCGACACCCGCACCGGCACCCAGCTCGCCCGCATCAAGGTCGGCGGCGGCCCGCACGGCCTCGCCGTCTACCCGCAGCCCGGCCGCTACTCGCTCGGCCACACCGGCATCTTCCGCTGAAATCGCCTTGACCGCCGGTCAGTTGGACACGCCCCCGTACGGGTGATGATCCACAGTCCGCCGCCGTGGAACCGGGATCGTGCCCCGCGTGATCACCCTGCATCTGCGGCGGCGGACCGCTGCCGCCGTCCTGTCCCTCGCGGCCGTCCTCGCCACGACCGCCGCCACCGCCCCCGCCCGCACCGCCCGCACGCCGGTCAGGGCCGCCGCGCCCGCGTGCCCCCTGGTCGCCGACCCCGCGACGGCCGCCGCCGACGACCGCGTGGACATCTCCCGCATCACCCCCGACCCGGTCTGGCGCACCAGCTGCGGCACGCTCTACCGCAGCGACAGCCGCGGCCCTGCGGTCGTCTTCGAGCAGGGCTTCCTGCCCAAGGACGTCGTCGACGGGCAGTACGACGTCGAGAAGTACGTCCTGGTCAACCAGCCCTCGCCGTACGTCTCGACGACCTACGACCACGACCTGTACAAGACCTGGTACAAGTCGGGCTACAACTACTACATCGACGCCCCCGGCGGCGTGGACGTCAACAAGACCGTCGGCGACACCCACAAGTGGGCCGGCCAGGTCGAGGTCGCCTTCCCCGGCGGCATCAAGCGGCAGTACATCATCGGCGTCTGCCCGGTCGACAAGAAGACCAAGGTCGAGATCATGAGCGACTGCGAGAGCAACCCGTACTACCAGCCGTGGCACTGACGCTCAGGGCGCGCTGAGCAGCAGCGCCTCCGAACCCACCGGACGGTAGCCCGCCGCCAGGAACGCCCGCATGCTGCGGGCGTTCCCCGGCGCCACCTGCGCCCACAGCGGCTCGGTCGCCAGCTGCCGCGCGGCGGCCACCAGCGCGCGCCCCAGCCCCCGCTGCCGTACGCCCTCCTCGATCTCGACCGAGACCTCCAGCCGCCCCGCGATCCCGCGTCCCATCACCACCACCCCACCCTCCGTCGTCCACGCGCGCACGTCGTCGCGCCGGCCGCGGGCGTACACGATCCTCGGGTGGTCGCCGTCCGTGATCTCCTTCAGCGGGGGCGGCGGTTCGCCCGGCAGCGGGGAGCCCACGAGCATCGCGTCGACGTTCTCCGCCTTACGGCCCGTCCGGTCGAGCAGGGCCGCCAGGAACCGCGGGTTCATCGGCGCGGCGAGCGCGTCGCACGGCACGGCGGCCAGCGTGTCGTACACCCATCGCGGGTCCTCGTCGACGAAGACCACCGCGTGCGCGGTGAAGGCGAGCACCCCCGCGTCCCGCTCGGACGCCTGCGGCACGACGGTCGTACGGCCGTCCGGCGGCGGGAAGACACCCCGCGCCGCCGCGTCGAGAATGTCCCGGAGAGTCTCCATCGCCGTGCTCCTCGCACCCCTTGAGTCTCCACCCACTGGAAGGCCCACACTCACGACATGATCGACGACGGCACCGCACTGCTCACCATCGGGGAGTTGGCCAGGGCCACCGGACTGACCGTGCGCACCATCCGCTACTGGTCGGACGAGGGCGTCCTCACCCCGGTGACCCGCTCCGCCGGCGGCTACCGGCTCTACGACGCCGAGTGCGCCGCCCGCCTCGAACTGATCCGCACCCTGCGGGAGTTGGGCCTCGGCCTGGACGACGTACGCAAGGTGCTGGCCGGCGAGACGACGGTCGCGGAGGTGGCCGCCGCCCATGTGGTGGCGCTGGACGCGCAGATCCGTGCGCTGCGGGTGACCAGGGCGGTGCTGTCGACCGTGGCGCGACGCGGTTCGACCGCAGAGGAGATGACGCTCATGAACAAGCTGGCGCGGCTGTCGGCAGCCGAACGCAGGCGGATCATGGAGGAGTTCGTGGACGAACTGTTCCACGGCCTCGACACCGTGGATCCGGCCATCGAGGAGCGGATGCGGTCCATTGCGGTGGACCTGCCGGACGACCCGACCCCCGAACAGGTCGACGCCTGGGTGGAGTTGGCGGAGATGGTGCAGGACCCGGAGTTCCGGGCGCAGATGCGGGCCACCGTCGAGTTCAACGCGTCGGACCAGGAGCGCGCCGCGGTCCGCGGGCGGTCCACGTGGTTCCCCATGCGGCTGGTCCAGCTGGGCGCGGAGGCCAGGAAGCAGGGCATCGCCCCCGAGTCGCCGGAGGCGGAGGTGATCGTACGGGAGGTGCTGGGGGACGGCGGTGACCCGGCCGTCGTGCTCGAACGGATGGAGTCGGCGGCCAACCACCGGCTCGCCCGGTACCGGGAGTTGCTGTCCACGGTGAAGGGCTCCGGGCCCACGGGAGCGCACCGGGAGGAGTTCGCGTGGGTGGTCGCCGCACTGCGTGCTCGGGCGGCCGGTTAATCTGGCCTCCGTCAACAGGCAGTAAAGCGTTACGAAGGGGCGGATCCGGTGGCGGACATCGAGGAAGCACGCAAGCATTTCCAGCGGATCGACACGGACGGTGACGGCTTCGTCACCGCGGCCGAGTTCAAGACCGCCCTGGCGCAGGGAGGCGACTGGAACGTGACCGAGACGGTCGCCGAGGCCATCATCAAGACGCGGGACCTCAACGGGGACAAGGTCCTGTCGTTCGACGAGTTCTGGGCCCACCTGAACAAGTGACCCGGGAGCAACCCGAGCGGAAGGGGCACCCGTCCTTCGGTGGGCGGGCGCCCTTTCCGTTTCCCGCCCGAGGACGTGACGGCGAGGGTGGATTCCCTGTTCGGCCCGCTCGGCCGCCTGTTAGCGTGCGCCGGTGGAAGATCTGGGAAGCGTGGCCTGGCCGCCCGAGCCGATCAGGACCGAGAGGCTGCTGCTCCGCGAGTCAGAGGCGCGGGACCGGGCGGTGTTCGTCGAACTGCTCGCCTCGTCGGAGGCGCACACCTATCTCGGCGGTGCCCGGCCGCGTGCCGAGTTGGAGCAAGAGGTGCCCGCGATCCCCGCCCGGTGGCCGGGGGCTTTTGTCGTCGAGCTCGACGGGGTGATGATCGGGCACATCCTCCTCAGGAGAACGACAGCGACGGGGCACAGCCGGCCGGCCGCCGTGGGGAAGGCCGACCTCGGCTATCTGTTCCTGCCGCGGGTGTGGGGATTCGGATACGCGGCCGAGGCGTGCGCGGCGGCACTCGACTGGCTCGCCGGTGTGCTTCCAGGTGAGCCGGTGGTGCTCACCACTCAGACCGCCAACGCCCGCTCGATGCGGCTCGCGGCGAAGCTGGGGTTCGCCGAGGTGGAGCGGTTCGAGGCCTGGGACGCCGAACAGTGGCTCGGCATGCGGCCTCCGGCCGTCCCGGTCGTCCCGTCCGGTCACCCGTACGGCGGCGGGCCGGAATAGCGGGCGACCATCTGCGGTTCTCGCCCCCAGAAGCATGCGCGTGCATGGATTCCGGATCGGCGAAGGGTCTGTCATGAAGATCGGCATCATCGGCGCGGGCAACATCGGCGGCAACCTCACCCGGCGGCTCACCGCACTCGGGTACGACGTCTCCGTCGCCAACTCGCGCGGCCCGCAGACACTCACCGCACTGGCCGAGGAGACCGGCGCGACCCCCGTACCGGTGGAGGAGGCGGCACGCGGGGCCGAGGTCGTCGTGGTCACCGTCCCGCTGAAGGCCGTCCCGAACCTGCCGAAGGGCTTGTTCGACGACGCGGCCGAGAACGTCGCCGTCATCGACACCGGCAACTACTACCCCGGCCGCGACGGCAGGATCGCCGCCATCCTCGACGACGGCCTCACCGAGAGCCGCTGGACGGCGGAGCAGATCGGCCACACCGTCATCAAGGCCTTCAACGGCACCTACGCCCAGGACATCCTGGACCGGCACCGCCCCGCCGGCGCCCCCGACCGCCTCGCGCTCCCGGTCGCCGGTGACGACGAAGCCGCGAAGCGCGTGGTCAGGGCCCTGATCGACGACCTCGGCTTCGACACGGTCGACGCGGGCAGCCTGGACGACTCCTGGCACCAGCAGCCCGGCACACCGGTCTACGGCCTGAGGGAGGGCGTGGACGGCGTCACGAAGGCACTGGCGGACGCGTCACCGGAGCGGACGGGCGACTTCAGGGCCTGACAGCTCCCCTCGTCCTCTACGGTTGCTGTCGGACCGCGGCTCGGAGGCTGAAGGAGGCCCTGGTGGAGGTCGATGCGCTGCCCCATGTCGACGAGCACGCGACGGTGGTCGCGGCGGGCGTCGGCGAGGTCTGGCGCACCCTGACCGTGATGCTGGACCGTGCCTACTCCCGCCCGGGGTGGGCCCGTTACGCGCGGCTGGTGGGGTGCGCCGACCGTACGGCCTCCGGGCCGCGACCGTTGGCCGAGGGCTCGGTGTTCCCCGGCTTCCGGGTGGTCGGCGCGGTCCCGGGCAGGGAGCTGGTCCTGCGCGGCTCCCACCGGTTCTCGGCCTACGCCTTCGTCTTCCGGCTCGACGAACTCGGTCCCGGGCGCTCCCGGCTGCGGGCCGAGACCCGGGCGGTGTTCCCGGGCCCGGCGGGCGCCGTCTACCGTCTTCTCGTCGTCGGCACCGGCGGCCACGCGGCCGGTGTGCGCCGTCTGTTGTCCGGGATCCGCCGCCGGGCCGAGTGAGCCTCAGGCGCTCTTGGCCCACGCCTGGAGGGCGGCCTTGCTCGCGAAGTCCGCCACGTCCTTGTCGTGCGGGTCGGACGTGTACTGGTGGAACTTCCAGTCCGCCTCGATGCGGGGCTTGCCGGCCGTCGTGTAGTCGGCGATCCACAGGCCGTCGCCCGCGTAGGAGGTCTTGTCGATGTTCAGCCAGAAGCTGCGGTTGCAGTAGAGGACCACCCGGTTGTCCGGCCGCATTGCCTTCACCTTGCGGATGAAGCTGTCCTTCTCCGCGTTGGACGCGTGGGTGCCGTCGCCGGTTGTTTCCCAGTCGACGGCGAGCAGGTCACCTGCTTTTTCGGGGGCCTTGCTCACGAAGTACTCCGCCTGGGCCGTGATGTCGCCGGGCCAGAGGAAGTGGTAGAAGCCGACGACCAGTCCCGCGTCACGGCCCGTCTTCGTCTGGGCGGTGAGTCTCGGGTTGACGTACGAGCGGCCCTCCGTCGCCTTGATGAAGACGAAGGAGGAGCCGGTCGCGCCGTACGCCGTGGACTGGTACGCGCTTACGTCGATGCCATGCAACATAGGGGAACTTGTGCCCTGTCCCCGCCATCCGGAACCTCAGCTTCTGGTGGCCGCCGACGACAGGACCGAGGCCGATTTCGCCGACCAGTCAGAGGTGATCACACTTGCGTGATCGGCGGCCAACAGTGCCAATTTCGCGGCGACTTCCGCGTCCGTGGGGGCCGTCGAGGAGATCGCCGGAGCCACCGAGTACGCGTCCGTCATGATCAGGATGTAGTGGTTCGCGGAGTAGAACGACGTGTCGTAGCTGTTGTTGACGTACGTCGCCGCGTCCCCGTCGAAGAACACGAACCAGGGGCGGATCGACGTGTCCGAGGTCCAACGGGTCGCCCGCGGATCGCCGTTCGCCGCGCCCAGCACCGCCGGGAAGGCCTGCGCCTGGGAGATCGTGCCGGCCGCGTACAGGTCCCGCAGATGGTCGCCGTACTCCTGGTCGGTCCAGTAGTGGTCGAACGGGTTGGCCTGCTCGACCGTGCCCGGGATCAGTTCGAAGACGAACTTGCCCTTGAGGTCGTCACGGGAGGGCCACGCGTTCGCCCTGGCCGCCGCGTCGAGCGTGGAGTACGAGGAGCCGAGCAGGTCGGACGGCTTGTAGACGCTGCTGCCGAGCTTCTGCGAGACCAGGGTGTCGAACGCGGTCGGGCCCAGACCGATGGTCTGGTTGAAGCCCACCTTCATCTCCACCTTGACGATGATCGGCGCGTGGTCCGGGTGCAGGGTGTTCCAGGCGGCCATGTTGTCGAGGCAGCTGCCGAGATCCTGGTTGCGGTCCTTGCTGTACAGGTCGGCGGGGGTGCTCGCGTACTCGCAGTTGTTGTCGTTGGCGAACAGGTCGCTGTGGCTGACCCGCCACCGCTTGCTCAGGCTGTCGACGTAGACGTCCAGCTCCAGCAGCGAGGCCCCTGAGTCCAACGCCTGCGCCCAGTACGTGTACTTGTCCTTCTCGTACGCGTTGTGCGTGCCGATCGTCGTCGTCTCCGAGAACTTCGGCGCCGCCGCGTGGGCGTTGCCCGCGGCCCCGGTCATCAGCAGCCCGGCCACGCCGAGCAGCGCCGCCAGCCGTCTTATCGCCTTCATGGGTCAAGTCCCCTTCGCCGTCGCCTAGTTGGAGCCTTGGTGGCGGCAGCAGCGTAGGGCGAAGCGGTTACTCCCGGGTAGCCCCTGGAGGAACATCGGCTTCCGCAACGTCCGGCTCCGGTGCGGATGTGATCCGGTCTGCCAGGTGGGAGACGGCGGTGAGCAGTTCGGCGGGCGGCCGGTCGAGGTCCAGGGCGTGGGCCGTGACGGTGATGCCCACGCGCCGGACGACGTGCTCGGTCGGCCCGCTTCGGCTCGGGCCGTCCTGCCGCGTCGCGGCGTAGACGAGGTGGCCGTGCGGGAGGCCCAACGCGACGCAGTATCCGAGCAGTTGGTAGAGGTGCTCGGTGGGCGGCGCGGGGAGTGCCGGGTGGCGTACTTCGCGTCGACGACGGATACGGTACGGCCCGCCCGGTACAGGACGAGGTCGGGGCGCAGCCGGACATGTCCCGCCCGGTCGAGGCGGTGTTGCTGCTCCTGGGCGGCGCAGTGGACTCCCCGGCGGCCCAGGGCGGTGGTGAGCGCCGTGGTGAGGAACCGTTCGAAGACGACCGGCATGTGGTGGCCGACAGCAGGGTGTAGGCGATGACCAGGTCGCAGGCGGGATCGCCCATGCCCACGCCGCCGAAGTCGATGACGGCGGAGAGGCCGCCGTCGACGGTGAGCAGGTTGCCGGTGTGGAAGTCCCCGTGGCACCAGACCGGTTCGCGGTCCCACGCGGGGGCGCGCAGCGCGTTGTCCCAGACCTCGGTCAGGGCGGTGGCGTCGAACACCCCGGCCACCGCCTCGATCGCCGCGCGGGTCGCCTCGTCGCGGTCGGACAGCGGGGCGCGGGTCAACTCGGGATGGGTACCGGGGACCAGTGCCCCGGCGGCCGGGATCTCGTGCAACGCCCGCAGAAACTCGGCCAGTTGACGGGCAGTCAGGTCCGGATCGGCGAGGTCTTCGGCGCTCGCCGTGGTCCCGTCCAGCCAGCGCATGACGGACCAGTGCCACTGGTAGCCGCAGCCGGTGTGCCGAGCCCCAGCGGTTCCGGGACGGGCAGTGGCAGACGAGGGGCCAGCTGCCGGAGCCAGGTGTGCTGCTTGGCGGCCTCACCGTCCGCCCGGTCGCTGCGCGGCAGCCGTACGGACATCGTCTCGCCGAGCCGGTGGATGACATGGTCCGAACCGCCCTGCTCCACCAGGGCCAGCGGCAGCCCGGCCCACTGCGGGAACTGTGCGGCGAGCAGCCGGCCGACGAGTGCGGAATCGATGGTCATCTTTCCCCCGAGTGCCAAGCGCCGGTTGATCGCCTTACGTTACCGATCAACTCGGCGGCGGGGGCAGTCGAGCGACGCTTCCCGGGGGTGACATGGGATGACGGGTCCCATCGCGGGTACCCGGAGCACGAGGAACCGTACAGAAGGAGTGGGAACCATGTTGCACGCAGCGGATGTCCGGGAGTGGCGCGAGCGCGATGTCGTGGACGCGGAGTCCCACAAGATCGGTGTCCTCGAGGCCGTGTACGTGAACACCGCCACCGACGAGCCGGCCATGGCAACGGTCCGCACCGGACTGCCCACGCGGCACCGGCTCACCTTCGTCCCCCTCGACGACGCGATCCTGGGGCCGGACTACGTCAAGGTCGGATACCCCAAGGCGCTGGTGAAACAGGCTCCTTCGATGGGCACCGACGACGTGCTGCCCGCCGACCGGGAGGAAGCGATCTTCAAGCACTACGGCCTGCCCTACAGCCCCGGCGCAGGCGGCGAACGCCAACTGGCGCGCCGCTGACGCCACCTGGCGCCGGGAGGTTTCAACTCGGCTTTCCGGGCCACCCGTTGAGCATGTCCACACGCTACGGCGGAAGCCCCGCGGGGACGGTCATCTCCGTCATCGCGGACATCGCGGCATTGATCCTGATCCTGTGGATCGGCCTCTACCTGTTCGACGCCAACACCGCGAACAGCACGGTCGACTGGGTCCACCACGCGGCCAACTGGCTATCAGGCTGGTCGCACAACCTGTTCACCATCCACTCGGCCGACTGGCGCACGGTGGTCAACTACGGTCTGCCCGCGCTCGTCTACCTCTTCATCGGCCACGCGGTGGCCGCCGGCGTCAACCGGTCCTAGACCCGCCGTGTGCGGATAGGTGGCCGAACGGTGCTGGAAGGAGAGGATCTTCGGGTTCTGGACGACTCCGTCCCGGATCTCGATGGCCTTGCGGACCGTGACGTCCTCGTCCCACGCCGTGGGCCCGCTCATGACCTTGCGCAGATACGGCAGGAGCGCCTCACTGATCTCCCAAGTGGCGGAGTTCCAGAGGTGGGACGGGCTGTGGTCCACCGCGTAGTAGTGGCAGCCCGGCCCCACCGTGGCCATAGGGTCGCCGAAACCGCTCGGCCTTGCCCAGGCGAAGCCCATGCCCTCGTCGCAGGCGACGTCGATGAAGAAGGTCCCCGGCCGGAACAGGGCGAGTTCCTCGTCGTTGACGAACATCAGCGGCGCGTCGGTGTCCTGGAGGACGCAGTTGACGACGATGTCGAACCCGGCGAGATACTGGGCGAGCGGTACGGGACCGAGCCCCGTGACGGCCTCCAGGCGCGTGGGATCGTCCTCCCGCTCCTGGAAGTGGCCCATCACGACCGACGGCATCGGCGAGGCCACCGCGGCCGCGGCCCGCTGGGTGAGCACCGTGACGTCGGAGACACCCATCGCGCCCAGGCCGGTGACCGCACCGCGCGCCGTGGCGCCGAAGCTGATGACGCAGGCCCGCAGCCGGCGCCCGTAGCTGCCGGTCAGTCCGCCGAGCTGGAGGGCGTGCAGCACCGAGCAGTAGCCGGCGAGCTCGTTGTTCTTGTGGAACACATGGACGCTGAAGGCACCCGTGGACGTCCAGTGGTTCATGGCTTCCCAGGCGATCAGGGTCAGCCGTCGGTCGATGCCGATCTGCGTCATCTTCTCGTCCTGCACACAGTGCGGCCAGCCCCACAGCACCTGGCCCTCGCGCAGCTCGGCGAGGTCGTCGTGCATGGGCTTGGGCAGCAGCACGATGTCGCACTCCGCGACCAGCCGCTCACGGGACCGCAGGCCCGCCACGAGTGGTCGCAGCGCGTCGTCGGCGACGCCGAACCGTTCGCCGTAGCCCTCTTCGAGGTAGATCCGCTCCCGGAGATCCGGGGCGATCCGTTCGAGGTGGCTGGGGTGCAGCGGCAGACGGAACTCGTTCTCCTTGCGGGAGGAGGCAAGTACTCCGAGACTCATCGGACTCATGTGGGGCGGCTCGATTCCGGCCGGACACGTAGACGTTCCGGCCTTGCCGTTCCCCGAGGGCGACGCCGAAACGGCTGACGGCGTGCGAGGTGCGCTCGGTGCTGCCAACCGTACTCCGTCGCAGGCGGGGCCGGATTCCCCCCCTACGCGCCGCCGCGCCTGCCGATCAGGTCCCGGTACAGGGCCGCCTGTTCCTTGTGGGTCTTCGCCTTGGCCAGTTCGGTCTTCCAGGCCTTCTCCAGGTCCTTCAGTTTCCGCACCCAGTCGCCGAACTCCTTCAGGTCGACGAGGCGTTGGTTCGAGGCGAGCGGAGCGTTGGCACCGATCTTGTCGTCCTTGTGCCCGCCGAACTGGCTCACGGGGTTGTTGTTCTTCTCGCTGCTCGTGATGCCGTGCTTGTAGCCGTCGGGGGTCCGGCCACTCGGCCCGGCGGTCTCGATGCCGACCTGGAACGCCCCGTCGCGCTTGTGCGTCGGCGGCTTGTAGCCCATGAACATGTGCCCGTACGACTCGTTCGGGAGGATGGTGTCGCCGTGGTAGTCGGCGTTCCCCATGCCGCCTACGGCCATCGGCAGGCCGTAGAGATGGCTGTGCGGATCGGCCCAGTTCCGCAGGGTGGCGCCGATCTCGCCCTTCTCGACGAAGTCGCCCCGCGTTCCGTCCGCACTGTTCTCGCCGATCTTCATGTGATGCGTGCCGAACCCGCGCCGGTACACCGGCTCCTCCGGAGTCGACTTCGGCTCCCAGGGCTTCCGGTTCTCCTTGGTGATGTGCAGCCACTGGGGCAGCTCGTAGCCGTGCTGGCCGTCGGCGAGCTGCGGAATGCGGATGTTGACGCGTCCGCCGTAGGCCAGGGCGTGGGCGACGTCGTCCTCGAAGTCCTCGTGGATGCCAGCCTCCGGGTTGAAGACCTTCAGCCCCTCCTTCAGGATCAGGAAGATCCTGGTCAGCACCTCGGTACCGCGCTCGACCCGCTCCCGGTGCTTGTCGGCGTCCGGTACGGCGTCGTCGATACCGGGCGGCAGCATGGTGTTGACGAAGGTCTGGAAGATCTGCTCGTTCCGCTCCCCGGTGAGCTGGTCCTTCTCCGCTTCCGGGGTGTCCTCGGCGTGCATGGCCATGTGACGGCCGAGCTGGTAGTCCGAGCGGGTGGGCTTGTCCGGTGCCTTCCCCTCGCCGCGCTCCTCGATGTTCTGCTGCCAGCGCAGGGTGGCCACCAGCAGCCGCTTGCCCTCCGGCTGCTGGAGCCAGCTGCGGAAGTCACCCGCCGCGATGTAGGCCAGCGCCTCGGTGTGGGTGCAGATCCCCACGGTCTTCAGCCACTTGGGGTCCTCGGCCTCCGCCGCCTTGATCGCGTCGAGCTCGGCGTCCGAGAAACTCGGCCCACCGCGCACCCGTCCGTGGATGACGTTCCGTACGTCCTTGTTCCGGATCTCCTGGTTCCCGCCGACGAGCAGCCGCGCGAGGCGGGCGATCGCCGGGGGAGAGGCGGAGGGCGGGGGTGAGGGCGCGGTCGTGGTCGCCGGGCCGGGGCGGTCCGCCCGCTGGACGGAGACATCGCCGTCCGCGCTGCGCTGCACCGCCCCGGCCGCTGCGGCGGCTCCGGGCAGGGCGAGGTCGGGGGCGGCGCCCCGGGCCAGCTTCCGGCCGTTGGCGCCGGCGCTCCGCTCGAACGGGTCGTCGGGGTGGGAGACCTTCTCGCCCGTGCCGTTGAGAGTGCCGGGCACCGGCCCCAGGGCCTGCTGGCGGACGTGGTCGACCTCCTCGTACATCACCTCGTCGTCGACCCGGCCGCCGCCGAGCACGATGTGGGAACCGGTGGTGTAGGCGAGGGCGCCGAGTTCCTCGGCCGAGCGCCGGGCGACCGGCCCGCTGTGTACGCGCACATGGCCGAAGTCCATGCGGTAGGCCTGCTCGGCGCGCTGGAGGATGCGGGGTTCCAGGGGGCGGCCGGGGGAGCCGACGGCGTCCGTGACGGACGACCGCCGCTGCACCGGCACGGCCGCCCCGGTCCCCGCACCTTCCGGTTCTACGGTGTGCTCCCCGTCCCGCGCCCGCTGGATCGCGAGGGTCACCGCAGCGTTTCCGGCGGCCCGTTGGAGAGCGGCGAGGGGAGGCAGGGCGGCGGTCGGCCGGGGCGCGGGGCGTCCGCCGGCGCGGTCGGCGCCCGAGTGGTTCTCTCCCTGGATACGCATGCGCGGTTCCCCTTAGCTCGACGGGTGCTCTTCCCTCTTACCGGACGGGGGCCGGGCGCCGGGAAGTCCGCAGGGGCAGAACCGGGGGCAGACTTGCCGGCGTGGTGGGCGGGCGCGCGCTTCGGTGGGGCGTGCCCGGGTCGGTGCGGGTCATCCGGGCGGGTGCTCGGGTCCCGGTGGCGGCTTGGTCGGTCCTGTGTGGGGGTGGGTGCCGGGGGCGGCTGGTGCCGGGTGGGGGTTGTTGGGCTTCTGTTGGGCGGGTGTCGGGTGGAGTGGAGTCCGGTCGGGGTGGGCTTTCCGGTCTTGTGGGCCTGTGATTGTCGGTGGGGCGTGCCCGGGTCAGCGCGGAATCACCCAACCCGGTGCCCAGGTCCCGGCGGCGGCTCGGACCGCCATCGTGGTGGCGAGGTGGGCGCGGAGGGTGGGCAGTGCCGGGTGGGGGTTGTCGCGGTGCCAGAGGAGCGAGTGCGGGTACACGGGCGTCGGGTCGGTCACCGGGATACGGCGCAGGTCGTGGCCGGCGGGCCAGACGAGGCGGGTCCGCGCGGTGGTGAAGGTCGCCAGGGCCGGGGTGTCGGCGATGGTGTCGAGGAGCGCGTCGGAGCCGAAGTTGGGGCCGGTCGCCTCGACGGTGAGGCCGAACTCGGCGACGAGGTCGTCGTAGTAGGCGGTCCACTCGGTTCCGGGGACGAGGCCGGGCATCCAGATCCGGTGCCCGGTGAGCTCGGTGAGAGTCACCGAGCGGGCGCCGGCCAGCGCGTGGGCGGGGCCGGTGAGGAGCTGGTGCGGCTCGTCGAGCACCCGGACGGACTCGATGTCCTCGGGCAGGGGGCGGCCCGGCATGGCGACGGCGCGGAAGGACGCGTCGATCGCGCCGGACCGGATGGCGGCGACGGCCGTATCGACGTCGGACAGCATCACCACGTCGAGGTCGATCTCCGGGTGCGCGCGGTGGAAGTCGCGCATCAGGGCCGACGGCGCGACGCGCGAGGCGATCACATCGACGCGCAGCGGACGGCGGCCGGGGCGCACGGACGCGCTCGCGCGCTCCGCGACGCGCAGCAGCTCGCGTGCGTGGGGCAGGAACGCCTGCCCGTCGATGGTGAGTTCGGCGCCGCGCGGGGCACGGGTGAACAACCGCACGCCGAGGGTGCGTTCCAGCGCGGCGATGCGCTTGGAGACGGCCTGCTGGCTGATCGACAGGTCGGCGGCGGCTTTCTGGAACTGGCCCGCTTCCGCGACGGCGACGAAGGTACGTACTGCTCCGAGGTCCACGGCGACCCACCTTAGGGAACGACACCGCGTCAGTCGGTGACGAGGTCCTCCGGCGTGGAGCGGGCGAGTCCGGCGAGGGTGCCGAGGGCGCGGGAGAGGGTGTCCGGGTCGGGGGTGGCGAGGCCGAGGCGGACGGCGTTGGGGGAGTGGTGGGGGCCGACGGTGAACGCGGCGGCCGGTACGACCCCGATGCCGTGCCGTGCGGCCGCCGCGACGAAGGTGTCCGCGCGCCACGGGCGGGGCAGTCGCCACCAGCAGTGGAAGGAACGGGGATCGCTCCGCACGGCGAACCCGGCGAGCTGCCGGGCCGCGATCCCCTGTCGTACGGCCGCTTCCTTCTGTTTGGCCGCCACCAGCGCCTGCACCGTGCCGTCCTGCTGCCAGCGGTGGGCAACCTCCAGGGCGAACCGGCCCGGGGTGCAGCCGCCGGACCGCAGGGCGGAGACGATCCCGCCCGTCAGGGCGCCGGGTGCCACCGCGAACCCGAGGGTCAGACCGGGCGCGACGCGCTTGGACAGGCTGTCGATCAGGACGGTCAGTTCGGGGGCGTACCCGGCGAGCGGCGGCAGTTCGTCGCGGAGGAAGGCCCAGATGGTGTCCT
Source organism: Streptomyces sp. NPDC050549 (assembly GCF_040655035.1). NCBI lineage: Bacteria > Bacillati > Actinomycetota > Actinomycetes > Kitasatosporales > Streptomycetaceae > Streptomyces > Streptomyces sp. NPDC050549. The sequence continues at coordinate 47,244 of NZ_JBFAJD010000049.1, forward strand.
CGATCGCGGGGACGCCCAGGCTGAGAAGTGTCTCGGCCAGCCGCTCGACGCGCTCGGCGGGCATGGTGAGCGAAAGCGGGTTGTGCAGCCTCGGCTGGACGTAGACGGCGTGCAGCGGGGCGGCGGTGTGCGCCTCTTCCACGGCTTCCGGGACGAGTCCGGCGTCGTCCATGGCCAGCGGGACGAGGGTGATGCCGAGCCGGCCGGCGACGGCCTTGACGACGGGGTACGTCAGCTCCTCGACGCCGAGCCGGGCACCCGGCGGCACCAGGGCGGTGACAGCGGCCGAGATCGCCTGCCGTCCGTTGCCCGCGAAGAGGATCCGCGCCGGGTCCGGGCGCCACCCGCCGCGGGCGAGCGTGCCGGCGGCGGACTCGCGGGCGGCCGGGAAGCCGGAGGTGCCGACCGGCCGCAGCGCGAACCCGAGGGCGTCGGGCCGCAGCAGACCGCCGAGAGCCCCGGCGAGGAGCGCGCTCTGCCCGGGTACGACCGGGTAGTTGAGCTCCAGGTCGACGCGCCGGCCGTCGGCGGGTTCGGTGAGCGCGGGGGCGGAGCCGGCCGGGTCGGCGGACATCGCGCGGACGAAGGTGCCGCGGCCCACCTCGCCCACCGTCAGGCCCCGGCGGGCCAGTTCCCGGTACACGCGGGTGGCGGTGGAGTTGGCGATGCCGTGCCGCCGGGCGAACTCGCGCTGCGGGGGGAGCCGGTCACCGGGGCGGAGGGCGCCGGACCTGATCTCTTCGGCCACGGTGTCGGCGACGCTCTGGTAGTCCTGCACGGCTCTCCCGCCCTTCCCGACCGGACCTCCATCCAATCATCGCATTGCACCGAGTGCAATATGCATATTGCATCGAGGTGCGGGTCTGGAATACGCTCCCAGCGGCGGCCGAGGGCGCGACGCGGCGACAACACGAGGGGTGTTCATGGTCGAACTGAGCGGCATACTCGGCGTGACGGCGGTGGCTCTGGGCATGGTGCTCACCCCCGGCCCGAACATGATCTATCTCGTCTCCCGCAGCATCACCCAGGGCAGGCGCGCCGGGATGGTCTCCCTCGGCGGGGTCGCACTCGGCTTCATGGTGTACCTGCTCGCGGCGAACCTGGGCCTGTCGGTCTTCTTCGTCGCCGTGCCCGGGCTGTACTTCGCGGTGAAGCTCGCCGGTGCCGGATACCTCGCCCACCTGGCCTGGAACGCCCTGAAGCCGGGCGGGTTCTCCGTCTTCGCCCCGCAGGACGTACCGCACGACTCACCGCGCAAGCTGTTCACGATGGGCCTGATGACGAACCTGCTCAATCCGAAGATCGCCATCATGTACCTCTCGCTCATCCCCCAGTTCATCGACCTGGACAGGGGGCACGTCCTCCTCCAGGGCCTCGTCCTCGGCTCGGTCCAGATCGTGGTCAGCATCGCGGTCAACCTCGCCGTCGTCCTGGCGGCCGGAGCGATCGCCGTCTTCCTCGAACGCCGCCCCTACTGGCTCAAGGTGCAGCGCTACGCGATGGGAACGGTGCTGGGCACCCTGGCCGTCTCCCTCGCCGTCGACAACTCCGGCCCAGTCAGGGCGAGTTGACACTACGGCAGGCCGCGACTCGCGTCACACGACGACCGGCAGGGACGTGAGGCCGCGCGTCAACCGCGTGTGCCGCCACTCCAGTTGCTCCACCGGAAGGGCAAGCCGTACGCCGGGGAAGCGGGCGAAGACGGCACGGAGCGCCAGTTCGCCCTCCGCCCGCGCGAGCGGTGCCCCCAGGCAGCGGTGGATGCCGTGGCCGAACGCGAGGTGCCCGGTGGCACCCCGGTCGAGGTCGAGCCGGTCCGGGCCGGGGAAGCGCACCGGGTCGCGGTTGGCGGCGCCGGGCGCGATGAGCACCGGAGCACCGGCCGGGATGTCGGTCCCGCCGAGCGTGAGCGCCTCGGTGCTGTAGCGGAACGTGGCGATCCCGGCCGGCGAGTCGAAGCGCAGCAACTCCTCCAGGGCGGTGCCGAACAGCTCCGGCTCGGCCTTCAACCGGGCGAGGGATTCCGGATGTCGGAGAAGTGCCAGGGCCGCGTTGCCGATGAAGTTGGTGGTGGTCTCATGGCCGGCCACGAGCAACAGCACGGCGAGCGACACGAGTTCGTCCTCGGTGAGCCGGTCCTGGCCGTCGCGTACCGCGATGAGATCGTCGAGCAGACTCTCGCCCGGGGAGCCGCGCCTGGCGGCGACGAGGTCCGTCATGTACGTGCCGACGGCCTGCGAGGCGACGTCGATCCGCCGGGGATCTCCCGCGGCGAACAGCTCGCCGGACCAGGTGTGCACCAGCTCGCGGTCGGCTTCGGGCACCGCCAGCATCTCGCAGATGACCGTGACCGGCAGCGGTACCGCGAGACCGGCGACCAGGTCCACCGGCCCGTGTTCCGGCCAGGCGTCGAGCAGTTCGTCGACGAGGCCCGCGATGTAGGGGCGCATCCTTGCCACGGCCCCGGTGCTGAACGCCTTCGTCACCAGGGCCCGTAGCCGCGCGTGCTCCGGGGGATCGGTGGACAGCATGTTCCGCGAGACCGCCGGATGGAGGTCGCGGTCGGACAGCCGGCCGGCGAAGAACCGCGCGGTGTTCTTGGAGAGCCGCGGGTCGGTGAACGCCTCCCGGGCCTCCGCGTGGCCCGTGACCAGATAGCCGAAGCGCCCGCCGGAACCGGTGGGCACCCTCTGCACCGGCGCCGCGTCCCGGAGCCGCGCGTAGGTCGGATAGGGGTCGGCGAAGAACCGGGGGTCCTGCAACGGGTCGGTCACGCTGGCGGGTCCGTTCCTGCGGGCGTCAGTTCGTCGGTGACGCTACCCGTGATCCCGTATGCCAGTTGGGGATCAGGCGGAAGCCGCCGTGTCCGAAGCGTGCTGCCAGGCGATCCGGGCGGCGAGCGTGAACGGTTCGACGAGGCTCGGGCGTGAACGGTCCTGGTTGAGGTGGCGGAACTCCGTGGAGAGGGTGATCGCGAGCCGCTCCGGCAGACCGAGACCCGGATAGCGGTCCTCGTCGATGAGGATGCGGGCCGCCTCGATCGGGGTCTTCCCCTGACCGTGCAGCAGGAGCGCCTGGTCGGACAGCTCGTCCAAGTACGCCATGTACGTGCGTAGTTGGTCGGGCGTCAGCAGCGGGCCGTGACCCGGCACGATCCACTCGGGGTCGAAGGCCAGGATGCGTTCGGCCGCCGCCGAGACCCGGTCGAGCGGGCCGGCCCAGTGGCAGGGGTGGTCACCGGAGAAGACGATGTCGCCCGCGAACACGACCCGCTGCTCGGGGAGATGGACGACCAGGCCGCCCATGGTGTGGGCGGGGCCGACCTCGTGCAGTTCGACGGGGATCCGGCCGACCGTCAGATCATGGCCACCGCTGAACGTCGCGGTGGGCGGCAGAACCCGTATGTCCGAGAAGTCGAACTTCCCGAAGTGGCGCCGGAAGTACCAGCCCAGCGGCTGGTCCGGATCGCTCTCCCGCACCAGCGCGTGCAGCTCCTGAGGTGTCGGCTCCACGCACTGGTGCTCAAGTGCCGCGTCCGTCGCGAGGATCTCGCTGCCGGTGAGGCACTGATTGCCCCAGGTGTGGCCACCACGGTGCCGCCCGTCGCGTGGCGGCCCGCGGCGAGAAGGGCCTCGGTGAGGGCGGGGGTGTACGGCGTGTCCACGAGGAGGGCCTCGCCGTCCGAGTGGACCAGGCCGCAGTTGGCCAGACCCCAGGTGTCCACGCCGTCGGGCGCTCACATGTGCACGCCGGCCGCGATCTCGTGGAGCTGGGTTGCGTCAGTCATGGGGAGGCATTCTTCCCGGACCGGAGTTCAGGCGGCAACGGGGCGCTGCGAGGGCTCGAGGACGAGGAACAGGAACCGGGCCCCGGGTGAGCCGAAGGGCTGCGCCGCACACATCGTCACCACTCCCAGCTGCGACACCTCGTGGTGCTCACAGCAGCGGTCCCCGCGGTCCTCCTCGCCCTCCGGGGCGACAAATCCCGCGTGGCGCACGAGACATGAGTCACCGTCAGGATGGGCGTACGCGATGTTGTGGTTGCGGTGGACGGGGCCCGCGACCGGGTCGTCGTTGACCTGCTGGTCCAGCTGCCGGGGGTCCTTGTTGTCCGGGTGCGTGGCCACGGCCGTGCGCAGCTGGGCGGCGACCGGCTCGGCCCACCGCTTCTCCCACTGCACCGGATGGTCCTCGCGGGCGTCCCCGCGCAGCAGCATCCAGCGGATCGGATTCCGCCCGGGAAGACGTGCGGGCTTGCCCGGCTCCTGCGGGAACATCCGGATGAAGTCGTCGTTGGCCGCCAGGACGTTCCGGGCGAGACCATTGGCGTAGCCGGGCCGGCCGGAAACGCGCTCGATCGCCGTCTGCCAGGCCGGAGCGACACTGCTGCCCGCCAGCCGGATCCATGGGGAACGGCGGCCCGTAGCCCAGGGCGTAGACGTACAGGGCGGTGCGCTCGCGCTCCTCCATCCGCAGGGCCTGGGCGACGTTGTCGAGGAACTCCGCGGTGGGCGACGGCATTTCACCGCGCTCCAGGTCGGCGCGGGTGCGCTCGGAGACGTACAGCACCTGTGCCACCTGCGCCTGCGACAGACCCGTGGAACGGCGACCCCGTCCGCTGCGCCGCGGCCACCCGGGCTCCACCGGGTCTGTCCGGGCCCGCTTCCAGCGCAGCAGCCTCTGCAGCGCCTCCTTGTCGTCCAGCTCAGAACCTCTTCCGTGGCATCCGCCGGGCCGCCAGCTCAATTACCGGAAAGGGAACACTCTCCTGAGTCACTCCCGGATGCCCGCCAGTTCCACCGCCCGGCGGCGCAGCGCGATCGAGGCGGGGACGACGGACGACACCACGGCGAGCACCGCGCAGGCACCCACGGCCACGCCGATGGCCGTCCAGGGAAGCTCGATCGTGGTCCACACCGACAGCAGGCCCAGGGCGCTCCACATGCCTGCCAGATTGAGGACCGCGACCAGGAGCCCCAGCACACCGCCGACCGCCACGACCATCAGCGCCTCGGCGCCCACCAGCCGCAGCACCTGCCCCCGGGTGGCCCCGGCCAGCCGCAGCACGGCCAGGTCGCGGACCCGGTCGGAGGTTGCCATGACCATGGTGTTGGCCAGGGAGATACCGGTGTAGAGGAGGGCGATGCCGAGCACCAGCAGGAAACCCGTCCGGGTCGTCCGGTCCGTCTCGGGGTAACTCGCTCGCACCCACTGCTCCTTGGTGAGGACCTGCCCGCCCGAGGCGCGCACCGCGGCCCGCAGTCCGGCGGCCACGGCACCCGAGTCGGCGCCCTTCGCGAGGGCTACGTCGACCCGGTCGACGCCGGCGCCCGCAGCGTTGCGCGGGGTGACGTAGACGCCGTTGCCGCCGGTGCCGGTGGTCATCACCGCGGCGATCCGCAGGGTCTTCCGCGTGCCGTCGCCGAGCCACACCCGCACCCGCTCGCCGACGGTGTGCCGCTGCCATTCCTCGTTGACGACGATCGAGCCGTCGTCGAGGTCGCCGACCCGTCCGGAGGCGATCGGCAGGTGTGCGGTGGCGGCCAGCGGGCCGGGATCGGCGGCGCGGGCCTCGCTTCTGACGAGTGCCACGCCGTCCTCCAGGACGTAGACGGTGCTCGACGAGGTCGCGGACAGCTCGGTGCCGGGCACCGCGCGCAGCCCCCGCAGGGTCGCCGAGTCGAAACCGGCGCCGCTCGCCGGAGTGACGACGAAGGCGGCGGCCGTCTGCTCACGGATCTCCGTGGCCTTCGCCCCGTTCAGCGTCGCGGTGGCGCCGAGCAGTGAGCCCGCGAGGGCGACGGTGACCAGGACGGGCGCGGCGATCGCGGCGGTGCGCCGTACCCCGGCGGCGGCGTTCTCCCGCACCAGCATGCCCCCGGCCCCCGGCAGCTGGGCCGGCAGCCAGGCGATCAGCCGCGTCAACGGCCGCACCACGACGGGCGCGAGCAGCGCCACCGCGGTGATCAGCAGCATCGGCCGACTCACATAGGTCTTGCGGTGCAGCAGGTCGCCCGGGTCGCCGACCAGGGCCAGGCCCAGGGTCACGGCGGCGGTCAGCAGCAGCCCCGCGCCGAACAGCAGGCGGCCCCGGGTCATCGGCCCGCTGTCCACGGACGCCTCGCGCAGCGCCTGGGCGGGACCGGTGCGGCCCGCCCGCCAGGACGCGGCCACCGCACCGCCCAGCGTGACCAGCAGACCGGTCGCGAAGGCCACGCAGTACGGCCAGGTGGCGGCCCCGATGGTGAACCAGTCCGGGGCGAGTCCGCCGTCGACGACCCAGCCGGCGAGCCGGGGCGCTCCGTAGGCACCGAGCACACAGCCGGCGGCGGAGGCGAGCACGCCGACCCCGAGGGCCTCGGCGAAGACCGTCCGGCGGATCTGCCCCGGGGTCGCCCCCGCCGTGCGCAGCAGCCCGAACTCCCGGCGCCGCCGGGCGACCGAGAAGGCGAAGGTGGACGCCACCACGAACACCGACACGAAGGTGGTGACCCCGCCCGCGGTGCCGAACATCGCGTTCATCGCGGTGAGGGCCTCGCTGTCCCGGTCCGGGTCGGCGTCGGCATAGCGGCGCGCGGCACCGGTGAGGACCTGGACACCGGCGCTGCCGCCCACCGCCGCACGCACGGCGGCCGGGTCCGCGGCGACGGCCAACTGGGTGCTGGCAGGCGACAGTCGGGCCGCGCGTACGTCGGTGTAGAACACGGCGTTCTCGAAGCCGCGCCCGGCGACGGTGCCGACCACGCGGACGGTGCCGCGATCGGTCCGCACCCGCTCGCCCGGCTTCGCCCAACTGCCGCTGACGACAACCTCGTCGGCGGCCCGGGGCGCGCGTCCCGCGTCGATCCCGTACGGCGCGAACGCGGCCGTCGACCAGGGGTGGCCCACCAGATCGCCGGGGCCGCCTCGCGCCCGTACGGCGAAGGACCGGTCCTCGACCACGGTGCCGACCTTCCTGAGCTTCGCGACCACGGCGGCGGGTACGGCGCGAGGGTGGGCCAACTTCCGCACCCGGTCGCCGTTCGGGGTGGGCACGCGCAGGGTGTCCGGACCCTTCACCACGACGGGCGCCGCGGCGAACCGCTCCGGCTGCCGCGCGGGCGCGTGCAGTGAGGAGGCGAGGGCCAGACCCATGACGGCGATCAGCGCGACCCCGAGGGAGAGCGCGACGAAGCTGCCGACGAAGGTGATCCAGCGGCTGCGCAGGGTGCGCAGGGCGACGCTCAGCACGGCGCGGCCTCCAGCTCGGTCATCCGGACGGCGATGTCGTCGGCGCTCGCTCCGGCCGTCTCGCCGTGGACCCGTCCGTCGACGAGGAAGACGACGCGGTCGGCGTACGAGGCGGCCACCGGGTCGTGCGTGACCATGACGACGGTCCGGCCGCCGGCGTCGACCATGCCGCGCAGCAGCTTCAGCACCTCGCGGCCGGTCCGCGAGTCGAGGGAACCGGTCGGCTCGTCGCCGAAGAGCACCTCGGGGCGGGTGATCAGGGCACGGGCGAGGGCGACGCGCTGCTGCTGGCCGCCGGACAGCTCCGTCGGGCGGTGTCGCGCCCGGTCGCCGAGGCCGACCTGTTCCAGGACTTCGCGCACCCTGGCCCTTGCCGGGCGGCGGCCGGCGAGCCGCAGAGGCAGCGCCACGTTCTGCTCGGCGGTCAGGGACGGCAGCAGGTTGAAGGACTGGAAGACGAACCCGATGCGCTCGCGCCGCAGCAGGGTCAGCCTCGTCTCGTTCAGCTTCGTCAGGTCGGTCCCGCCCACGACGACCGCTCCCGAGGTGGGACGGTCCAGCCCGGCGGCGCACTGCAGCAGGGTCGACTTGCCGGACCCGGAAGGACCCATGACGGCGGTGAACGTGCCTTCCGGGAAGGAGAGCGAGACCTGGTCGAGCGCCGTCACCGCGCTGTCACCCGCCCCGTACCGCCTGCAGACGGAGCGCAACTGGATGGCGTCCTTGTTCATGTTCCCCCGCTGTTCGATGCGATCGACCGGCACGTGACCGCTCCACGAAACCGCGCGGAAGCACCGCGCCGCAGTGCGGCAGAGGCGAGACCTGGGGTAGGGCCAGACCTACCCCCGCCCCGCCCCCTGGCCCCATGGCACCGGCCGGACCGCGGCTTCTACGGTGACGGTATGCACCCTCGGAACGTGTGGCAGGCCATGGCCGGGCCGGGCTTCCTGCTCTCGCCCTGGCCGTGGCGGTCGGTCGCCTACCTGGTCACCGGCGTGCCGACCGGAGTTGTCGCGCTCGTGGGGATCGCGGGCACGGCGTTGGTCGGCGGTGTCCTCGCCCTCGTGCTCGTGGGGATCCCCCTGCTCGTCCTGGTGGCCCTCGCCGGAATCCCGGTGGCGTGGGAGGAGCGGCACAGGCTGCGCCTGATCGACCGCGACCCGGTCGCCGACCAGCACCGGGTGCCGGCCGCCGAGGGGCTGTGGCCCTGGCTGACGACACGGCTGAGGGAGCAGACGACCTGGCGGGAACTCGGCTACGCGCTGCTGTTCGCCGGGCTGTTGTGGCCGGTCGACGCCCTCGCGCTCACGGCGGGCCTGCTCGTCCCGTCGTCGATGATCGCGACCCCGCTGGTGATGGCGACGGCCGGCGACGGCCGGGAGACCAAGGTCCTCAAGGTCTGGACGGTCACCGACTGGCCGACGGCCTTCGGGGTCGCCGTACTCGGACTCCTCCTCCTGGCCCTGGGCGGCTACCTGTTGGGGATCGCGGCCGGTGCCCGGGCGGAACTGGCGCGTCTGCTGATCGCGCCGCGCGAGAGCGATCTCGGGGCGAGGGTCGTGGAACTGACGCGCTCGCGCTTCCGGTTGGTCGACGCCTTCGAGGCGGAGCGGCGGCGCATCGAGCGCGATCTGCACGACGGGGCGCAGCAACGCCTGGTGGCGCTGTCGATGACCCTCGGTCTGGCCCGCCTCGACGCCCCGCCCGGACCGCTGGCCGACCAGCTCGCCAAGGCCCACGAGGAGGCGGGCGAGGCGCTCGCCGAACTCCGCGAACTCATCCACGGCATCCACCCCAAGGTCCTGGCGGACTACGGCCTCCAGGCGGCGGTCGCCGACGCGGCGGACCGCTCCGCCGTTCCCGTGGACGTCGAACTGGAGCTGCCCGGGCGGCTGCCCCAGGCGGTCGAGGCCGCCGCCTACTTCGTCGTGTGCGAGGCCCTCGCCAACATCGCCAGGCACAGCGGTGCCAAGTGCGCGGCCGTGACCGGTGGACACCGCGACGGAGTTCTGTTCCTGACGGTGTCCGACGACGGCCGGGGCGGCGCGGTCGCCGAGGCCGGCAGCGGGCTGACCGGACTCGCGGACCGGGTGTCGGTGCTGGATGGGACACTTCGCCTGTCCAGCCCACCGGGCGGACCGACCCTGCTGTGTGTGGAGTTTCCTTGCGAACCGACCGACCGCTCCGCGTAGTTCTGGCCGAGGACAGTGTGCTGCTGCGGGAAGGACTCATCGGTCTGCTCACCCGCTGCGGCCACGAGGTGGTGGCGGCCGTCGGCGACGCCGCGGCACTGACCGCCGCGGTCGAGGAGCACGCCCCCGACATCGTCGTGACCGACGTCCGCATGCCCCCGGGCTTCCAGGACGAGGGGCTGCACGCGGCGGTGCGGCTGCGCGAAAGACGGCCCACCCTGCCCGTGCTGGTGCTCAGCCAGTACGTGCAGCGGACGTACGCCTCCGAACTGCTGGACTCCGGCGACGGGACCGGCGTCGGCTACCTCCTGAAGGACCGGGTCGGCCAGGTCGAGGAGTTCATGGACGCCCTGGGCGAGGTCGCCGACGGAGGCACGGTCGTCGACTCCGAGGTCGTACGCCAGCTGCTGCGCCGCCGCCGCGATCCGCTGGAGCGGCTCACCCCGCGCGAGCGGGAGGTGCTGGCCCTGATCGCGGAAGGCAGGTCGAACGGCGCCGTCGCCCGCGAACTGGTGGTGTCCGAGGCGGCCGTCGGCAAGCACATCAGCAGCATCCTCACCAAGCTGGACCTGCCACCCGCGACCGAGACCCACCGCAGGGTCCTGGCAGTCCTCGCCTATCTGCGGGCGTGACACCGGGTCAGGTCCGCCCGGCCTTGTCGCCACCGTGTCCGTCCCCGTCACAACAGATCGATCAGCCCCGCCGTGAACTCGGCCGTCGTCACCGTGCCCCCGAGGTCCGGGGTGCGCATCCCGGATCGTGGACAGCAGCGTGGCGATCGCGTCGGTGACGGCGCCGGCCGCCTCCGGGTGCCCGAGGTGGTCCGGCATCATCGCGGCCGACCGGATCGCGCCGAGCGGGTCGGCCGTGCCGCGCCCGGCGATGTCGGGGGCCGAGCCGTGCACCGGCTCGAACATGGAGGGGAGGTCCCGTTCGGGGTCGAGGTCGGCCGCGGGGGCGATGCCGGTGGTGCCGGCGATCGCCGCCGCCAGGTCGCTGAGGATGTCGCCGAACAGGTTGGAGGCGACGACGACGTCGAAGCGGCCGGGGTCGAGCACGAACTTCGCCGCAGCGCGTCGATGTGCTCCTGGTCCCTCGTCACCCCCGGGTGCAGGGCGGCGCGTTCGGCGACGGGTTCGTCCCAGAAGGGCATCGTTGCACGATCCCGTTGGACTTCGTCGCCGAGGTCAGTGAGGTCGCGGCTCTCGCCGTCGTCCGGGCCCGTCGCGTGCACATGGCCGACCTCGGAGCCGTTGTCGTCGTGCAACGCCAGGATCTGCTCGCCGTCGGAGGTGAGAACGGCTTGCACGAGGTCGCCCGAGGTCACCTCGCCCAGCGGCCGGACCGTGGCGCTCCCGGCCGCCCACAGCGACAGCCGGGGACCGTCCTCGCTCTCCCCGACGATCAGGGACCGGCCGCCCGGTCCGCGCCCCCGCCGTACGGCATGGGGTCGGTCGGTGGTGAAGAACCGCTGCCAGTCGCTGCTCATGGTGTGGTGACCTCCTCGGGTCGGTCCGGGCTTGCCGGGGGCTGCTCGTCGGGGAAGTGACAGGCGGTCAGCAGTCCGTCGCCCCGCTCCTCAAGGGCGGGCGCGGCCTCGGCGCGCACGTTCCGTGCCTTCCAGCAGGGGGTGCGGAATCGGCAGCCGGACGGCGGGGCCAGCGGGCTGGGCAGATCGCCGTCCAGGACGATCCGCCTCCGCGCCCGCTGCAACCGCGGATCCGGAATGGGTACGGTGGACAGCAGGGCCTGGGTGCAGGGATGGCGCGGCCGGGTGAACAGCGCCTCCACGGGCCCCTGTTCGACGATCCGTCCGAGGTACATGACCGCGACGTGGTCGCTGATCTGCCGGACCACCGGCAGGTCGTGCGCGACGAACAGACAGGTGAGGCCCAGCTCCAGCAGGTTGATCACCCCGGCCTGCACGCTGACGTCCAGCGCGCTGACCGGTTCGTCGAGAACCAGACCTCCGGTTCGACGGCGAGCGCGCGGGCGATGCCGATCCGCTGCCGCTGGCCCCCGGAGAACTGGTGCGGGTGACGGTGGGCGTGCCCGGGGTCCAGACCGACCAACTCCAGTAGTTCCCGCACCCGTTCGTTCTCCCGGCCCGGGTGCAGCCCGTGGATCCGCAGCGGCTCGGCGAGCGCCGCGTGCACGGTGAGCTTCGGGTTGAGAGAGGCGTACGGGTCCTGGAACACGAACTGGATCCGACGGCGTACGGCCGCCAGCTCCCGTCGCCCGGCCGCCGTCACGTCCATGTCGAACAGCATGATCCGGCCGGCCGCCGGATCGGTCAGCCGGACCAGACAGCGGGCCAGGGTGCTCTTGCCGCAGCCGGTCTCGCCGACCAGGCCCGGAGTCGTGCCGCGCGGGATGACGAGGTCCACCCCGGAGACGGCCCGCACGGTGCGGGCGTGCCGTCCGCGTCGGCCGGTGGTGTACTCCGCCACCAGCCCCTCGACGGTGAGTGCTGCCGGTGGGTCATGGCGTCACGCTCGCGATCTCGTGCGCCCGCACGCAGGCCGCGGTGTGGCCCCCGCCGACCGGGACCGGCCGGGGCTCTCGGCGCACCGTTCGTCGGCGTGCGGGCAGCGGTTCTGGAAGGGACAGCCCGGGGGCCGCTCGTTCGGCGAGGGCAGCTGGCCGGCGATCTGGGCCAGCCGCCGGGTGCTGCGGTCGATCCTCGGCAGCGCGGCGAGCAGGCCGCGCGTGCAGGGGGGGCCGGCTCGTAGAAGAGGGGCTCGACCGGGGCCTCCTCCATCTTCCGCCCGCAGTTACAGGACCAGGACACGGTCGGCGAGGCCGGCCACCACCCCAGGTCGTGGGTGATCAGCAGGATCCCGGACTTCGTACGCTCCTGGACGTGCGCCAGGACGTCGAGGACCTGGGCCTGGACGGTCACGTCGAGGGCGGCGGTCGGCTCGTCGGCGATGAGGACGTCCGGTTCGCGTGGTGGTGGGCTGGGTCGTCGCGGGGCCACCCTGGTCGTGGTCCGGGAGGGCGGCACAATCAGCTACTTCCGCACCACGAACCTGGCTTCCCGGGCACCGGGGACGCCTTCACCCTCCCCACCGCCCTGGTCCGCGCCCGGCTCCTCCGACTCACCGAGGCCGGCTGAGTCGTTCCGGGGCATACCCCCTCAACACTCGATGATGTTCACAGCCAGCCCGCCCCGAGCCGTCTCCTTGTACTTCACGCTCATGTCCGCCCCCGTCTCCTTCATCGTCTTGATGACCTTGTCGAGGGACACCTTGTGGGACCCGTCCCCCCGCATAGCCATCCGTGCCGCGGTCACCGCCTTCACCGCGGCCATGCCGTTGCGTTCGATGCAGGGGATCTGGACGAGGCCGCCGACGGGGTCGCAGGTGAGGCCGAGGTTGTGTTCCATGCCGATCTCGGCCGCGTTCTCGACCTGTTCGGGAGAACCCCCGAGCACCTCGGCCAGCGCGCCCGCCGCCATCGAGCAGGCGGAGCCGACCTCGCCCTGGCAGCCGACCTCGGCGCCGGAGATGGAGGCGTTCTCCTTGAAGAGCATGCCGATGGCACCGGCCGCGAGCATGAAGCGGACGACTCCGTCCTCGTCGGCGCCCGGTACGAAGTTGATGTAGTAGTGGAGGACCGCCGGGATGATGCCGGCCGCCCCGTTCGTGGGGGCCGTTACCACCCGGCCACCCGCCGCGTTCTCCTCGTTCACCGCCATCGCGTAGAGCGTGATCCACTCCATCGCGTGCGCCAACGGGTCTCCCTCCGCCCGGAGTTGGCGTGCCGACATGGCGGCCCTGCGGCGGACCCTCAGGCCGCCGGGCAGGATGCCCTCCCGCGACATGCCCCGCGACACGCACGCCCCCATCACCCGCCAGATCTCCAGCAGCCCGGCCCGGATCTCCTCCTCGGTGCGCCAGGCGCGCTCGTTCTCCAGCATCAGCGCGGAGATCGACAGACCGGTCTCCTGGGTGAGGCGCAGCAGCTCGTCGCCGGTGCGGAAGGGGTACTTGAGGACCGTGTCGTCCAGCTTGATCCGGTCGGCGCCGACCGCCTCCTCGTCGACGACGAAGCCGCCGCCCACCGAGTAGTACGTCTTGGACAGCAGCTCGGTGCCCGCCGCGTCGTAGGCCCACAGCGTCATGCCGTTCGCGTGGTACGGCAGGGCTTTGCGGCGGTGCAGCTTCAGGTCGGCGTCGAAGTCGAACGGGATCTCGTGCTCGCCGAGCAGGCGGATGCGTCCGGCCGCCCTGATCTGCTCCACCCGTTCATCGGCCCCCTCCACATCCACCGTGCGCGGTGACTCGCCCTCCAGGCCGAGCAGCACCGCCTTCGGGGTGCCGTGCCCGTGCCCGGTCGCGCCGAGCGAGCCGTAGAGCTCGGTGCGGACGGAGGCGACGGAGTCGAGGAGCTCCTCGTTGCGCAGCCGGCGCGCGAACATGCGGGCCGCCCGCATCGGGCCGACCGTGTGGGAGCTGGACGGGCCGATGCCGATCGAGAACAGGTCGAAGACCGAGATGGCCACGGTGACTCCTCAGAACGCAAGACGTGCGGGGTGGTGCAGGGGGCGGGACACCGCGCACACCTTTCAGTGTGCGCGGCATCCCCAGTGGGCGACTACAGCCCGGGGTACAGCGGGTACTTCTCCGCCAGCGCCGTGACACGGGCCTTCAGACCCGCCACGTCGTACGACGGCTTCAGCGTCTCCGCGATGACGTCCGCGACCTCGGCGAAGTCCTCGGCCGTGAAGCCGCGGGTCGCCAGCGCCGGCGTACCGATGCGCAGGCCGGAGGTGACCATCGGGGGCCGCGGGTCGTTCGGGACGGCGTTGCGGTTGACCGTGATGCCGACCTCGTGGAGCCGGTCCTCGGCCTGCTGACCGTCGAGTTCGGAGTTGCGCAGGTCGACCAGGACGAGGTGCACGTCCGTGCCGCCCGACAGGACGTCGACGCCGGAGGCCTTCACGTCGTCCCGCACCAGTCGCTCGGCGAGCAGCCGCGCGCCTTCCACGGTACGCCGCTGGCGCTCCTTGAAGTCCTCGCTCGCCGCGACCTTGAAGGAGACCGCCTTGGCGGCGATCACATGCTCCAGCGGACCGCCCTGGAAGCCGGGGAAGACGGAGGAGTTCAGCTTCTTGGCGAAGGACTGCTTGGCGAGGATGATCCCGCCGCGCGGGCCGCCCAGCGTCTTGTGGGTGGTGGAGGTGACGACGTCCGCGTAGGGGACGGGGTTCGGGTGGAGGCCGGCCGCCACCAGGCCCGCGAAGTGCGCCATGTCGACCCACAGGTACGCCTCGACCTCGTCCGCGATCCGGCGGAACTCGGTGAAGTCCAGCTGCCGCGGGTAGGCGGACCAGCCCGCGATGATGACCTTCGGGCGGTGCTCCTTGGCGAGCTTCTCCAGTTCGGCCATGTCGACCAGACCGGTCTGCGCGTCCACGTGGTAGGCGACCACGTTGAACTGCTTGCCGGAGAAGTTCAGCCGCATCCCGTGGGTGAGGTGGCCGCCGTGCGCCAGGTCGAGGCCGAGGATGGTGTCGCCGGGCTGGGCCAGCGCGAACAGGGCGGCCTGGTTGGCGGAGGCGCCCGAGTGCGGCTGCACATTGGCGTACTCGGCGCCGAACAGCTCCTTGACCCGGTCGATCGCGATCTGCTCGGCCACGTCGACGTACTCGCAGCCGCCGTAGTAACGACGGCCGGGGTATCCCTCGGCGTACTTGTTGGTGAGGACGGAGCCCTGCGCCTCCATGACCGCGACCGGAGCGAAGTTCTCCGAGGCGATCATCTCCAGCGTGGACTGCTGACGGCGCAGCTCGGCGTCGACCGCGGCGGCGATGTCCGGGTCGAGCTCGTGCAGCGGCGTGTTCATGACGGACATGGGTCTACGACTCCTCAGCCGGCGGTGAAGGCGGTGTACTCGTCGGCGGAGAGCAGGTCGCCCGGCTCGTCCGTGATCCGCACCTTGAACAGCCAACCGCCCTCGAAGGGCTCGGAGTTGACCAGCGCGGGCTCGTCCACGACGGCCGAGTTGATCTCCACGACCTCACCGGTGACCGGCGCGTACAGGTCCGACACCGACTTCGTCGACTCCAGCTCGCCGCAGGACTCGCCCGCGGTCACCGTGGTGCCTACCTCGGGGAGCTGGGCGTAGACGACGTCGCCGAGCGCGTTGGCCGCGTACTCGGTGATACCGACCGTCGAGACACCGTCGACGGCGTCCGTCAGCCACTCGTGTTCCTTGCTGTACCGCAGATTCTCGGGGTGGTTGCTCATGGCGTGAATTCTCCTGTACGCGGGGGAGTGCTGGTGAAGGGGGGAAACGCGGAGGGTGTCGGGGAGCAGGGGCGATCCGCCCCGGTCACCGACCCGACGCTACGACGACTGTCACTTCTGGCGCTTGTAGAACGGCAGCGCCACGACCTCGTACGGCTCGTGACTGCCCCGGATGTCCACGCCGACACCGGTCGTGCCCGGCGCCGAGTGCGCCGAGTCGACGTAGGCCATCGCGATGGGCCTGCCCAGCGTGGGGGAGGGGGCACCGGAGGTGATCTCGCCGATCACCTCGCCGTCGGCGACGACCGAGTATCCGGCGCGCGGGACCCGGCGGCCCTCGGCGACCAGGCCGACCAGGACGCGCGGCGGCTGCGCGGCGGCGCGTTCGGCGGCGGCCTCCAGGGCCGTACGCCCGACGAAGTCGCCGTCCTTCTCGAACTTCACGACCCGGCCGAGCCCGGCGTCGAACGGGGTGAGGGAGGTCGACAGTTCGTGGCCGTACAGCGGCATGCCCGCCTCCAGGCGGAGCGTGTCCCGGCAGGACAGGCCGCAGGGGATCAGCCCGGCCGACGCCCCGGCCTCGGTCAGCGCCTCCCACAGCTTCTCCGCGTCACCGGGGGCGATGAACAGCTCGAAGCCGTCCTCGCCGGTGTAGCCGGTGCGGGCGATCAGCGCGGGGACGCCCGCGACCGTGCCGGGCAGACCGGCGTAGTACTTCAGACCGTCGAGGTCGGCGTCCGTGAGCGAGGCGAGGACGCCGGGGGACTCGGGGCCCTGGACGGCGAGCAGCGCGTACGCGTCACGGTCGTCGCGGACGACGGCGTCGAAACCCTCGGCACGCTCCACCAGCGAGTCCAGGACAATCTGGGCGTTGGAGGCGTTGGCCACCACCATGTACTCGGTCTCGGCCAGCCGGTAGACGATGAGGTCGTCGAGGATGCCGCCGTCGGCCTGGCAGATCATGGTGTAGCGGGCGCGGCCGACACCCACGGAGGCGATGTTGCCGACGAGCGCGTAGTTGAGGAGTCGGGCCGCCTCCGGTCCGGTGACCGTGATCTCGCCCATGTGGGAGAGGTCGAAGAGGCCGGCCTTCGTGCGGACGGCGAGGTGCTCGTCGCGCTCGGAGCCGTAGCGCAGCGGCATGTCCCAGCCGGCGAAGTCGGTCATCGTCGCACCGAGCGAGCGGTGCAGCGCGTCGAGCGCGGTGCGGCGCTTCTCAGGGGTGGCGGTACTGCTCATCGGTCGGTCTCCCAAGGCATGACGGCGAGGTCGTTCCTCCCCATCTGTCATCGGAACCTGAGAGGTTCGCCATGACCGCGCGGGACACGCACGGGACATGGGTTGCACCTTGGGTGGGACCACCGGCGACGGCGGCCCGCTTTTCAGATGTGCCTCGCCCGCGCGGTAACTGGGCCTGAGAGATTCAAGGGAGGGACTTGCTCCTTCGGCGCCCCGGACGACGTACGAGGTACGACTGACGACGTACGACTGGGGACTCTCCCGCGCGGATTCAAGCGGCCGGTATGCAGTTAGGCGCGCACATCATCGCACAGGCTTTGTAACAGGCCTGTGGCCGGAAGCGAACGGAACCGCGAGACACCGTGCATTACCTTCTCTTTACGTTCGTTGGGGAGAACCTTTCCTGACCCCGCAGGGAGGACGATCACGGTGACAAGGACCACGGTGTACGCCACGACCTCGGCCGTAGCGCTGCCCAAGCAGCCCTCGGCCCCGGCCAGGGAGGCATGCCCGGCCCGCCCGGCACCGGTCGTCCGCGACCTCCGCGAGCGTGCCGGCCGCAGCCCGCACGGACTCCGCTTCGGCCCTCGCGACCTGGTCGTGGTCACCGGCCTGCCCGGCAGCGGCAAGTCCACGCTGATGCGGCGCGCGGTGACCGGCGACGGCGCCCGCGTCGACAGCCAGGACACCCGGGACCGCTGGGACGCCCGGATGTCCCGCATGTCGGGCCTGCTCCCGTACGCGGTCTACCGCCCCCTGGTCCGCCTCGCCCACTACACCGGACTGCACCGCACCCTGCGCTCCGCGTCCGGAGCGGTCGTGCACGACTGCGGCACCCAGACCTGGGTGCGCGGCTGGCTGGCCCGCGCCGCCCACCGCCGCGGAGGCACCCTGCACCTGGTGTTCCTCGACGTCAGCCCGGACACCGCGCTCGACGGCCAGCGCGAGCGCGGCCGGGGAGTCTCGCGGTACGCGTTCCTGCGCCACCGCCGGGCCGCCGCCCGCCTGTTGCGTGCCGTGGAGCGCGGCGACCTGCCGCACGGCGTGGGCTCGGCCGTCCTCCTGGACCGGGACGCGGCGGACGTGCTGCGCCGGATCGACTTCGCGCACTGAGCCGCTAGCCTTTTCTGCCACAGCACGTTTACAGCAGGCGGTTTCACCAGCAGGCGGTAGGTAGATGGACTTCCCGGCGGACTTCCCCGGTCAGGCGTACCCCCACCCGCATCCGCACGGCGGATGGCCCGGCAACGAGCTGGAGGAGGTGCTCTCGGTCTCCCTCGGCCTGCCCTCGGCCGGCGGCCGGATCATCGAGGTGCTGTCCCGCAGCTTCGTCTGGGTCCCGCTGCCCAGCGGCGGCGGCCCGCACAGCGGACCCCTGGACCTGCCCACGCTGGACATCGACGGGCAGGCCTTCGTCCCGGTCTTCAGCTCCGAGGAGCAGTTCCGCCAGGTCGTCGGCTCGCACCTGTCGTTCACGATCGCGCCCGCGGTGGAGTTCGCGCGGGGACTGCCCCCGCAGGTGGGCATCGCGGTGAACCCGGACGGCGTGGTCGGCATCCCCCTCCCGCCCGCCGCCGTGGCCGAGCTGTGCCGTATCGGCCGCACCGCCCTCGACGGCCCCACCAGCGGCGGCCGGGTCCGCCTCTTCGAACCCGACTGGCAGGACGACCCGGTCGACTTCCTCGCCGCGGCCTCCGCGGAGTTCGCCGGCATCGGCGTGGTCGGCACGGCCCGCCGCTGCCTGGCCGCGATCGAGACCGCCGACCCGGTGATGTTCGTAGGCGTGGAACTGACCAACTGGGACGGCGACTTGAGGGCGGCCCCCATGGACGCCCTGTCCCGCGCACTGACCAGGACCGAGGTCAAATGGCCGGTCAATCTGGTCCTCCTCGACGTGACGCAGGACCCGGTGGCGGAGTGGATGCGCCAGACAGTGCGTCCTTTCTACACACAGGGTCACTAGTGCCGCATCAAGCAACGTTGGCCCTGTTGTGATGTGACGCGCCGTGCCGATGCTGTGCCGGGCGGCGCGTGTCCGACACCCTGTCCGAGT
>NZ_JBFAJD010000050.1:0-64599 GCF_040655035.1 Streptomyces sp. NPDC050549
CGCTGGCGCGCGCCCCCCCCCTCGCCGGCCCGCCGCGGGGGGGGGGCGGGGGCGCGCGCGGCCGCGGGGGGCGGGTCGTTACCCACCCCCCCCCCCCCCCGCGGCGGGGGGGGGGGGGGGGCCCCCCCCCCCCCCACGGCCGTCGCGGCCACACCGGCCAGCAACAGCCCGACCACCGCGTGCGCGGTACCGGGACCGGCCGCGCGGGCGTCCACGGCGGCGAGGTGCGCGGTGCCGCCACCGCCCGCGTGGACGGGGGCGACGGGTGAGGCGGGGGGCTGGGAGGAGGGGGATCCGGATTCATTCGCCACGACCTTGATCGCGCCCTTCACCGTGACGCTCCCGCAGGTGATCTTCACGTCGTAGCTGCCCGGTTCCAGCGAGGAGCGGACCCGGGTCTCGCCGGCGAGGGTGCCGGCCGCGCCGACGAGTTTCGCGTCGGCGACGAACGCGTCCGACGCCGCGGAGCCCGTCGTACCGGAGCAGCCGCTGATCCTGAGCGCTACGTCGGCGCCTGGGGCGGGGGACGCGGGGGTCACCGAGACAGTGCCTCCGTCCGCCGCGTACGCCGTCGGGGTGAGCGCCGCGAGGACCGCCGCAACCGCACAGAGAGTGACTTTCAGTGAGCCCATCGTGAACCTCCAGATAGCTGGAGACTCCTCCTCGTCCCCCGGCCGCGCATCCCTGGCGGGGCCCTATTGCTCCGTATGGGGGAGGGGATACGGGGAGTGCATAGCATGGTCACCTCACAAGCCCGCGTTACCTCAGCAGGAGTGCCCGCCCATGACAGAGCGCAAGCCCATCGAATCGTGGCTCACCGACATGGACGGGGTGCTGATGCACGAGGGCGTCCCGGTTCCGGGCGCCGACGCGTTCATCAAGAAGCTGCGGGAGACCGGGCGTCCGTTCCTGGTCCTCACCAACAACTCGATCTATACCGCCCGCGACCTGCACGCCCGGCTGAACCGGATCGGTCTGGAGGTGCCGGTGGAGAACATCTGGACCTCGGCCCTGGCCACCGCCGCCTTCCTGGACAACCAGCACCCCGGTGGCACCGCCTACGTCATCGGCGAGGCCGGACTGACGACCGCGCTGCACGACGCCGGATACGTGCTGACCGACTCGGACCCCGACTTCGTGATCCTCGGCGAGACCCGGACCTACTCCTTCGAGGCGCTGACCAAGGCGATCCGGCTGATCAACGACGGGGCCCGGTTCATCGCCACCAACCCCGACAACACCGGCCCCTCCCCCGAGGGCGCCCTCCCCGCGACCGGCTCGGTCGCCGCGCTGATCACCAAGGCCACCGGCAAGGAGCCGTACTTCGTCGGCAAGCCGAACCCCCTGATGATGCGCAGCGCGCTGAACACCATCGGCGCGCACTCGGAGACCAGCGCCATGATCGGCGACCGCATGGACACCGATGTGCTGGCCGGTCTTGAAGCCGGCATGACGACCTTCCTGGTGCTGACCGGTCTGACGACCAGGGCCGACCTCGACCGCTATCCCTACCGCCCGACGAAGGTCGTGGACTCCATCGCGGACATCGTCGACCTGGTCTGAGGCTCCGACCGGGGCAGGAGTGCGGGCAGTTCGGCGACCGAGCCGAGGACGTGCGTCGCGCCCGCGCCGCTCAGCGCGTCGCGCCGGTGTGCCCCCGTGAGCACACCGGCGACCATGCCGGCGCCGGCGCGGACGCCGCTGAGCATGTCGTACGAGGTGTCGCCGACCACGGCCACCTGTCCTACGGCGTCGGCGGCGCCCGTCCGCAGGAACGCGGTGAGGACCATGTCCGGGTACGGGCGTCCCCGGCCCCCGGCGTCGGCGGGGCACAGGGTGAGGTGCGCGAGGTCCTGCCAGCCGAGGGCGGCCAGGATCGCGTCCTGGGTGGTGCGGGCGAAGCCGGTCGTCAACACCACCGTGCGGCCTTGGGACTTGAGGGTCTCGATGGTCTCGCGGGCGCCGGGGAGGGCGGTGACCCGGCCGCCGTCGACGAGGTCCGCGTAGGCCGACTCGAAGACCTTGTTGGCTTCCTGGGCTTGCGATTCCGTCCCGAACAGGTGCCGGAAGACGGAGATCTTGGACTCGCCCATGGTGGCGCGGACGTGGTCCAGCATCGCGTCGGGTTCCGCGCCCAGGTGTCGGGCGGCGGCGGTGAAGGCCTCTTCGACGAGGCCGTCGTCGGCGACGGTGGTGCCGGCCATGTCCAGGACGACGAGGCGGATGTGCTGGTTCATCGGTTGCTCACCAATTCAGTTCGTTCGCGGTGGTTTCGGCGATCGCCGGGGAGCAGGTCATGCCGCGTCCGCCGGGACCGGTGACCAACCACACGCCGTCGCACACCTGTTGGCGGTGGACGACCCGGGTGGGGTCGGTGCACTGCGCGTACACGCCGGCCCAGCGGCGGCGGATCTTCGGCAGGGGACGGCCGAGCAGCGACTCGACGACCTCGGCGAGGTGGTCGTAGGGGTCCTCGACGGTGTCGAAGGCGAAGGGGTGCTCGTACTCGTGGGTGTCGCCGATGGTCAGTCCGCCGTCGGCGCGCTGCACCATGAGGAGTTGCACGGCGTGCGCGGCTGCGGTCGGCGACTGCGGCTGGTGTGTGGTGAGTCGGTCGAGGGCGGGGCCTCGGTAGGCGGGGTAGTAGCGGAAGCTGTCCGCGTCGGCGACCGAGGTGGGGAGCGGTTCGCCGAGCGGGTCGGTCTGCATCATCTGCAGGCGGACGCGGCGGACGGGGAGTTGGGGTCCGGCGAGTTCGCGGACGAGTCCGCCGAGCCAGGCGCCCGTGCACAGGATCACCGCGTCGGCGGGGTGCACGTCCCCGTGGTCGTCGCGTACCGCGTGTTCGCCGACGACCTCGCGGACCTCGCGCCCCGGCAGGAAGGTGTAGTGCGGGGACTTCGACAGCTCGGCGCGCAGGGCGAGTTGGGCGGTGCGCGGCTCCACCGCCGCGTCGCGCTCGCAGTACAGGGCGGCGGTGAAGTCGCCGCGCAGGGCGGGGTTCACGGCGCGGACCTCGGCGGGGGTGAGGAGTTCGTAGCCGCGGGCGGCGGAGTCCTCGCGGGCCACGGCGGCCTCGGCGACGGCGAGTTCGCGCGGGCCGCGCACCGGGGTCAGTGAGCCGTTGGCGCGGAAGCCGAGTCCGGGGACGCGACGGCCGATCTCCTCCCACAACTCCCTTGCCCGCAGGGCGGTTTCGAGTTCCTCGCCGCCTGCTCGGCCGCTCACCCAGATCTGTCCGAAGTTGCGCAGGGACGCGCCGCGCGCCTCCGTCTCGCGCTCGATCTGTACGACCTCGTGGCCGCGTTCCACTGCTTGCCAGGCGTGCATGGTGCCGACCACGCCGCCTCCGACGACTGTGACTCTCACGCCTAGAGCGTGAACCAGGCCCGCCTTTTGGGCTAGACCCGTTATGGATTCGTTAGCTTGGTGACGAACGAGAAGCGGTCGCCCCGGTACAGGCCCCGCACCCGTTCCAGCGGCTGCCCCTCCGCGTCCTTCGACACGCGGTGGATCAGCAGCATCGGCAGGGCGGGCGGGGTGCCGATGAGCAGGGCCTCGCGCGGGGTGGCGAGCACGGTCTCGATGCGTTCGTCGGCGTCGCCGAAGCGGATGCCGCGGGCGTCGAGGTAGCCGTAGAAGGAGGAGCCGGGCTCGAAGTCCGTGTCCAGGTGCGGGAGTCGGGCGACGGAGACATAGGTGCTTTCGAGGCCGACCCGCTCCTCGTCGGCGAGCAGCAGGCGCTCCAGGTGCCAGACGGGTTCGCCGCGGGTCAGTCCGGTCTCGGCGGCCAGCGCGTCGGGGCACGGGAAGCGGTCGAGCGTGACGAGGCTGCGGCCAGGGGTGCGCCCCTGCCGCCGCACGCCCTCGGTGTAGCTGGTCAGGGACAGCGGCTGCTCCAGCTTGGGGCCCGCGACGACCGTGCCCCGGCCCTGCCGGCGCAGCCTGCCCTCCAGGACGAGTTCGCGCAGCGCCTGCCGGACGGTCTCGCGGGCGACCTCGTACCGCTCGGTGAGGTCGCGCTCGGTGGGGATCACGGCGCCCTCCCCCAACTCGTCGACGAGCGCGGCAATTTGGGCCTTCACCGCGTAGTACTTGGGGATGCGGCCGTGCTCCGGGATGCCGTCGCGGACGGGGGCGCCGGGGGCCTGGTCGTTCGGGTAGTCCACGCGGAGATGGTCGCAGAAACGGCGTCCCGCGTTATCGGCGCCTGCGGGCCAGCAGCAGGGCGCCGGTGGTGACGAGGAGGACGGAGGTGACGGCGAGGACGAGGTGGGCGGTGCCGATTCCGGTGCGGGCGAGTTCGTCGGTGAACGAGAGGTCCTCGGCGGGCGGGGTCGCGGCGGAGGGAGCCGTTGTGGCGGGGGTGGGTGTGCCGGATTCCGGGGCCGCTTCGACGTCGAAGCGGTAGTCGTTCGACTGGCCGACCCAGTACCCGTCGTCGGCATGGCGTTGTACGACGGCCGCGTTGGCGGTGATCTCGTTCGGCCCGGTGTCCGGGGCGAGCGCGAGGCGGACCTTGACCGTGAGGGTCCTGCCGGGGTCGACGGTGAAGCCCGGGAAGCCGTCGTCGAAGGCGCCGACGAGTTCCGCCTCGTCGGTCGTCGCGAAGCGGACGGGGTGCGGGCGCGGGCCGGTGCCGTCGTAGAAGTCGAGCCTGGGCTGGGAGGGCTTCAGGGCGTGCCGCTCGTCGACGAGGACGACGACCGGGTGGATCGCGGTGCAGCGGCGGGCGGTGGTGTTGGTGAGGTCGAGGTACCAGGTGCCGTAGCCGCCGCCGGCCTCGTAGGTGTCGGGGCCGTCGTGGATGCGGGTGGTGAGGGGGAAGGTGCGGGCGTCGGGGGCGGCGCAGGTGGGGGTGGGGTCCGCCGCGTGCGCCGGTGTGGTCGCCGTGAAGAGCATGAAGAGAAGGGTGGCGGCTGCGGCGAGGCAGAGGGACAGGGGTGCGCGCAGTGGGGTGCACGGTCTCAGGGGCAGTCGCATAAGCACATGAGCGTGCCGGAGGCGGGGGCCGATGGAGGGTGACGCGGCCGTCGGTGTGCCTCGAACGGGCGCGGCGGGACCCCTGTTCGGCGGAAGTGTCACAGTTCCCGGAGAAAGTGACACACTTTTTCAGGACACCTCCCCCACCGGACAGGTCCTAGCCGTCCGCCCGCCCGAACAGCGGTCCGAGCAGCAGCTGCGCGGCCCCCTCCGCGACGCCCCGCGCCCCGCCGGAGGCGATCCGCACCGGTACGGCGGCCTCGCCGGCGCCCTCGCGCCGGGCGCGTTCACCGAGGACGGCGGCGACCCCGCGCACGAAGGGCTCCGGGTCGGCGGCGACGGTACGGCCGCCCAGCAGCACGAGGTCGATGTCGAGCAGGCCCACGAGGTTCGCGGCGCCCGCACCGAGCACCCGCGCCGCCTCGTCCACATCCCCGCGCGCTACGGCGGCCAGGCACAGGGCCTCGATACAGCCCCGGTTCCCGCAGTCGCAGGGCGGCCCGTCCAGCTGGATGACCTGGTGCCCGAACTCTCCGGCCCCGGTCCGCGTCCCCCGGTGCACACCGCCGCCGATCACCAGTCCGGCGCCGAGTCCCGTGCCGAGGTGCAGATAGGCGAAGGCCCCGCCCTCCCCGCCGACTGCCAGCCCGAGCGCGGCGGCGTTCGTGTCCTTGTCGACGACGACCGGCACCCCGAGCCGCCGCCCGAGCGCGTCCCGCAGCGGAAACCCGTCCCACTCGGGAAAGCCGGTGACGCGATGCAGCACACCCTGGCTGTGGTCGAGCGGCCCGGGCAGGGCCACGCCCACACCGAGCAGACGGCCGTCGGCAGAAAGAGAGGCGGGCGCGGGGCCTCCGACCACCTCCCCCACCAGCCCCTCGGCCTCCCGGGCCACCGCCTCCACGACCACCGCTGCGCCCGCCCCCAGGTCCAGCGGGGCGCCGCGCTCCCCGACCACGGTCCCGGTGAGATCGACGAGGACCACCCGCAGTTCGTCCCGGTCCAGGTGCACGCCGACCGCATGGCCGGCCTCCGGGACCAGGCGCAGTACCGTGCGCGGTTTGCCGCCGGTGGAGGCGCGGCGACCGGCCTCCGTGACAAGGCCGGGCTCCCGCAGCCGGGCCGTGATCTTGCTGACGGCCTGGGGGGTGAGACCGGTGCGGTCGGCGAGTTCGAGCCGGCTGATCCCGTCCGGTCCGGCGATCCGCAGCAGGTCGAGCACCAGCGCGGTGTTGTGGCTGCGCACGGCGAGCAGATTCGCACCCACCGCACCGGCCGCCGCTCCCGCACCCGCCGTGGATCCGGCTCCGCTCCCGCTCCGCGCACTGTTCACTCTCCCATTCTCCCCACCACTTGCACTTTGGCAACAGCGTTGCGAAAGTGGAGGGCATGACTGGACGCACCACTCGCACACCCCTCCGCGTCGGCCTCGTCGGCTACGGCCTCGCGGGCTCCGTCTTCCACGCTCCGCTGATCGCCGCCACCGAGGGCCTCGCCCTCGACACGGTCGTCACCTCGAACCCGGAGCGGCAGGACCAGGCCAGCGCCGAGTTCCCCGACGTCCGCATCGCTGCGTCCCCGGACGAACTCCTGGACCGCGCCGCCGAGTTGGACCTGATCGTCATCGCGTCCCCGAACAAGACGCATGTCGCGCTCGCGACGAGCGCCCTGAAGGCCGGTCTGCCGGTCGTCGTGGACAAGCCGATCGCCGGCACCGCCGCCGAGGCCCGCGAGCTGGCGGCCCTCGCCGAGCAGCACGGCCTGCTCCTCTCCGTCTTCCAGAACCGCCGCTGGGACAACGACTTCCTGACCCTGCGGAAGCTCCTGGCCGAGGGCGAGCTGGGCGCCGTATGGCGCTTCGAGTCCCGTTTCGAGCGCTGGCGCCCGCAGCCCAAGGGCGGCTGGCGCGAGTCCGGCGATCCGGCAGAGATCGGAGGTCTCCTCTACGACCTCGGCAGCCATGTCGTCGACCAGGCGCTGACCCTCTTCGGGCCCGTGACCTCCGTGTACGCCGAGTCGGACATCCGCCGCCCGGGCGCGGAGACGGACGACGACACGTTCATCGCGCTGACCCATGCGAACGGCGTCCGCTCGCACCTGTACGTCTCCGCGACCACCGCCCAACTCGGCCCGCGCTTCCGGGTCCTGGGCTCCAGGGCGGGCTACGTCAAGTACGGCCTCGACCCCCAGGAGGCGGACCTGCGGGACGGAAAGCGCCCGGGCGCGACGGCCGGCTGGGGCGAGGAGCCCGAATCCCTCTACGGCCGTGTCGGCGTTGGGGGTCCCCCCTCTGGGGGAGAATCCCCCCTCACCGGCGGTGGCCGCCCCGAACCCACCCTCCCCGGTGACTACCCCGCGTACTACGCGGCCGTCGCCGCCGCCCTCCGCGACGGCGCCCCCAACCCGGTCACCGCCCTGGAGGCGGCTGCCGCCCTCGACGTACTGGAAGCCGCGCGCCGCAGCGCCCGCGACGGAATGACGGTGACCCTGTGACCCAGCACAAGCCCGCGATGACCCAGCGGATCGCCCCCGAGATCACCCCGACGGTGGAGGAACTCGAGGCGCAGGAGCGCCGGTTGGTGTTCCAGCACTTCACCTTCGACGACGCGTGGGCGCTGGGTTCCCTCCTCGTGGAACTCGCCCGCGAGAGCCAGGCCCCGGTCGCCATCGACATCCGCCGCGCCGGCCAGCAGCTCTTCCACGCGGCGCTGCCGGGGTCGACCCCCGACAACGACGCGTGGATCGACCGCAAGCGCAGGGTGGTCGAGCGCTTCGGCGCCGCCTCCTACCTGGTCGGCACCCGCTTCCGCGCCAAGGGCAGCACCTTCGAGGACTCCTCCCGCCTCGACCCCGACGAGTACGCGGCCCACGGCGGCTCGTTCCCGATCAGGGTCGAGGACGTCGGCGTCATCGGCACGGTGACGGTGAGCGGCCTGCCCCAGCTGGAGGACCACCGGTTCGTGGTGGCGGCGCTGGAGCAGTTCCTGGACGACGGCCGGAATTAACCCCGGGCTCCCTCCGGTTGGCACCGTCCGGCACGTCCAGTGCATCCGACACCGGAGGGAACGGGACAGATGAGCAGTGCCCTGAAGGAGACGGTCGGCCGGTACGGCATCTGGAGCGTGGCTCTGCGCTCCGAAGATCCGTCCCGGCAGGGCGAGTTGGCGGAGGCCGCGGCCGAGCTGGAGGAACTCGGTTACGGCGCGGTCTGGTTGGGCGGCAGCAGCGCCGCCCGCAACGCCGTGCCGCTCGTCGGGGCGACCCGGCACTCAATCCAGTGGCGCACGTGAGTCCGGCTGAGTGGACCTACGCCAAGTCGGACGTGTCCAGGTCGAACCCGAAGGGCTCGGGCAGCCCCAGCTTCGCGCCGAAGACCGCCTTCTGCGAGTGCTGGTATCGACCGCCCTCGGGCTCCCAGTGCACGACCACCTCGCCACGGTGCCGGTCGACGAGGAGATACACCGGCAGCGCGGCCTGGGCGTAGGCATCACGCTTCTCGATGCGGTCGACGTCGGCGTCCTTCTCGCCGCCCGACGTCACCTCGACGACCATCAAGACGGCCGAGGCATCCGCCCAGGACGGCTGCCCCCGGAAGTTCCCGAGCGGGGCGACCGCGCCATCGACGCGAGCGCGCCCGGCACGATAGGCGGGAATGGCCAGCCCTCGCTCCTGGTACATGCGCAGCCCGGGATCGTGCGCCCGCACCTGGTCTCCGACGGCCATGACGTTCTCGTCGTGGTCACCGTCCAGCGCCGGAGTCACTATGACACTCCCGTTGATCAGCTCGACGTGGAGGCTCTCTGGCGCCGCGGCGTCGAGCGCTTCGAACTCCTCAAGCGTCACTTCGGTCTGCGCAACGGTCATGGTGCTCCTTCTCCACACCAGCCTACGCGTCCTTCAGCTCCTGCCGCTGACGCCCCAGCCCGGCAATCTCCAGCTCAACCACATCCCCAGCCCTAAGGAATGGCTTCGGTTCAGGCTGCCCCAGCGCAACCCCCGCCGGCGTCCCCGTATTGATCACATCCCCGGGATAAAGCGTCATGAACTGGCTGACGTACCGCACCACTTCGGCCACCGGGAAGATCTGCTCCGCCGTGGTGCCGTCCTGCTTCAGCTCCCCGTTGACCCACAGTTTCAGCGAGAGCGCCTGCGGGTCCGGCACCTCGTCGGACGTCACCAGCCACGGGCCCAGGGGGTTGAACGTCTCGCAGTTCTTCCCCTTGTCCCACGTCCCGCCCCGCTCGATCTGGAACTCCCGCTCGGACACGTCGTGCGCGACCGCGTACCCCGCGACATGCGCGAGCGCCTCCTCGTGGGAGTCCAGATAGCGGGCCGTACGCCCGATGACGACGGCGAGTTCGACCTCCCAGTCGGTCTTCACCGACTTGCGCGGGACGAGCACGGTGTCGTAGGGGCCGACGACCGTGTCCGCCGCCTTGAAGAAGACGACCGGCTCGGCGGGCGGCTCGGCGCCGGTCTCGCGGGCGTGGTCGTGGTAGTTCAGCCCGATGCACACGACCTTGCCGATCCGCGCCAGCGGCGGCCCGACCCGCAGCCCGTCGGCGTCCAGCGCGGGCAGCGACCCGGCGTCGGCCGCCGCCCGGATCCGGCCGAGCGCGGCGCTGTCGGCGAGCAGCGGCCCGTCGATGTCCGGGACGATGCCGGACAGGTCCCGCAGGACCCCCTCGGCGTCGAGGAGCGCGGGCCGCTCCGCCCCTGCCGTACCGACTCGCAGCAGCTTCATCTTCACCATCTCCATCGATCACGCGGGCCGTCGCCCGACGGGTGCAGCCATCGGAGGACTGGTCGATCCTCCAAGCTCAAGGTCCAGTCCGCAATACCCGGTTCACGGACTGGACCGTCACCGCGCCGCTCAGCTGTACAGCAGGGCCCGCTCCACCGCGCTCCAGGCCGCGCTGGTCACCACGTACAGGGCGACGGCGAGCGGCACCACGGCCACGGTGACAAGGGTGAGGAAGGACATGAACGGCAGCACCCGGCCGACGGCGCCGGCGTCGACGACCGTCCGCCTGGCACGGACGTAGCTGAAACCGGCGACCGTGGCGACGACGAGGAACAGGCCGACGTAGACGAGCCCGGCCGGCCCGAACACCCCGCCCCCGGCGAGCGCGTCGGCCCACCGTCCGCCGAGCGGCGCGGCGAACAGCCGGTGGGTGAGCAGTCCGTCGCCCCCGCCGGAGAACAGCCGGTAGAGGAGGAAGAACGCGGGGAGTTGCAGCAGGCTCGGCAGCAGCCCGGACAGCGGTGACACCTTCGCATCGGCGTGCAACTCCAGTACGGCCGCCCGCAGTTTCTCCGGCTGCCTCGCATACCGCTTCCGCAACTCGGCGACCTGCGGCTGGAGTCGGGCCCGCGCCCGCTGTCCGCGCGCGGCGGCCCGGGAGAGGGGATGGACGAGGAGTCGTACGAGCGCGGTGAACAGGACGATCGCGGCGGCGACCGCGGACGGGCCGAACAACGGGTTGAGCAGGTCGGCCAGTTGGCCGACCAGATGGGCGAGAACGGACATGGGTGAGCCCTCCGTGGGTCTCGTCGTGCCGGAGTGGGGCATGGCGATGTGACGACCCGCGCGGGAACGCGTTACGCGGTGGTCGTCCGGAGGGCGGTGCCGGGTGCTCGGGGGCGGGGGCGGCCCGAGGCGTCGGGATCGCGCTGGGGCAGGAACGCCGTACGGCGGGCCCGGTCGCGGATGGCCGTACGGACCCGGGTGGGCGG
The DNA here is from genome assembly GCF_040655035.1 of Streptomyces sp. NPDC050549. Classification (NCBI taxonomy): domain Bacteria; kingdom Bacillati; phylum Actinomycetota; class Actinomycetes; order Kitasatosporales; family Streptomycetaceae; genus Streptomyces; species Streptomyces sp. NPDC050549. The sequence goes on from NZ_JBFAJD010000050.1 coordinate 10,720, forward strand.
TACGGCGGGCGCGCTGCGCGCGGAGAGCAGGGCGCAGACGGCGAGGGCGGTGCCGGTCGCGGCGAGCGCGACGCCGGCCGGGAGGCCGCCGGTGTCCGCCAGCATCAGCGGGAGCAGCAGGAAGAGGAGCAGCAGGGCGGCGCGATTGCGGACCACTGACCGTCCCCTCCCCTCAACTGCCGTTCTCGTACCGTCCGTTATACCTGATCGGACTCGAACGGCTGGAGCAGTCGCCGCGGCTTGAGGAGGGCGCGGCTGATCGGGTCCGCCGGGTTCGGGTCGAGTCCGGGGCCCGGATCCACGAGGACGTCGGCGACGGGGACGACGAGCGAGCAGCGCGGGCACTCGCCGTACAGGCCGAGTTCGGTGCCGCAGTCCGCGTGCCGGAAGTAGCGCAGCTGGGGTTCGTCGAACTGCTCGCGGCCCCAGCGGCCGAGCGAGCGGAGCGTCGGCCACAGGGCGAGCGCGCGGTCCGTGGGGACGTACTCCTCGCGCGGCGGGGACTCCTGGTAGCGGCGCTTTTCGAGGATGCCCTCGGCGGTGAGGGCCTGGAGGCGGGCGGCGAGGACCGCGCGCGGGATGCCGAGGTGGACGAGGAAGTCGTTGTAGCGCCGTACGCCGTAGAGGGCGTCGCGGATGACGAGCAGCGTCCAGCGCTCGCCGACCACCTCCAGTGCCCGGGCGATCGAGCACTCCTGCGTCGCGTAGTCCTTGCCCAGTGCCATGCCGTCCACCTTAGCCATTTTCCGACTCAAGGTTCAATGAACGAACCCACAGTGCTACGGTACTCCGCATGACTAGGTTCAGTGAACGAACCCTCTCCCCGGTTTCCGAGAAGCACGAGGTCACCGAGGTCGACGCGCCCCGCCCCCGCGCCACCCTCGCCCTGACCAGCGCGGCCACCGCCGTGGCGCTGATGACGTACACCGCGCCTATGGTCACCCTCCCCGACATCGCCGCCGCCCTGCACACCCCGCTCTCCGCCCAGGCCTGGCTGCTCAACGGCACCCCGCTGGGCCTCGCCGCGCTGCTCCTGGTCGCCGGCAGCCTCGCCGACGACTACGGCCGCCGCCGGATCTTCCTGGCCGGCACCTTCGCGCTCGGCATCACCACCGCGCTCTCCGCGCTCACCTCCTCGACCCTGCTGTTCACCCTGACCCGCATCGCGCAGGGCGCCTCCAGCGCGGCGCTCCTCGCCAGCAGCCTGGGGCTGATCGTGCACGCCTTCCCGACCCCGCGCGGCCGACTGCACGCGACCGGCGTGTGGGGCGCGTTCGTCAGCGGCGGCATAGCGGTCGGCCCACTGGTGACGGGCGCGATGCCCGACTGGCGCCTCGCCTACGCCGTCCTCGGCGCCGCCGCCCTGGTCGTGGCCGCGCTCGGCGTCCGTACGCTGTCCGAGTCCCGCGCGCCCCGGGGCGGACGCCCCGACCTGGCCGGAGCGGTCACCTTCGGCCTCGCCCTGGTCGCCCTGGTGGCCGCGCTCACGCTCGGCCGCGACGGCTGGCTGCGCGCCCCGGTGGGCCTGCTGTTGCTGGCGGCCGTCCTGCTCGTCGGCGTCTTCGCCCTCGTCGAGCGCCGGGGTACGACCCCGATGATCGACCTGAGCCTGCTGCGCCACCGCCCCTTCCTGGCCTCCTCGGCGGGCGGCCTGTTCACGGGCTTCGCGGTGATCGGCCTGTTCAGCTTCCTGCCGGCGCTGCTGCAGCAGACGCTGGGCCTGTCGGCGATCGACACGGCTTGGCTTTTCCTCCTCTGGTCGGGCCTGTCCTTCACGGTCGCCCTCCAGGCCCGCCGCCTCGCGGGCCGCGTCTCCTCCCGCCACCAACTCGCCCTGGGATTCCTGCTCCACGCGGCCGGCGTCCTGACCATGCTCGGCGCACTCGACTCCGGTTCCTGGACCCGGCTGCTGCCGGGCCTGGTGATCGCCGGAGTGGGCAGCGGCCTGCTGAACGCCGCGCTGCCCCTGCTGTCCGTCGAGTCCGTACCGGCCGCCCGGGCCGCGATGGGCTCCGGCGCGCAACAGACCTTCCGCTACATCGGCTCCTGCGCGGGTGTCGCGCTGACGATCGCGATCGCCACGTCTGCGGGCAGCGGCCTCGCCCGCGGCGCGGACATCGCGATGGTGGTGTCGGCGGCACTCGCGCTGCTGGCGGCGGGGAGTGTGGTGGGGCTGCGGGAGCGGGTGTGACCCCTCACCGGGCCCTCACCGGGGTCGCGTGGACGTGAGCGTGCCCCACACCACCATGCGGTACCGGGAGGTGAACTCCGGGGTGCAGGTGGTGAGGGTGATGTAGTAGCCGGGGGTCCGGTAGCCGTAGGACGGTTTGACGGTCGAGTGCGGGACCGGCCGGATGACACCGGAGTCGGCGGCGGAGGTCTGCGGCAGGATCTTGTCGACCGTGTAGGTGTAGGTGGCCGCGCCCGTCTCGACCCGGACGGTGTCCTTGAGCCGCAGTCGCGGGAGATACCGGAAGGGTTCGCCGTGGGTGTTGCGGTGCCCGGCGAGCGCGAAGTTCCCTGCCTGGCCCGGCTGTTGGGTGCCGGGGTAGTGGCCGACGTACCCCTTGTTCAGCACCTTCTGCTTGCTGACGCCTTCCGCGATCGGGACGCGGAGGTGGAGGCGGGGAATGGTGAGGATGGCGTAGGCCTGGGAGGGCTGGGAGGTGGTCGTGGATCCTCCGGATCCCCTCGCGGCGGTGGCGGAGGTGGTCCGGTGCGGTGAACTGCCGTCGGCGGCATCCGTGTTGGCCGGTGTCGATGTGGCCCCCGGCGCCGGTGTCTGCGTGGCCCATTGCCGTTCCAGCGCCTGCACTTGTCGCTCCGCGCCCCGCCGGGCCTCCCGGTTGGTCCACCACAGCTGCTGGACGACGAGGAGGAGCAGGACGACCCCGGCGGTGACGAGCAGCTCGCCGCCGGTCCACAGGGCGCGTCGGCGCAGCGCACGGCGTCGACGGCGGTGCTGCTGTACGACGGGGACCCGCATGGGCGGCACGATAAGGGCGGCTTCCCGAACTCACCAGAGCCGTGGCTCCCGTCGGCGCTTCCGATGACGCGTGAAGGTCGCCGTTCGATCCTTCGTACACTGGTTTTAGAAAGGGGTGTCGCAACCCTCGACAACCCCACGCACCACACCCGATGCTTCCTGGTGGCACGAGCCGGGGGGATGGCCGACGCCGGTGGGACGACCGGCGGTTGAGCGAACCGGGAGAAGAAATGATCCGACGCAGAACCCTGCTGGCCGCGGCGGGCGGTGGCCTCCTCGGCACCGCCCTGGCGACCGGTACCGCACGCGCCGACGCGACGGTCGCGGTCAACCCGGCGACGAAGTACGGCACTTGGGAAGGCTGGGGCACCTCGCTCGCCTGGTGGGCGAACGTCTTCGGCGCCCGGGACGACTTCGCCGACATCTTCTTCACCACCAAGTCGACGACGTACAACGGCACTTCGCTCCCCGGCCTGGGCCTGAACATCGCCCGCTACAACCTCGGCGCGTGCAGCTGGAACACCGTGAACGGCGAGTCGATGGTCGCCTCCGCCAACATCCCCGCGTTCAAGCAGATCGAGGGCTACTGGCAGGACTGGAACAACGAGGACCCCACGTCCTCGGCGTGGAAGTGGACGGCGGACGCGACCCAGCGCGCGATGCTGGTGAAGGCGACGGCGCGCGGCGCGACCACCGAGCTCTTCGCCAACTCCCCCATGTGGTGGATGTGTCTGAACCACAACCCGTCCGGCGCCTCGGGCGGCGGCAACAACCTCCAGTCCTGGAACTACCGCCAGCACGCCTCCCACCTGGCGTCCGTCGCCCTCTACGCGAAGAACAACTGGGGCGTGAACTTCGCGACGGTCGAGGCCTTCAACGAGCCCTCGTCGAGCTGGTGGACGGCGACCGGCACGCAGGAGGGCTGCCACATGGACTCGACGGTCCAGGCGGCCGTACTCCCGTATGTCCGCAGCGAGTTGGACGCGCGCGGCCTCACAAGCACGAAGATCTCGGCCTCCGACGAGACGAGCTACGACCTGGCGCGCACGACGTGGAGCGCCTTCAGCTCCACGACGAAGGGCTACGTCAACCGCGTCAACGTCCACGGCTACCAGGGCTCGGGCGGCCGTAGAGACCTGCTCTACACGGACGTTGTGACGACGTCGGGCAAGGCCCTCTGGAACTCCGAGACGGGCGACAGCGACTCCACCGGCCTCACGATGGCGAGCAACCTCCTCTACGACTTCCGCTGGCTGCACCCCACGGCGTGGACGTACTGGCAGGTCATGGACCCGAGTTCGGGCTGGGCGATGATCGCGTACGACCAGAGCACGCTCACGGCCGGCGCGGTGCAGACGAAGTACTACGTGATGGCCCAGTTCAGCCGCCACATCCGCCCCGGCATGACGATCCTGGACACGGGCGTGAGCTACGCGGCGGCGGGCTACGACGCGTCGGCGAAACGTCTGGTGATCGTCGCCGCCAACACCGGCTCGTCGTCGACGACTTTGACCTTCGACCTCTCCAAGTTCACGACGGTGGCGGGCGGTACGAGCGGCCTGGTCCCGCGCTGGAACACGGTCACGGGCGGCGGGGGCGACTTGTACACCTCCCACTCGGACACGTACCTCAGCGGCAAGACGGTGAGCGCGACGTTCGCGGCCGGGGCGGTGCAGACCTTGCAGATCGACGGGGTGGTGATCTGACCCCGGAACCCGAACTCCGTTACGGCAGTGGGCAGTTGGGCCTGCTGGCGCTGGCGCTCGGCGGTTTCGGAATCGGCCTGACCGAGTTCGTGATCGCCGGGCTGCTGCCGCAGGTCAGCCGCAGCCTGGACGTGTCGACGGCTGCCGCGGGTTGGCTGATCTCCGGCTACGCGCTGACGGTCGCGGTAGGCGCGATAGGGGTGACTGCGGCAACGGCGGGCCTACCGCGAAAGCCGGTCCTGATAGGCCTGGTGGCTCTCTTCGTGGCGGGCAACCTGCTCTGCGCCATCGCGCCGAACTACCCGACCATGCTCCTGGGCCGCGTGGTGGCGGCCCTCTGCCACGGCACGTTCTTCGGCATCGGCTCACTGGTAGCCCGCCGCCTGGTCCCACCGGAACGGTCCTCCCGCGCGGTCGCGATGATGTTCGCCGGCCTGACGGTGGCGAACGTCCTGGGCGTCCCGTTCGGCGCCCTCGTCGGCGAACGCTGGGGCTGGCGGGCAACATTCTGGGCGATCACGGCGACGGGAGCGGTGGCGCTGGCGGCGATCGCCGTACTGGTGCCCGGCTGGGCGGGACGGGTGAGTGGGGGTGCAGGCCTCCGGACCCAACTCCACTCCTTCCACTCACTCCAGGTATGGCTGACCCTGACGGCCACGGCCCTCGGCTACGGCGGCATGTTCGGCGCGTTCAGCTACCTCGCGTACACCTTCACCGAAGTCACGGGCTTCTCCACGACGGACGTCGCCTGGCTCCTGGTCGTCTACGGCACAGGCCTGGTCGTGGGCAACATCGCGGGCGGCCGGGGCGCGGACCACAACAGGGACGCGACGCTGATCGTCTCGCTGATCGGGCTGACGGCGACGCTGACGGCCTTCGGCCTGCTGGCGAGCAGCCGCCCGGCGTCGGTGATCCTGGTCTTCCTCCTGGGCGCGTTCGGGTTCGCGACGGTCCCCGGGATGATCACGCGAGTCACGGACGCGGCGGGCGGCGTACCGCTGGCGGCCGGCGCGAACGTCTCCGCGTCGAACGTGGGGAACGCGGTGGGGGCGTGGCTGGGCGGCTTGGTGATCAGCGCGGGGTGGGGGTATTCGGCCCCGTTGTTCGTGGGGGCGGGGATTGTGGGGGTGGGGGTGGGGGTCATGGGATGGGCGGCAGGGGCAGCGGGGTCGGGGTCGGCAGGGGCCACGGCGTCGACGGAGGACGCGGTGGCGCAGCGGTCGTAAACCTGCTGGAAGCCGGTGCGCCACCCGGCGTTCTCCGTGGCCCGGCCTCCCCACGTCCGTCTCACGCCTGTCCCACACCTGTCCCACGTCTCTCTCACTGGCCGACCTGCGGATATCTCTCCCCTTGCCTCCATCTGCGTCGGCATCGGCAGTACCGTGTCGTTCATGCGCCCCGACACGCCCGCCGAGAACGTCGACCACCCCGCCGAAGCGGCCCGCCTGGAGCGGACGGCCGCCCGCTACCCCGAGGACGCCGAGGCCCTGCTCATCCAGGCCGCGGCCCACCTGGAACTGGCCGGCGACCGCCCCGCCGCCACAGCGCTCTACGACCGCCTGCTGTCGTCGCCGAACGACCTGGAAACTCCTCACCTGGTACGGGCCCTCAAGGCCTCGAACCTCTGGGAGTACGGCCACGAGGCCGAGGCCAGGGCGATCATCGACGGCGTGCGGGCGGCGTCCCCGCGCGATCCCGCCCCCTGGGTGATCGTCGCGGAGTCCCTGGAGTCCCACGACGAGCTGGAGGCGGCGCAGGAGACGTTCACGGAGGGGGTGCGTCTGCTCCTGACGGACGTACCCGAACCCCCGTACTCCACCCACCCGTTGCTGTTCGGCCGACACCGGGTCCGGCGCATGCTGGGCGTGTCGCACGACGAGTGGGACACGCTGGCGGACACGCTGCACTCGTCGTCGGTGTCGCTGGACGAACTGCACGACCCGAAGCGGGTGTGGTCCCTGGGCTCGGACAACCCGGCGGAGCTCGAGGCCGAGATCTCTCGGCTGCGGGCGGAACTGGGCGCGTTCCGGGAGGCGTTGTCGCGTCCGTTCCCGGTGGCTGTACTCCATTGGCCGGAGGGGGAGTTGACGGAGCTGGTGGGAGCGTATGCCTCGCTGGCGGAGGAGTACCCCTCGCACGAGGAGCACCTGGCGACGATAGAGGGGTCACTGCGGGAGCTGGCGGCCAGCGGCACCCCGAACCTCGGGATCGTGACGGGGACGGTGCCTTCTTATGAGGCGTTCGCGGCTTCGGAGGGAGCTTCCCCGGGGGATGTTGATCTGTTGCCGCAGTATGCGACGACACTGGCTGCGCGGGGACGGGCTGTGGTGTGGCCGCCTCAGCGGGGGGCTAGCTGTTGGTGTGGGTCGGGGCGGGCTTATGGGGAGTGTCACGGGGGCTGAGGGGTGATGGTGGCGGTCGAACAACACAGGTCCGCCGAACGTCAGTTGGTGCTCAGCTACTTCGAGATGTGGAACACCGGCGATTCGACTGTCGCCGGTGAGGTTCTTCATCCGGAGTAGCGGGACCATACGCATCCGGAAATCGCGGGACCCGATGACGTTCGGCGGGCGGTGGAGCATGTCCGGGCCGCCCAGCCGGACCTGCGCTTCGACATCAGTGCGGTGTTGAGCGAAGGGGAACTGCTGGCTGCGGTCGGGGAGGTGAGCCGGGGAGCCGGTTCGGCGACGACGGCGAGCGGGCTGATCTGGCTGATCCGTGTTCGGGACGGCCTGCTGGCGGAGATGTGGACCTGCCGGCGCGACGAACGGGCCTGATCCGCGGCTCTCGACACAACGCCTCAAGTACGCCGGCACAATACTTCCGTGCCAGATGTCGTCCCGTCCTCCCCCGCCGTGTCCGCCCGCATGAGCCGACAGAGCTCCCGCGACACGGCTCCCGAGGTGGCGGTACGACGCCTCCTGCATGCCGAGGGCCTGCGGTATCGGGTGAACGTGCCGGTGCCCGGCATGCCGCGTCGCACGATCGACATCGTGTTTCCCAAGGCCAAGATCGCGATCTTCATGGACGGTTGTTTTTGGCACGGCTGTCCGCTGCACGCGACGCAGCCCAAGTCGAACGCGGAGTGGTGGCGCAACAAGCTGGACAAGAACATGGCGCGCGATGTCGAGACGACCGAGCACTTGCTCGCGGAAGGCTGGACAGTACTGCGCTTCTGGGAGCACGAGGCGGCCGACGGCGTTGCCCGACGAATCGCCGCCTCCGTCGCACCCCATCAACCAGCTGTGACCGAGCCATGACGGGCCCCAGCGACATCACCCCTGCCACCTGGAGTTCGTTTCAGAACGACTGGGATCAGCAATCATGAAGTTGCTTCACGTATTGACATCCAATTCACCCAATAGTGCTTCGAGGTTGCACGAGTGGGATGCCGATCTGCTCCGCGTGGGCACTGGCCATGGCGTGATCCGTCGCGCCGGTCAGCTCGCTGCGGCCCAGCCGGCCTGACGAGCGAGAGCGGAGACGGTCGATTCCCATGACCGACAATTTCGACGAAATGTACGAAACGTTCAAGGCGCTCTTGGACACGTTCCCTCCCTCGGAGGCGGTCAAGCGGCTGGAGCTGTTCGGTATCAGCCCTGACATCGTCGAACAAATCCGTGAGCACCACGAGCAGCAGATGATCCGTATCAAGGAACTCGAAGAACCGCATGCGGTGGTCCTGGGCAACCGTGACACGTGGTACACAGGCCCACAGGCCAAGGACAAATGCTGGCCCGGTGTCGTGGACCTGCTTCGCAAGGACGGCTGGTCCGAAGAACCTGCCATCAGGGAACTCGACGACTCGTCCACCCGCGTCGTCTCCCTGTTGAACCATCCGAAGGAAAGAGCATTCTCCACACGGGGACTGGTCGTCGGCTATGTCCAGTCGGGCAAGACCACCAACTTCACATCGGTGATGGCCAAAGCCGCTGATCGCGGTTACAAGCTCTTCATCGTCCTGGCGGGCATCCACAACGGCCTCAGGCGCCAAACACAAGCCCGCCTGGTGCAACAACTAGTCGAGCCAAACCCCTCCATGTGGTCCCAACTGACAGGGCTCGACAAGGACTTCACACCGCAGGAGAACCCGGCTTCGTACTTCGGGAAGAGCAACAAGACGCACGTCCTGTGCGTGGTGAAGAAGAACGCAGCAGTACTGCGCAAGCTCGGCACATGGTTGGAGAAGGCTTCGGACTATCTCCAGGACTGCCCCGCGCTGATCATTGACGACGAGGCGGACCAGGCCACGGTCGCCACGAAATCCATCAATCCACTGATCCTGAGCATCATGAGCAGCCTGCCGCGGTCCGCCTACGTCGGCTACACGGCTTCCCCGTTCGCCAATCTGCTGATCGACCCGAGCGCCGAAGACCTCTACCCCCGTGACTTCGTCGTCAACCTGCCCAAGCCAGCCGGTCACTTCGGCACCGAGGTGTTGTTCGGTCGCTATGCCCTCGACGGCGAGGATCCCGAACAGGTCGACGATGGATACGACATGATCCGCTCGATCCCCGACGACGACGTGTCGTGCGTGCGCCCCGAAACGAGGGCCGACGCCGATGGCTTCGAGCCCTTCATCACAGACACCCTCAGCAGAGCGATCGAGTACTTCTGGCTCGTGACGGCAGCCCGCAGAGTGCGGCGCGCGGGCAATCCACACAGCACGATGTTGATCCACACAAGCGTCAACACTGCCGTGCACAACAGCTTCAAGCGGCCGTTGGAGCACCTTCGCTCCCGTGCAACGCAGTCCCTGACCGACGAAGGCTTCCTCTCCAGGTTGCGTGCTCTTTGGGACCAGGAGACAGCACGCGTCCCCGCCGAGGACTTCGGTGAGTCGAAGGTTCCGTTCGACGAACTGGCGACGGAACTGCCGGGTGTACTCAGAAACTGTCGCGTCATCATGGACAACTCCAGCAGCGAAGACCGTCTCGACTACGAGAACGGCCCGGTCGTCGCCATCGCCGTGGGTGGCAACACTCTGTCGCGCGGGCTGACTCTCGAAGGCCTGTCGGTGAGCTATTTCGTCAGAGCCGTGTCGGCGTACGACACGCTGCTGCAGATGGGGCGATGGTTCGGTTTCCGAAACGGCTACGCCGACCTTCCTCGGATCTGGATGACCGACGAACTCGCCGAATGGTTCCGGCACCTCGCCACGGTCGAGACGGAGATGCGTCGGGACATCGACGTCTACATGACCGAGTCCGAGACACCGCTGACTTTCGCGGTCCGTCTGCGCACACACCCCGCTCTACGGGTCACCGCGGCAGCCAAGATGCGCGCTGCGGTAACAGCGGCGTCCTCCTACGGGGGCAAGCGGGTCCAGACCCACTATTTCCACACCAACGGCGAGTGGCTGCGCGGAAACATTGCTGCCGCCCGCGACTTGGTCGCAGCTTCCCTCTCGAACGCTGTCAGAGTGGAGCAACGCCCGGCCGACGGGCGCTATGTGTTCCGTGACGTGCCGTACGACGTGGTGACCGACTTCCTCGCCGCGTACAAGTTCCACGAGAAGTCACCGGAGAACGATGCCGGTCTGATCAGCGACTACATCCGAAAGCGGGTCACTTCAGCCGACTCGCTGCGCCGATGGAACGTTGCGATCGTCGGCAACCCGGCGGGAGAAACGTACACCTTCGTTCCCGGTGTGGCAGTGGGGCGCAATACCCGTGCCCGCCTCAAGGTGGAGAGCCCTGACAGGGACTTCGCCGACATCAAGACACTGATGAGCCGTCCCGACGCCGCAGTGGATCTGACCGGGGACACAACGAAGCTGACAGAGTCGGGCATCAAGGATCTACGTCGCGCCCAACTCCCGGATACAGGTCTGTTGGTCCTGTATCCGATCGACAAGACGTCACAACCGAGCCCGGACAAGGAACTTCGTGCACCGCTGAACGCCGAGGAACACGTCATCGGCGTCGGTCTCGTATTCCCCGAACCGCAGCATGGGGACAGCACGGTCGAAAAGTACATCTCGGCCAACCTGTCAGGTGTCCGCATCGAGGACGAGGACTACAGCCTCCTCGAAAGCGAGGATGCATGAAGGAAGATGCGCTTCGCAAGCTCGTCGAAGATCGTTGGACCGCACTCCACGCCGAGCAGATCACTGGTGAACGAAGCCTGAGAGTCTCGCAGTTGCCCGTCGCAAGCGACAGCGGGTCATTGGCGGTGGCCGTCGACCGCAGTGGACATCGACATGTTCTGGTGCCGATTCACGCGCACCGCAAGGTCCGTCCAGGTCTGGACGGACCCGTACTCAGTTTGCGAAAGCGGGCTCTGGAGGACGAGGAGACGTATCAGACGTATGCCGATCTCGCCTGCATGCGCAATGACCTCGATGATCTGTTCACGGAACTGTGCGTGGACGTGTTGGGTGCGGTCGAAGAGCTACCCGACAATCCGGTCAAGGCGCTCTACCGTGTTCTCGATCGATGGAGGACTCTTTTCCAGGCGCAGGCAGTTCCCCTGGGACCCGAACAACTTGCTGGGCTCTTCGGTGAGTTGACAGTCCTCAATCGGCTTCTCGTGAAGGACCCGAGCGCGCACCGACTCTGGCACGGCCCCGAAGGCCACCATCACGACTTCACTGGCGGAGCCACCGCCGTCGAAGTGAAGGCGAGCACCACCAGAGAGGGACGAAGACCACGGATCCACGGGCTCGACCAACTCGACGTGCCAGAAGGCGGAAACCTCCTTCTGGCCTGGTTCCGGCTGCAACGCGCATCCGGAAACACCGCAGGCACCGCGTTCGTGGACTTGGTCGAACAGGCGCTTCGGCTCTGTGATGATGAAGGCGCGCTGCTCAATCTGCTCGCCTTCGTCGGCTATCGCCCTGCAGATTCCAGCCACTATCACGATGTGCGTTTCGTGATCAGTGAAGAGCGGTGGTACCGAGTCGGCCCCGACTTCCCCGGTCTCACCGGCCGGGCACTCGTCGATGCCGGCGTGCCCGTCTCGATTCTCGACGTCGAGTACACCATCGACCTGTCCGGTGAAACGCCTGCTCCCCTGCCGTCAGACCAAGTGCCCCAATTGATCGAGGGTCTGATCCGGGAGTCCGCGTGATGGAGCCGCGCTGGTATTCACAGCCCTATCCTCCGGAAGGCGCGAGCGCCGCTGAAGGAATCCGTAACCAGCTCGGGCGTCCGGAACTCGACCTACTCACCATCCTGGTGCGCGAGTCCGCCCAGAACAGCTGGGACGCTCGACTGCCGCAGCCCTCCTCTCCCGTGGACTACCGCATCGACATGTGGACAGTCGGTCCGGCCCACGCCGGCGCATGGCGAGAACTTCTGCTCAACGGTGCGCCCGCAGGCAGCGCGGAGACCTTTCCGTTGCGCGACACCCTCAGGCGTGGCCCGGTCCGCGTCCTCTCCGTCTCCGATCGTGGGACGCGGGGACTCGGAGGACCTACTCGCGCCGACGACGCGGTCGGCGCCGAGCGGGACTTCGTCTCTTTCATCCGCAACATAGGTGAACCGCGCGACACCGCACTCGGAGGTGGCACCTACGGCTTCGGCAAGGGCATTTTCTACCTGCTGTCCAAGTCCGGAACCGTGCTCGTGCACTCCCGTTGCCGTACAGCACAGGGAGGTTACGAGACCCGACTCATCGGTTGCACCCTCTGGAAGAGTTACGTGGCCGGTGAACCAGGCGAAGACCGTCGCTATACCGGTCGGCACTGGTGGGGCAACATGTCAGGGCCCGTCGTCGAACCCCTGGTCGGCCAGGAAGCCGAAGCCACAGCGCAACGTCTGGGACTCAGGTCCTTCAGTCCCGAGGAGACAGGGACGACCGTCGTCGTAATCGATCCAGACCTGGACGAACTCGCTCCGCCCGAGGCGGCCGACTATCTGGCAGAGACCATCGCCTGGCATCTCTGGCCAAAGATGATCTCCGTCAGCAGCAAGCCACCCGCCATGAAGTTCGCCGTAGCCTGCGACGGTGTCGAGCACTCCGTGCCGGACCCGCGGGAAACCCGCCCCCTCAACATGTTCGTCGCCGCTCACGAATCGATGGCTGGCCCGGAGGGCAAGAACCTGCACTGCTTGAAGCCCAAGCAGTATCTCGGACGCCTCGGGCTCGTGAAGCGGATCATTCCGCCCCTGGAGCCGACGCGTGCCTCACGCATGCTCGACATCGAAGACATCGTCCATCACGTCTGTCTGATGCGACCTGCAGAACTCGTCGTCACGTACCACGCCGGGCCGAAACCTCCCAGCGTGAATCAGGGATACGCCGGAGTCTTCAGAGCCGACGAAACGATGGACGAGATCTATGCGAAGGCCGAACCGCCTACGCATGACGCCTGGAATCCGCAATCTCTCGTAAGGCCCGAGAGTACCTTCGTGCAGACGACGTTTCGGCGCATCGGCGAAGCTCTGGACAGCCTGCTCTCACTCGGCGGCATGGCCCGTACCGGAGCCAGCAACGTCGCCCTGGGTGCTGCCAGTTCGCTCTTTTCCGGGCTTGTGGGTGGAACCTGGGGCATCGGTGGCGCCACGGCCTACTCGAAGCCCGGCAGCACCGCACGTGCTGCGAAGTCGAACGACACGGAGGAAAGGACGGCCCGTTCGACTCCAGGCCGCGTCGTCCCAAGTCCCGAAGCCTCCGGTACGGATCGGTCTCCAGCCAACGCCCCGGCAAGCTCCGGCGGATTCGGTACCGGCACTGAACACTTCGCCGATGGGTCCGGAGCGGACGGAACAAACACGCCACGCCGCCGCCCGAAAGTCCAGTACATCGGCGAGCCGTACTACGACGATCGCGGCGACACCTCCGTACTCGTCCAGGAGTTCCGGCTGCCCGTACCCGGGCCACAGCAGGTCCGGATCGATCTGGCCGTCACTCTTCCCGGAACCGGTGGGCGTGAGACGGACCCTCCCATCGGGGCAAGCATGCCCGCGCTCGTCGGCTGGGAGGACGACACCGGTCGTGTGTATGCCTCCGAGCCGCACGTGATCGAGGGCAGCGAATCCGTCTGGCTGGCTCTTGTGCGACCGGCTCCGGACACCATGACCGAGATCGGCATCAAGGTCGAGGCGGTGAAGTCCTCATGAGTCGACGCGTCCTTCCGTATCGCGTCCCCTCCGAAGACGTCGTGGTCACCGAGACATGGTCGCTTGTCGTCCCGGACGGAGAGATCGCTCTGCCGGAAGCCCTGCCCGACTGGGACTATCAGATGGACCTGCATCTCCGCAGGACCGTCCGTGTAGACCTGGACCGAGCACGAGCCGAATCCGGACTTCCCGTCGACGCCGCGCTCATGCTCGCGGCCGTGTGGACAGCCACCGGATCCAACCTCAGCGGGCCGGCTCAGCATGTGCGCCTGGCCGACAGAGGCACAAGCACCGTGGAACTCGATGTCCTGCTGCGAGGTACCGATCTGGGTGGACTGCTCATGCTCGACACCGCACTCGTCCTGGCCGAACGTCGGAGCAATGGCCGCCCGTCCTCTCCCCGCCGAGCAGGATCTGTGTTGTGGAGCGACCGTGAGTTCCTCCGACTCCAGGGTGACGCGCCGCAGTTCCCCATGGCCGTGATCGACTTCGCCCGGACCTCTTTCCCCGACCATGCGGCATGGCATCTACAGATCAGTGGAAGCCTGGAGAGCGCGACTATGGGTTCTCTGCTCCTTCTGGTCAATGAGAGGAACGCGGTCACCACCACCGCATTCGAGAATGCGGGCAAGCCCCGTCCGGTGGATCGCATCGTGCTCTCGGCCGTGTACGCCGACGCGGCTCGGATCATGATTGAACACGCGCTGAGCAATGACGACTTCGCCGAGGACTCCGACTTCCCCGAGGGCTCGCTGGGCGCCACAATGTTGAGCCTGTTCGACCAGCTCTTCCCAGGACAGACAATCACCGACATCCGTCTGCGCCAACGGCAGTCGCCGGCTTTGTTCGGCTCGGACCTGCAGGCGGCGGTCAAGATCTTCGAGGTGTCCTGATGAGCTTCCTCTACCCTCGTTTGCTGGCCGAACAGGCAAGACCGCTCTTCGAGGAGTACAGCCACCTACCCATCGCCGAGTTGGCCGGCAGAGTCGCCACCTCTCACGATTCTGCGGTCTACGTGGCCACCGGTGGTGACCGAGTCTCCGCGACTCGGCTCAAGGAACTGCGTGCAGGCGTCGTCGACCTCGCCAAGAGCGCCGGGTTCCCCGACGACTCCGACCGCACCCGCAATGCCGAATTCGACCTTCGGCTCGCCGCCCTGCTGCACGCCGAGATGGGCATGGTGCCTGCGGAGGCAGCATCACGGGACGTCTGGGCATTTCTGGCGCTGGTCCTGCTCCCGGATGTCGCGTTCTGGCGCTACCCCCGACCCCCGGGAGACCGCGTCCTCGGCACGGACCTCACCCGTCACGTCTTCGGCCGGCTGTGGTGGCGGGCCCAACTCGTGCGCTCCTCCGACGACCCGGAACCGTACGGCGCTCTCAAGATTCTCGGAGAGGCCGCCTTCGACCAGATCTACGCCCGCCGGGCGGCGCTCGGTGGAAGCCCGCACATGGTCCGAGCCATCCTCCGTGTGTGGCAGACCCTCGACCTGGCAGGCCTGAACGAACGCGAAACACTGCGCGACTTCCTCAAAAGGCTTTTGCGGCTTGCCCCGTTCGTGCTGTTCGACGGGATCGAAGAGCACACCCTGGACCAAGAGTTGCGCACAGTCGCACAGGAATCCCTCGACGCCCAGCGCCTTACCAGAACGCCTCCCGGCAGTGAAGCTGAGCACGATGGCGACGAAACACAGCTCGTTGTGACACCCGAGTCCTCCGCAGCCCAAGAAGCTCCAGGGGATGCAGCCGAGTCACGTCGCTTCCGCTCGGTCGAACTCTGCGCCGGGGCCGGAGCTCAAGCACTCGGACTGGCGCAAGCCGGATTCGACCCTGTCCTACTCATCGACAGCAAGGCCGATGCCTGCTTCACGATCGACCTGAATCGTCCCGGCTGGGACGTGATCTGCATGGACATCGCGCAATTCCAGCCGAGCGAGCGTCCCGAAGCCCTGGGTGTCGATTTGGTCAGTGGTGGACTTCCCCGCGTGAAGTCTCCTGCGACCGTCGGCCGAACCGAGGACACCGAGGAGCGCGAAGTCCTCAGGGCCGCGATCGCTCTGGTACGCGCCATCAAGCCAAAGGCCGTTCTCTTGGAGAACGTTCCGGACCTGGTCCAGAGCCCTGACTTCGCTACGGACCGCTCATGGATTGAGGCTCAGCTCAACAATGCGGGTTACAGCTGGAGTTGGCGAGTCCTCAATGCTGCCGACTTCGGTGTGCCGCAGAACCGCAGTAGCGGTTTCCTGGTCGCACTGCAATCCCCGTACTTCTCCCGATTTTCGTGGCCTGAGCCGAACGAGTTGCCGCCGCCGACCGTGGGCCAGGTTCTGGGCCCTTCCATGTCCGCAAACGGATGGCCGGGCGCGGAACGCTGGATCAAGGCAGCCAACCGCATCGCACCGGCCCTTGTCGGCGGTTCCGACCGTCGCGGAGGTGCCGATCTCGGTCCCACGGGTACCAAGAAGGCGTGGGCAACCCTTGGCGTCAACGGCAACAGCCTTGGTGACGATCCCCCGGAGGCCGACTTCCCTGCTGACGGCCAACCCAAGCTGACCGTCGACCAGGCCGCGATGATCCAGTCGATCCCGCAGGAATGGAGCTTCTTCGGTGGCAAGACGTCCAGGTATCGTCAGATTGGTCATGCAATGCCACCACCTCTCGCGAGGGCTCTCGGTCGGGCCATCTCTTCCGCCCTGCGCAGCTAAGATCGCCTCATGAGCACGCCCCGTCCCCTCACCCCTCAGCCCATCACGGTCCTTGATCTTTTTTCTGGATGCGGTGGCTTCACTCAAGGGTTTCACGAGTTCCGTCCGGAGGGGGCGGCGGACGGCGGACCGGTGTTCCGTAGCGTCGCGGCAGTCGAACACGATCTCGCTGCAGCAGCTACATATGCGGCGAACTTCGGAAGCCACAAATCGGACGACAGGCTCCCGCCGGCGCGCGTCCACCTGGAGGACATCGAGGACTGGAAGCCGACGGACGAAGCCCTTCACGCGGACGTGGTGGTCGGAGGACCCCCCTGCCAGGGGTTCTCAGCTTTGAATCGCCACAAAAAGGGATCCGAGCGGAACCGCCTCTGGGAAGAATACGTTCGTATCGTAAGCAGAATTCGCCCGAAGATCTTCGTCATCGAGAATGTCGATCGATTCCTGAAGTCGGACGAGTTTCTGAACCTTCTCAGCGAAGTAAAACCTGGTGGCCTACTCTCCGACTACCGCCTGATCAACCCGCCGGGTCACGAACCAGGTGAAACCGACGACAAGAAGCACAAGCGTTACCTCCTCAACGCAGCCGACTACGGCGCGGTTCAAGCACGTCGTCGGGCGATCGTGATCGGTGTCCGAAAAGACGTCGACGGCAACCGCGCGATGAAGTACCCCCCAGCGACGCATACCCGACACCGGAAACACAGCAACGCCATTCCGGCGCAGCCACTCGACGGTGTCGATCTGGAGCCATCATACTGGCGGGCTGTCGACTCAGTATTCAACGAGTCGAATCTGCTCGAAATCCGAGGCACCGAACTTCCGGACGGAAAAGAATACGTTCCCGATGTGGATTCCGTCCTTCCCGGGGTCTTCACAACCCCTGACCTCCACTTCGGCCGAAATCCAGAACCGCTCTCAAGGGCCCGCTACCGAGCTATCCCCAAAGGTGGGAATCGAAAAAACCTGACTGGTAAGTGGTACACGATCGACAGTGACGGAGAAATTCAAATCTTCGACACCCAGAACCCTCCGGGCGTGAAGACAATCGTCAAGTACCTCTCAACCGAAAGCTGGGACAACCACAACACCGGTACGGGCGACGTGATGGGCCGACTTCGGCTGGGTGAACCCTCCGTGACTATCCGCACCGAGTTCTTCAAGCCCGAGAAGGGGCGGTACCTTCACCCCACCGCCGCTCGCCCGATCACCCACTACGAGGCCGCCCGAATTCAGGGCTTCCCACTCGACTTCCGGTGGTGCGGCTCGAAGACCGACATCGCCCGCCAGATCGGCAATGCCGTACCCATCCCACTCGGCACTGCCATTGCCGCGGCGATCCACGCCTATTTGCGGGACTGACCCAAACCATGCTTCCAAGAGCCGGAAGCGCCGAGACCCGACTTCCAACTCTTGAGCCCGTCCCCTCGACGGCCGACCGCGTCCGGTTGTTGTGAGTCAGTGGTCAGGGCGTCGATCCGATTTGCACCTCGAAGTGTGTCTGAGCACGGTCCAGAATCTCCTCCGGATCACAGCCGTGCGCCCGCAGCCAGTGCAGAACGTCCGCGATGACCTCGATCACCGCTTCCTCGGCCATGGCTGCGCCCAGTCGACCAAGGCCCGGTTCCTGAGGCAGTCCTGCGGTCCGGTAGGGGCCGAGCAGCAATTCGGCCCGCATGACACCGGCTGTGCTCACGTGGCCATTTGACGCGTTAAGGCCTGTTTTCAGCTCACACCAGGTCACCTTGCGGTCCTGGTGCAGCAAGACGCCCCAGCAGTCTGCGACCGCATCGACGAGAACCATGCCTCGTCCACCCTCGGAGTCGGAAGTCCCGTCGACGAGGGTCGGCAATGCGCGCGGATCGGGGTCGTGCACCTCGATCCGCAGGCGAGTCCCGTTCATAGAGACCGCGAGCGTGGCCGGGGTGCCGGCGCCCACATGCGTGATGACGTTGGACACCAACTCGCTCACACAGAGTTGAGCCTCGTCGGTCACGTCATGCAGACCCCACATGCCCAAGTGCAATCGCATGATGCGGCGCAGTGCAGCCACTTCCTCGGGATCCGCCGTAAAGGCCAGGTCCCACGACCTTCGTGACATACACGCTTCTTGGATCACCAGGACTCCTCTCGTTGCATGCCACCTCCGCATGATCGACGGAGCGTTGCATGGCCTCACCGTGAGTGGCGTTGTCGACCAGAGTGACGCCGACACATCCCGTCATGCAATGTGCAGGAAGAGATTCCCACTTCCGAGTGATTGGCACGCAGAGGTCTTGGCGCGAGACTGAACACCCGCTAGTCGACGGATTGTTGAGAGGTTTCAGATGGCCGGTTCACCGACGGCGCGCCGTCGCCGTCTCTCGATCGAGCTGAAGAAGCTCCGGGAGACGAACGCGTTCACCTGCGCGCAGGTGGGCCAGGCGCTGGACTGGAGCGGCTCCAAGGTCAACCGCATGGAGACGGGCAACGGCCGGGTCCAGCCGTCGGACATCGACGCCCTGTGCCGGTTCTACGACACGACCGACGAACTGCGGGAGTTCCTCAAGTCGTTGGCTCGGGAGGCCAAGACGCGCGGCTGGTGGCAGGTGCACGGTGCCGGCGTCCCCGAGTGGTTCAACATCTACATCGGTCTGGAGCAGGACGCCTCCACGTTCCGGCAGTACCAGTGCGAGTTGATCCCGGGACTCATGCAGACCGAGGCGTACACCGGTGAACTCCACAGGACGGGAGCCCACATGTCCGCCGAGGACATCGCCAGGGCCGTACAAGTGCGCATGGAGCGGCAGGCCATGCTGACGCGGCCCGACTCTCCTGATGCCTGGTTCGTCGTGAACGAGGGCTCACTGCGCAACGTCATCGGGGATCGGGCGTTGATGCGAGAACAGCTCGAACGCGTGCTGGGATCAGCCGAGTTGCCGAGCGTGACCCTGCAGGTGCTTCCCTTCGACTCGGGCACGTATCCAGCCACGGGCACGTTCACCATCCTGGGCTTTCCCGCTCCGGAGGACCCGGACCTGGTGTACCGGGACGGCATCACCGATGCTGTGTACCTGGAGGGCGAGCATCACGTTCGTGAGTACACGAAGGCGTTCGACGGCCTGCGGGCTGCGGCGCTCAGCCCTCAACGCTCCGCCCAGTTGATCAAGTCCGTTCTGAAGGAATACGCAAGTTGAAGAGTGCAGAGACCGGGACCCACAACCGTCTGGTCTGGTTCACGTCGTCCTACAGCAACGGCGCCGGAGGTGAGTGCGTCGAGTGTGCGATGACCGATGGCCGTGCACTCGTGCGTGACACCAAGAACGCCACGGGCCCAGTGGTCACCGTTCAAAGCGGCCCTTGGCATTCCTTCGTCCAGGCCTTCCAGGACAGCGAGCCGGCGGACTGAACACCTCTCAGGCATACCGCCCCCACTGCCCCCGGTGAACGACATCCTCCACGCCCCGCCGCCGTTCCGCGATGCCCCCACTCTGCTCGGGAACATCCTCAGCCCGGTACCCGACCGTGATCCCCCCGATCGGGGCGTACTCGTCCGGGACCCCGAACTCCGCCCGGAGCGGCTGGAGATGCTCAAGCGCGATGCCGAAGAAGCAAGCGCCGAGGCCTTCGTCGACCGCGGTCAGGAGCATCAGCAGGGCGGCCATTCCCGTGTCGTTGTGCCAGTACGGCGCGGGCCAGCGAGCCTCGGCGCGGTCCTCCCAACCCTTGTCGGGTTCGGCGTGGCGCTCCAGGTACGCCGCCTTGTGGGCCAGGGGGACGACGGCCAGCGGGGCATCCTGCATGGTCGGAGTTTTCTCGACGCGTCACCACCGCCAAGCGCCGCCCGCCGGGCGGTGAACTCACCCTCACCGAGCGGACCGAGAACCGGGCCCTGTCCGCGGCCCGGGCACCCGTCGAACGAGGCATGGCACGGCTGAAGTCCTGGCAGATCTTCCGCAGATCCCGCATCAGTCCCAACCGCATAAGCGTCATCACCAAGGCCGTCCTCACCCTGGAGAAGCAACGCTGAAAACGCTCAGTGTCTGCCGCGGGCGTATATCTCACAACCGGCTACTGGGGCATTCCCGGAGATGAGCCAGTTGTGACGCCCTAGGTTCCCGAGGGGACTGGCTCGTTGCTCCCCGCCACACCCTCTCTGCCCTCGTTGGCCCTGTTGTCCCTCAGGGCCGAGACAATGCCGACGCCATCCGCCCGTCGCTGCCGGGATTACGCAAGCTCGGTATCCGCGTCGTCATCGCCGACAACCAGAGGCGTCGGGCACCTCCGCCCCGCCACTGCTACGGTCTCGTCCATGGCGCTCTCGGTCTCCACAGGTCAGGCTGTCGACCTACGCGTACAGCCGGTTGGCGAGGTTCTTGATCGCGTCGAGCGGTCTCTGCAAGTGGGCTTGCTCCCGGACACGATGGTGCGCAAGCGCCGATCCGTGGGGGCCAGAACAGACCGCGACACCTGGGTGCGGATCGAACGGCGCCTGCTCGACAAGATCCCCGACCAGGGGTGGAACGGCGCTGAGAGTGCCGCGCGTCTGGAAGGCATCGCCCAGCCCGAATGGCACGGATGTGTGGTCTGGCGGGCCACGGACGGGCAGGTGATGTGGCGAGCCGACGAAACCGAGCTCATGCCAGGAGCCCCTATCGGAAGCGCCATCCTGAGTGGAGTCCCGAAGCTGTCAGATGACTGGTGGGGGGCATTGAACGCGTCGTTGGACGCGCTGGCGGCCCAGCACACGAGTCGGATCGCCACACCGGACACCGACACCATCACCCAGGCCCTCGTCACCGAGTCCATCCACGGTGTCTTCTCCGGCGATTTCGATCCGACCATCGAACAGTGGGTACCGGCCCACGCGGACCTGAACTGGGCCAACATGACCGCTCCGGCGTTCAGTCTCTTCGACTGGGAGGACTGGGGTAACGCGCCGCTGGGGCTGGACTCGGCCTCGCTGTGGGCGAGTTCCCTTGCTGTCCCGGCTCTGGCCGACCGCGTATGGCACGAGCGCCGGTCCGACTTCGAGAGCCGGGACGGCAAGTTGATGACGCTGTTCGCCTGCTCGAAGCTCCTCGGGCCGTACGCACACCCAGAAGACCCTCGGCTGGAACCCGCCCGGCGCAAGGCCGAACAGGTCATCAAGGAGCTTCAGACCGGCTGATCGCGTGAACGGTCCCGCAGGAGACTCCGGTACTCCTGGACCGTTAGTTCCTCGACCTCGCCGACCAGGGCGCCGACGAGGTCGCCCAGATGGGCGGGATCATCAGTGCCCACAGCCACAGTGCCGACCCTCGGGATGTGATAGGCGGCTATGAACGCCGCCTGCACGCGCGAGAGTTGATGACTGTCACCGAGGAAGACACGGGGGTCGATCCTGGCCCACACCGAGTCGCTGGTACTGCCGCCGAAGGGGCTCATGCCCCAAACCTCGCTGGGGTCCAGGTCCCACGCCTCGATGAGTGCGTCCGCGGCGTCCAGCGTTCTGACTCCGACGAGTAGGCCGGCGCGGACCATGAGGGTCGCTGGCCTCGGAACGGTCGGGCCGATCAGTCCCACCAGGAACGATGGATCCCAGGACGCGATGCCCCAGGCGGCACACAGGCCCTTGCTCATAGCGTCATCGAGGACAGCGCACGCCTCTGTCAGCACCTCCTGGCCATGCGGGCCGGCCTCGCGGAGCGAGTGTTCCGGGTTGTGCAGGAACACCAGATCCGGCTCCTGCCCCAGGTCCCCAGCCGCCTGTTCCACGGCCGCGTGCAGCCGTACGGGGTCCAAGGAGTGCTCCGCCCCGCCCGGTCCCGGAAAGTAGCCCACCTTCGTGGAGACGGTGAACTTCGGCAGCAGGTCGCCGGCCGTCTGCGCCAGGACCTGATGCGAACGGAAGCCGAGGTAGTTGGTGCTGGTGTCGAGTGCTGTGACGCCGAGGTCGAGCGCCCCGGTCAGGAGCCGGCGTTCGTGACGAGACCGGTGTAGCCCGAGAACAACTCGGGGGTCAGCACCGCGCACAGCTCCTCCTCCACGAGGATCTCAGCGACCTCCGCTACTTCGGCCCCGGCGACGGCCGCGGCCTGTTCCAGCTCGACTGGCCTGCCGCTCAGCAGCAGACGCAGAGCGGGCAGTGCCTTGGCCGCGAGGGTGAGCTTCTTCCCCGAGGCCACGATGTCGACGGTCTCTCCGTGTTCCTGAATCTGGGGCGGGAAATGGGTGGTGCACACCACGGCGTCGAGCGGCCCGAGTACGTCGAGGAACGGCAGGTGCCGAGGCAGGGTCGTCGCTTGCTCGAAGGCGGCCAGGAAGTCGGGCGGCGGGCGTTCGCTGACCAACTGGGCGGCAGCCGCGGTCAGGGCTTCGCTGCCTGTTCCCTGCCAGCGGTCGAGATCGTGGCGGAAGATCTCGTGCTCGCGGCACCAGTCGGCCAGCCACGCGAGCCAGCTCGCCCCCGTGCGCTTGGTGATGCCGAACGTGACGTGCAGGCTGTTGCCGGAGCCGCTGCCGGTCCGTGTCGCCTGGTGCCAGTGGCCTCGGGGTATGTGCATGACGTCGCCGGTCCGCATCAGGCCAGACCAGATGATCTCGTCGCTCGGAGTGGTGTTGGGGTCGGCGTCCCGGTACATCGGGACGTTGCGGGAGGTCGCGCGGACCTCCCATTCCTTCTCACCCGCGAGCTGGACGATGACGACATCGTGGTCGTCCCAGTGCAGGGGGAAGCCGGAGGCGTCGTTCGTGGTCAGGTACGCGTTGACCTGGACTCGCTCGTGGGACCACCATTGCAGGGCCCGGCAGGCGACTTCCATGGTCGGATCGAAGACGTTGGCCTGGTCCATGATCACCGTCGCGCCTTCGCCCAGGAGCCTGCCCAGGCTGCGCATGTTGACCATGGAGATGCTCTGGCCCCGGGGACTGACGCTGTCGGTGTAGTAGATGGCCGGATGGACCTCCTCGCCCTTCTGGAAGCACCGGAACTGCGGGCGGTTCAGGCTCCTGCGCATGGCGATGTCGAGCAGGCGGTTCGGGGTCATGATGCGGGAGACGAGTGCGGGGTCGTCCATGCTCCCGCGTACGAAGTCCTTGCCCAGCTCCTCGGGTCCGCTCCATCCGAGTGTTGTCTCGATGGCGCTGATCAACTGATGTTCCATCGTTGCGTCCTCCCATGGGTTCAGCCACGTGCTTCGGACGCGGTGGGGGCAGGCACGGCCGACCGCACCGGCCCCCACCGCTTGGTGCCTACTCGCTGTCGTGCAGATTGCCGTCGCCACCCGGCCACGGCGCGTCGCCGGAACTACCCTGGTTGTCCGACCGGAGGCTGTCGTACCGGTCATGGACGGCGGTCAGTTCTGTCACCGCCACCAGGAGGCCACTTCGGGCCGGAGTCGGTGTCGTGGGCTCTTCCACCTCGTGCTCCTTCCTTTTCGGTTCTCCCGCCAGGGCCGGCGGGAGGTCGATGGCCGCCCCACGGCCGGGAAGCAGTGATGCTGTGGAGCGGCTGTCCTTGGGGGAGATGTGCGGCCCTACACCCGCGAGTGGGTGGGCCTGCGACTCGTCGGCAAGACGCTCGTGTCCTCGCGCATGTTGGTCTCCAGGAGGCGCTGATCCGGTTCATACAGACATGCGCGGCAGACGTAGAAGGCCGCGTGCATGCCGCTCGACTGGACAGGCCCGATCCATGTCACCTCGACGTCGTCACGTCCGCACCACAGCCAGCACTCGCCGCGGGCCAACCACTCGTGGCGGTCCCAGAGCGCGTACTCGGTGGGTTGCCGGGTGACGGGGTCGATGTCGCGACGGGAAGGACGGAAGACCACATCGGAATCGGTCAGCGGATTCCGTCGTAGCGAATGTCGTCCCATCACGCGACCGCCAGGGTGAGCGGCTCGGGCTCAGCCACGATTCCGTGCTTCGGCCGACGCGCGAAGAACCGGCGCAGAACGGCGGCTCGTATGGCAGGCGCTGTCATCGGCAGCTCGATCTCCGCCCATACGTGCTTGCCGCGTTCAGATGGCGCCCAGGCACAACGCAAGGCGAGAAGATCGACCAGCGCCAGTCCTCTACCGCTCTCGTCTTCGTCTTGGGCCCAACTCATCTGCGGGGCTGATGAGTTGCCGTCGAGGACATCGATCACCAGGGATCCAGACCGGAGGTAGAGCGTGACGGTGACAGGACCCTTCCCGTGGACCACGGCATTGGTGATGAGCTCGGATGCGACCAGGCGTATGGCGTCAGCTTTCTCGTCGTCCATCGGCACGCCCCACGTACGGACCTGGTCGATGACCTTGCGCCGGGCGAAGAACACGTCGCTTTCCGTACCGGCGAAGACGAATCGATGGACGATCGTGGACATATGGGGACGCCTCCGAAGCGATGGAGAACGGCTTCGTCCCCGACGGGGGGCACGGGGACGAAGCCGCCGATCTTAGGAACCGTTCCCGAAGCGGACGCCCTGCGCGCGCTCCTCGTTGGACGGCTGACACTCAGTCAACGGCCCAAGCACGCAAGGCGGAACGTTTCTAGGGGGTTCCTCATGGGGACGCCCTCCCCGTACACGGACACGCGAAGTAGCCTCCCCACTACGCCGCGAGGGGATGACGGGAGTGATGACGTGCCTGGTGAACCGCTGGCAGTCCACCCGCTGACCTTCCTCCGCCACACGCGCGGATGGGGCAAGGCCGAGTTCGCCCGCCTCATGCAAGCGCACGGCAGATCACTCGGAATCCCGCTGGCGACCAACCGGACGACCGTGTGGAAGTGGGAGCAGGGACAGGAGCCGGACGCTGACGCCCAGCGCGTGCTCGCCGACTTGCTGCGCGTCCCGTACAAGCAGGTCCGGGAGGAAGGATGGCCGCGGTGGCTCCCCGTCTGGGAGATCGCGGAGCTCACCACGCCGTGGACCGAGGCCGGTACCGTTGAAGCCTTGTCCGAACTCGTCGGGAGTGGCCGCATGGACCGCCGGGGCTTTCTCACCATCACCGGCGCCGCCTTGACGGGCCTCGCAGCGAGCTGGGCAGACGCGCCCTCCGCCTTCGCCTCGGCGCTCAACGGCGACCAGGTCACGGACACGATGGTCTCGACGATCGAGCAGCGCATCAGCACGCTCCGCACGCTCGACGACCAACTCGGAGGCGCCCGGCTCCTGGAACAGGCACGCGGTGACCTCGCCTTGGTAACTGGCCTCCTCGGCGCCGGACGCTACACGGACAGGATTCGCGTCCGCCTCTACTCGCTGGCGGCCCGGGTGTCGCACCTGACCGGCTGGATGGCCTACGACGCTGGCCTGCGGTCCGCCGGCCAGCACTACTACGTCGGGGCCCTGCGTAGCGCTCGGACTTCTGGAGACGACGCCTTCGGCGCCTTTATCCTCGCGGAGATGGGAGTCCAGGTCTCTGAGGCTGGACGGACCGCCGAGCGGGTCGACCTCATCTCGACCGGCATCGACAACGCACCTCAATCTCTGTCGCCGTACACCCAGTCCTTCCTCTACCTGCACAAGGCCGAGGCACTGTCACGTGACGGGGACCACCGGAACGCCGGAACGGCGCTCAACCGAGCCGTGTCCCTCTGGGAGCACGGCTCGGCGGAGGAGAACCCTGACTGGCTCAACTGGTTCGGCGAGGCGCAGTTGAAGTCGACCGAAGGCAAGGTCCTGTTGCGTTCCGGGCAGGTGGAGCGCGCGACGAGTGCCCTGAAAACCTCCGTAGAGAGCGCGGTTCCCCGGGACAAAGCCGTACGGTCCAGCCGCCTGGCGGAGGCACGGCTCGCCGGCGGCGACTTGGAAGGGGCTCTGGACGCCGCGAACCACGGCGCCGGGCTCCTGGAGAGCAGTGTCAGCTCCGTACGAGCTCTGGACCGCTTGAAGGAGTTCAACGCTCGACTCGAATCGCGCAAATCCGTCTCCGCCGTCCGTGAGTTCCGCGAGCGTCTTCAGGCGCTTCCCGTCGCGGCCTGACAGTCGCCGTCTCGCACTTCGAGGGCCAACCCGCCCCGCTGGAGCAGCCGATCCAAATGCCAGGATGGACGGCATGACGACGATCGACGGCGAGGTCGAGGCTGGATTCGAACCGGTGCGTGAGGCGTTCGAGGCGAACTTCTCCCAGCACGGGGACATCGGCGCGGCGGTGTGCGTGTACCAGTACGGCCGACCGGTGGTGGACCTGTGGGGAGGCGTCGCCGACACCGAGACCGGTCGTCCGTGGACGCGGGACACGCTGCAGCTCGTCTACTCGGCCACCAAGGGGGCGACCGCGACAGCGGTGCACATGCTGGCCCAGCGCGGCGTATTGGACCTGGACGCACCGGTGGCGAAGTACTGGCCGGAGTTCGCCGCGAACGGCAAGGCGGACATCCCGGTGCGCTGGCTGTTGTCCCACCAGGCCGGGTTGATCGCGCTGGACCAACCAGTCCCGCTGGACGAGGCGTTGGCCTGGCACCCGATGGTGGCCGCACTGGCAGCTCAGCGTCCCCTGTGGACTCCGGGCACC
Source organism: Streptomyces sp. NPDC050549 (assembly GCF_040655035.1). Lineage (NCBI taxonomy): Bacteria > Bacillati > Actinomycetota > Actinomycetes > Kitasatosporales > Streptomycetaceae > Streptomyces > Streptomyces sp. NPDC050549. The sequence continues at coordinate 37,641 of NZ_JBFAJD010000050.1, forward strand.
GCGCATGGCTATCACGGTCGGACCTGGGGCTGGCTGGTCGGCGAAGTGATCCGCCGAGTGTCCGGCCGTACGCCGGGCCGCTTCTTCGCCGACGAGATCGCTGCTCCCCTCGGGCTGGACTTCTTCATCGGATTGCCGGCGGATGAACGCGATCGGGTCAGCCGCATGGTGTACCAGCGGCCGGACGTCGACCTCACCACCGTGCCCGCCGAGTCGGTTCCCGAGGAACTCCGCGAACTCGTCGCCGCCTGGCGCGACCCGACCTCGTTCAGTAATAGGGCGTATGCCGTCACCGACCCCAACGAGATCGACTTCGACTCGCCCGAGGTGCAGGCCGCGGAACTCCCGGCATCCAACGGCATCGGCACTGCTCGCGGGCTGGCTCGCATGTACGCCGCACTGATCGGCGCGGTGGACGGCGTGCGCCTGCTCACCCCGGAAACCCTGGCAGCGGCAACCAAGGAACAGGCTGGCGGGAAGGACCAAGTGATGCTGATCCCAAGCCGATTCAGCAGCGGATACATGCTGCCCACCGAAGCCAATCCCATGACCAGCGCGAGCGCTTTCGGCCACACCGGGCGAGGGGGCTCACTTGGCTTCGCCGACGTGGAGCACGGCATTGCCTTCGGTTACGTGATGAACAGCATCATCGGAGGGGCCGCCGATGTGCGTGCGGCTTCGCTGGTCGACGCGGTGCGAAGGTCGCTGCTGTAGAGCGACACTGGCACCCTACGAGCGCACAGTGCCACGATCGGTCGCCCCACCCCCGGGGGCGACTCAATAAGGGCTGCCACAACCAAGTTCACTACATGGTCAGCTGCCCGTAATTTCCTCTCGGAGACCTCAGCGTCGCCTACATCACACAGTCCGGCGACGAGCGTAGATGAAGAGGACGACGGTGACTCGCTGTGGCGGCTGGCGCGCGACCTCGGTAGCCGTACGAGCGGTGGTGACCAGGCGCGTTGGATTCTCACCCAGGCGAGCCGCGCCCGCGTGGGCGAGGCGCACACGGACCTGGCGTTCGCAGAGTGGGCCGCACACATTAATCGGCACTTCGACCTCGATGCGCTCTTCGCGAATCACGACGTCCTGATGACCGGCCGGATTGCGCTGCCGATGTACGAGCGATGATCCGCGATCCGTTGCGCACGGTATGAGCTCGGCTGGTTCACCGTCAGCAACCGAAGGGAACGTGCAGTGACCAGTTCGATTCCGTGGCAACAGCGGCTGTCCACCGGCACGGAAGACATCCAGGACGAGGTGATCGGCTGGTATCAGCAGACTCGGCACGGCAGGGCGTACGTCCCCACCATGATTTGGGGCACGCTCCAGACCGAGGCGTACGCGACCGCGATCCTGCGCCGCGTCGTCGACTTTCTCGGAGTTCCGGACGACGTGCCGGCGGGCGTGGCCAAACGCATGGAGCGGCAGCGGGTTCTGTACGACGGTGAGCACCGTTATGACGTGATCCTCGGCGAACAGGCCCTTTACACGACGGTCGGGGGCGTCAGGTCATGTGCGGACAGATGGAGCGTCTCCTCCGGGACATGGACCTGCCCTCGCTCGGTCTTGGAATCCTCCCTGCCACCGCCGAGTTCGGCATCGTCCCCATGCCCGGATTCAACATGGGTGAGGACCGCGCCCACTACGAACTCGTCTCCTGCGGCGTGGACATCACCGACGCCGGTGAACTGGCCCTTCACCACAAGGCGTTCGATGCCCTCGGCGGCGCGGCGTGCCACGGAGACTCGGCAAGGAGCCTGATCAACAAGGCTCTTGCCTTCTGGAGTAACGCCTGAGCGTCAGCAGCAGTGGCACCGCCGCCGACGTCGGCCAGAGGGACCGCGAGGCCTGGTCGATACCAACTCCCCAATCCCCACTGCCCCGTTACGCACTTATTGCACAAGAGATCTTCACCATTTCCGACCTGAGTTCATATGATGCGGAGATCAACAGGCCTGGCCAAGTGGAGACTTGGGCGGGCCTCTCAGGTTCCTGTGGGGGTTTCATGCGTATACGCGTTGCGGCCGGCGTTGTCTCCGGTGCCGTGGTTCTGTCCGCGCTCGCTCTTCCGGTTGCCGCTCAGGCGGCCGAGCGCAGAGGGGCCGCGGCGGAGCTAAGGTCCTTCGCCTCGGCGGCCGTTCAGCCCAGAGACTCCCTGGGCAACACCAAGTTCTCGCACGCTGTCATCAACGGCGGCAAGGACATCGTCCTGGGCACCACCGGCACGAAGTCCGTCACCGTCACGTACACCGCGACGGACCAGAACGGCGTCGCGCTCACCGAGGCCTTCCTGTGGCAGGGGACGGACAGTTCGACCACGGACGGGATCACCGGCGGACTGGGGACGGACGACGACCCCGCCTGCACGGAGACGGCGACCCAGGGGACGTACACCTGCAAGGCCGTCTTCAACATCCACCCCGCGACCGACATGAAGGACAACGGCGTGGCCGGGACCTGGAAGCTGTTCCTGGGGGCCTGGGACCTGTACGCGAACGCCAGTTACAACGACGACGTCGCCACCACCGCGATCAAGAAGGCCTCCACGCTGACCGCCGATGCCACGCCGGAGCCGGTGAAGAAGGGCAAGACCATCACGGTCACGGGCAAGCTCGCCCGCGCGAACTGGTCGACGGGCAAGTACGCGGGGTACGTGTCCCAGCCCGCGAAGCTGCAGTTCCGCAAGAAGGGCAGCAGCACCTACACCACCCTCACGACGGTCAAGACCAACAGCACCGGCGTCCTGAAGACCACCACGAAGGCCACGGTCGACGGGTACTACCGCTACGTCTTCGCCGGTACCTCCACCACCGCCGCGGCGACCGCGGCCGGCGACTTCGTCGACGTCCGGTAAGCGGTTCGCGAGCACCTCAAGCACCTCAAGCACCTCAAGCACCTCACGGCAGTACGTCAGCACTTCGGTGCCGGGTCGCCATGCGTCAACGCGCCCGGCACCGCGCCGTTTCCTCACACCCGCTCCGCCGAGTAAGAGATCTACGTGAACCGCCGGGATCCTCTCCCGCCGCTCCCTATCCCGTGTGTACCGTCCTCCCTTGTGTTGATCGGTGATCACTCAACTACCGTTCTACGCGCGAAGATTCACCGCAGTCAGCGACATCCGCAGCACCCGCACCCCCTGTTCACTCCGCTTCACTCCACCCCCACTCATGGAATCCCCCCACTTCACGGAGGTTCACCGGATGCCCAGGCTTGGCAAGTTCACGTCACGTCGCAAGCTCACCACCGCCGTCACCGTGTTCGGTCTGCTGGCCACGGGCGCGGCCGTCCAGGCAGCCGCCGTCACCCCCGCCGCCGCGGCCACCACGCACCGCGTCCTGTTCGACGACGGGCACGCGGAGGAGGCGGGCAACGCGGACTGGATCATCTCGACCAGCAAGCCCGACCCGCTGGCCGAGGACTCCTCGCCGTCCTCCGAGACGGACTGGACCGGGGCGCTCTCCTCGTGGGGCGTCGCCCTGCAGCAGACCGGCGACTACAGCCTCAGGACCGCCACCAGTGCGCTCACGTACGGCGGTTCGTCGGCGAACGACCTGTCGAACTTCGACACGCTCGTGCTGCCCGAGCCGAACACCAAGTTCACGACGGCCGAGAAGACGGCAATCATGAAGTTCGTGCAGGCCGGTGGCGGTCTGTTCATGATCTCCGACCACACCGGGGCCGACCGCAACAACGACGGCTACGACGCAGTCGAGATCCTCAACGACCTCATGACCAACAACAGCGTGGACAGCGACGACCCGTTCGGGTTCTCCATCGACTCCCTCAACATCAGCTCCGGCTACCCGAAGGCCATCACCGACAGCAGTGACCCCGTACTGCACGGCTCCTTCGGCACCGTCACCAAGAGCCTGATCGCCAACGGCACGACGGCCACCCTCACGCCCGCGGACAACTCTGCCGTCAAGGGCCTTGTGTACCGCAGCGGTTACTCCGGCAACACCGGCGCGTTCTTCCTGACCAGCACCTACGGCAGCGGCAAGATCGCGTTCTGGGGCGACAGTTCGCCGATCGACGACGGCACCGGCCAGTCCGGCAACACCCTCTACGACGGCTGGAACGACACCGGCGCCACCAACGCCGCCCTCGCCCTCAACGCCACGGAGTGGCTCTCCTCGTGAGGCCCTGATCACGGATGCGGGCCGGGGAATCACACACCGGCCCGCATCCGCGTCTTCTGGGTCATCTACGTCATCGACGTAGCTGTCCCCAATTCCCCTATCCCGCACTCACGTTGACGCTGACGTTGGCGGACGACCAGCGTCCATCCGCCCGCCGCCACCGCCGCCACCGCAAGCACCGTCAGCATCCCCGTCGTATGAGATCCCGCACTGTCGGCCGCCCTGGCCACCGGGTTGGGCAGCCCCAACCGATCCGCCATCCAGCCGCCGGCCGCCGTAGCCGTGATCAGCGCACCGCCCACCCGCAGCGCGGGCTGCACCCGCAGCCGCGCGAGGACCAGCAGCGACGGCAACGCCAGGCAGACCAGCAGGAGTTGGACCAGTTCGATGCCCAGGTTGAAGGCCAGGAGACTGGTCGCCAACTGGGCTGTGGACAGGTGCATTTCGGCGAGGACGAACGAGAACGCCATGCCGTGGCCCAGGCCGAAGACGCCCGCCACGATCGCTTCCCTGCCGGGGAACAGAGGGCGGATCGCGTGGACCGCTCCGACAAGGATGCTGGCCGCGATGAACGCCTCGACCGGTCGGCCCGGGATCTCGAAGCGGGTGAGGGCGGTCGCGGCCAGCGCGACGGAGTGGCCGACGGTGAAGGCGAGCGTGATGCCGCCGATGCGCGTGAGCGCGGCGCGCGGGCGTGCCAGGCCCTTCCAGCGCCCGCCGGACGCCAACAGCGGTGCCGGCAGCAGCAGGATGAGCAGGAACAGCAGGTGGTCGGTGCCGGTGAGGATGTGGTTGCCGCCCAGTTCGAGCATCGCGACGAAACCGCTCCAGGCACTGCCCTTGCCGAGGTCGACGGTCAGCGGCGGGACCTTCATGCGCCGGACGTCGAGGCGGATGGTGCCGACCTGCGTGGCGCCGTCGCCCTCGACCCGCCCTGCGGCCCAGTCCTGTCGGACCGACACCAGCGTCACGTGGGTGACGACTTGGTGCACGATCACGTCGTAGTCGAGAGTGAAGTGCCGTACGTCCGCTCCGGCCGGCGGGGTGAGAACGGCCTTCGCGATCAGCTCGCGGTACGGGCCGGTGGAGGTCTGTTCGGTGCGGCTGAGGCTCAGCGCGCCGATGCTGACCTGCCAGGCCTTGCCCTTGAGAGTGGTCGGATGGATGTGCCGGGCGAGGTAGGTGCGGATCGCAACGGACTTGGTGGGGAGAGCGGTTGAGGCGATCGTGTTGAGGTCGATGCCGCTCGCCCGGGAGAAGTCGTCGACCGGCAGCGCCAGCCGCGCGGTCACCGAGGCCTGGTACACGTCGAGTTGGACCACAGAGTGCGGCATCGGGTGCGCGGCGGCCGGCGACGCTCCGAGCAGGAGCGCCGCCGGTACCGCGATCGCGATCCCGGCCACCAGGCGAAGTAGCGCTGTGGTCAGCCAAGTTCGCGGTCGGGTCATGAGAAGGTGAACTCGCTGCCGTAGTCGCGGGTGTGGTCGCGGTACACGGTGTGGTAGTGGACCTTGCCCTGGAAGACGAGGCCGTTCTGGCAGACGAACTCGATCCACACGCCCGGGCCGTCGATGCGCACGTAGTCGCCCTGGGTGTCCAGGGCGGTGCCGCCGGAGTAGCCGACGTAGGTCTCGTTCAGCTCATGCTCGTACGTCTTCATGAGCTTCTTCGCGGTGGCGTCGTCCACGTTGGCGATCCAGGGGTGGATGGCCTTCAGGACCAGCTGCTTCTGCTTCGGTGACAGTGAGCTGACCTTGATGCCTTCCTTGGTCGCCGGGAACTGGCCGTCCTCGCCCGGGCCGAGAAGTACGTCGCTGAACGACTCGGAGAGCTTGGCGGTGGCCAGCTGTTCCGTGCTCAGGCTGCCGGTGAGGGCGAGCATGCCGTTGCGCTGCGCCTCCAGGGGCGAGTACGTGGTGCCGTCGTCGGCGGTCCAGCTGCTCGGCTCGACACCGACGAAGAAGGGGCTGGCGCCTGCCACCTTCCCCTTCTTGTAGGTCTCGTTCACGGCGAGGTGATGGCCGCCGAAGTGCAGCTGCCAGGTGCCCGTCGTGGAGGGGGTGCCGAGGAACGCCAGGAAGTAGACGCCGCTGCCGTAGCCGCCCATGCCGCCGCCGGCACCGCCGGACGGCGGGGTGCCGGTCGGGACGTCGGTCGGTGCGTCGGTGGCCGTCGAGCTCGCGGACGGGTCGGCAGTGGCGGACGGGTCCGCGGAGGCCGTGCTGGACGCGGTGTCCGACGGCGCCGGACCCCCGGAGCTGGTGCTCTGTGCGGCGTTGAGCACGTCGTCGGCCTTGATGATCTGCGTGATCTGGTCGTACCCGGTGCCCTTGCCGGTACCCGTGGCGAGCTTCACCACCTGCATGGCGGCGGCGAGTTGAGTGTCCGTCAGGGAACCCAGCTGGATGCCGGGACGGCAGGTCGAACCGCAGGGGAGGTTCGACCACGCGGTCGCGTTCGCCTGCGAGAAGTCCAGCAGCACCTCCGCCTGCTGGTCGGCGTCCAGCGTGTTCAGGAACTCGTTGGCCGCGCTGACCACGGCGCCGACGCCGGTGGCCTTCTTGTCGACCGGGCGCTTGACGCCCGCCGCCGATTTGCCGGTTCCGGTGTCCGTCGATGCATTCGCCACGGCGAAACCGCCACCGACCAGCACGACTGCCGTGACGGCTCCGGCAATTCCACGCCAAGTCCGTCTCGTACGCACGAGACGGGTTCTTTCTTTACTCACGAACGACTCCTTCGATTCCAGTAATTCGAGCAATTCCGGAACGACGCCCCCGTCACCTGGACAGCATGGATCGCCCGCTCGTCAGCGGCCGCAGGCACGGGATGGCAGGGGTGAGAGACACGCAACGGGCAGCCGACCGCCCGTTCGCGCTATGGGCGGCAAGATTATCGAGTTTCTTACCGGAATCTCAATAGATCGTCACGTGGACACAATAATTTCAGGTTCCACAGCAATGCGAAATAAATTCAGGGAATTCACTTATGCCAGCGACAGGCGACTCTTATCAACCGGATAGGATTCCCTGCTATCAGGCATCGGCTGTCCCAGGAGGTATGTCATGGCCAAGGTTCCCAGCGCGGTGGTCGCCGCGAGCGGGCTCGTCGGCGGATACGGCGTGGCCCGCTGGACGAAGAAGCGTCAACTGGGCGGGGCCGTACTGGCCGTTGCCGGAGCCGCCGCCGCGCAGCAGTGGCGGCAGCGGGCCGGCGGAAAGGCGGCCGGGGCACTCACGGCCGCCTACGTCGCCGCGTTCGCCGGGTCCCATCCCCTGGCCAAGAAGGTGGGCGCCTGGCCCGCCGTCCTCGAAGTCGCCGGTGCCGTCGCCCTGGCGTCCTGGGCGGTCGCCGACCGGCAGGCATGACCCCCGACGCGCTGTCACCGAGAAGCGCGTCCGCTACGGCGGTTCAGCAGCCGTGGGCCGACAGCACGCCCTCCGCCGAGTCCTCCTCGCACGGGCGGAAACGTCGGCCCACCGCCGATGCCACCAGCACCCCCGCACCGATCACGAACGTCGCGAACGCCCACTGCTGGGGCCATGCGGTCTCGTCGGGCCAGTTGGCGTAGCCCCGCGGGTGGGTGACGTACATCAGGCCGGCCGGGGGCACCGCCACCAGCAGCACGGGCCAGGCCGGGTCGTCGCGGCGGCCGAAGTAGCCCGCCAGGACCAGCAGAATCACCCCGAGGACCAGCACGCCCGGGACGGACGCCCCCGTCCAGGCGACGCACACGAAGTACGCCGCCGACGCGAGGGCGGCGCCGAGGATGCGGGTCAGCCAGCGCTCCGGCCAGGGGCACGTCCGCAGGGGGCTCAGCAGCTTCTCGGTCATACGTACGAGGGTTCCCCGGTGCGGCGGAGCGCAACAGAGTACGCGTACTCAGATACGGCGAACCCGGGTTCGGCAGACTCCGCACGTCCACCCGGCGTGCCGACCGGCGCCCGGACGCACGCCGACCCCGCGCCGACCGACCCGCCCGGCCACCCGTCTCCCCTCCTACGCCGCCCCCGCCGTACTCACCGCCGGCGACTTCGCCGCCGTCAACGGCGTGGCCACGTCCTCCAGCGACCGCCTCTCCGCGCGGACCGCCAGCACCGCCGCCACCAGCCCCGCCGCGCACATCAGCGCGGCCCCGATCCGGAACGCGAGCACCGTGTCGGCGACCTTGCCCGTGCCCGTGAGGTCCGCGAAGAGCAGCGGGCCGCTGATACCGCCGGCCGCCGTGCCTAGGGCGTAGAAGAAGGCGATGGACATCGCGCGGGTCTCCATCGGGAAGATCTCCGACACCGTCAGATACGCGCTGGACGCACCTGCCGAGGCGAAGAAGAGCACCGCGCACCAGCAGGCCGTCAGCGTCGCCGCGCTCAGTGAGCCCCGGTCGAACAGCCACGCCGTGCCGAACAGCAGCAGGCCGGAGAGCAGATACGTCGAGGAGATCATCACCCGGCGGCCCACGGTGTCGAAGAGCTTGCCGAGCAGCAGCGGGCCCATGAAGTTGCCCACCGCGATGACCGCGAAGTAGTAACCGGTGTTGCCCGTCGGGACGTCGAAGAACTTCGTCAGGATCGCGCCGAAGCCGAACGTGATCGCGTTGTAGAGGAACGCCTGGCCGATGAAGAGGGAGAATCCGAGGGTCGCGCGCCTGGGGTAGTCGTGGAAGATCGTGCGGGCGATCTCCGCGAAGGAGACCGTCTTCCGCTGGTGAATGGTGATCTCGCCCTCGGCGGGCGGCAGTTGGTGGCCCTGTTCGGCCTCGATCCGGCGCTCGATCGACGTCACCACCTCGTCCGCCTCCCGGTCCCGGCCGTGGATCAGCAGCCAGCGGGGGCTCTCCGGTACATGGCGTCGTACGAGAAGGATCACCAGGGCGAGTACGGCGCCCAGCGCGAAGGTCAGCCGCCAGCCCACGTCCGGCGCGAAGACGCTCGTGTTCAGCGCGAGGATCGAGAGCAGCGAGCCGCCCACCGCGCCCACCCAGAAGCTGCCGTTGATGATCAGGTCCACGCGGCCCCGGCAGTACGACGGGATCAGCTCGTCGATCGCGGAGTTGATCGCCGCGTACTCACCGCCGATGCCGAAGCCGGTGAGGAAGCGGAAGGTGAAGAACCACCAGGTGGAGAAGGAGACGGCGGTGAGCGCGGTGGCCGCGAGGTACACCGCGAGCGTGATCATGAAGAGTTTTTTGCGGCCGTAGCGGTCGGTCAGGTGGCCCCAGAAGAGGGCGCCGACGCAGGCGCCCGCCACATACAGCGCCGCCGCGATGCCGGTGACCTGGCCGGAGCTGATCGGCAGGCCGCTGCCCGGTTCGGAGAGACGGCCCGCGATGTTGCCGACGACCGTGACCTCCAGGCCGTCGAGGATCCAGACGGTGCCGAGGCCGATGACGATCGTCCAGTGCCAGCGGGACCACGGGAGGCGGTCCAGCCGGGCGGGGATGGACGAGGTGATCGTCCGGCCGGTCCCGGCCGGGGTGTCGGCACTCGCGCTGGCACTCGCACTCGCCATGGGGGTCCTCCTCGTCGAGCGAACCCCCTCCGGGTGCCCCCGGGAATCGGCCCCTACACCCGCCTACACCCCCACCACCCGCGACACCGTGTAGATCAACAACCCCACCAACGACCCCACCACCGTGCCGTTGATCCGGATGAACTGCAGGTCGCGGCCGATGTTCGCCTCGATCTTGCGGGTCGTGTGCTCCGCGTCCCAGCTCGCCACCGTGTCCGTGATCAGGGAGGTGATCTCCTTGCGGTAGGTGGTGACGACGTACACCGCCGCGCCCTCGACCCAGCCGTCGACCTTCTCCTGGAGCTTCGGTTCGACCGCCATCCGCGCGCCGAGCGACAGCAGGGAGGCCCGCACCCGCAGCCGCAGCTCACTGCGTTCGTCCTCGGCGGCCGACACGATCATCGAGCGGACGGACGTCCAGGCGCTGGCGATCAGGTCCTGGACCTCGCCGCGGCCGAGGACCTCGCCCTTGAGGCGTTCCACGCGGGCGCGGGTGTCCGTGTCGGACTGGAGGTCGGCGGCGAAGTCGCCGAGGAAGCGGTCCAGGGCGCCGCGGGCCGGGTGGGAGGGCATGTCGCGCATCTCGGTGACGAAGCGGAGCAGCTCCTTGTAGACGCGCTCACCGATCCGTTTGTCGACGAATCTGGGGGTCCAGCCGGGCGCGCCGCCCTCGACGGCGTCCATGACCTGTTCGTCGTGCAGGACCAGCCAGTCGTGGGCGCGGGCGACGATCAGGTCGACGACCCGCTTGTGACCGCCGTCGGCGACGATCTTCTCCAGCATCTTGCCGATGCCGGGCGCGATCTCCTGGGCGTCGGCGCGGCGGGTGATCGCCTCGCCGACCACCGCCTGGACGTCTGAGTCGCGCAGCACGGTGAGGGCTCCGCGGAGGGCGGCCGACAGTTCCGCCGTCACCCGGTCGGCGTGATCCGGCACGGCCAGCCAGGCGCCGAGCCGGCTGCCGATGCCGACCGCGCGCAGCCGCTGTCGTACGACCTCCTCGGAGAGGAAGTTCTCACCGACGAACTCGCCCAGGGAGACGCCCAGTTGGTCCTTCTTGGTGGGGATGATCGCCGTGTGCGGGATGGGCAGGCCGAGCGGGTGGCGGAAGAGCGCGGTAACCGCGAACCAGTCGGCCATCGCACCGACCATGCCGGCCTCGGCCGCCGCGGCGACATAGCCGGCCCAGGGTCCCGCGCCCGAGTTCGAAGCCCACTTGGCGAGCACGTACACGACGGCCACGAACAGCAGCAGGGCCAGCGCCGTCAGCTTCATCCGGCGTACGCCGCGCTGCTTCTCCTCGTCGGCCGCGCTGAATGTGGTCATCGTGCGGCGGGACGACGGCCCATCGCTCCCAGCGCCCACTTCCGTACGTTCCATCCGCTCCACCCGTTCGCCGGTACCGTGCATATTGTCCCTTCCTGACCGACTCCCGGAACGGAACAGGAGTTCCCACCGTCACCCGAAAGGGCAAAATGGCAGGGCCCTGCCACTCACCCGAGGAGATCCGCACCGCGTGACCGAGCGACCCACCGGGGACGAGGGGGTGTCCCCCACCAAGCATCGTGCCCTGCTCTCCGCGATCATCACCCTGATCGTTGTCCTTTCCGCCGGCATCTACGCCGGTGTCTCCGCCGGCGACGGCCGCGCCGGCGACTCCCCCGCCGGAGGCCGCGGCGGGCACAACTCAGCCGCCCCCGCCTCGGCCGGCACCTGGGTCGGCGCCTGGTCCGCCGCCCCGGTGGGCGGCGAGCCCGGCACCGAGCCGACCGGCATGGCGGACCGCTCGGTGCGCAACGTCGTCCACACGAGCGCCCCCGGGACGAGCGCCCGGATCACCCTCTCCAACCTCTACGGCCAGTCACCGCTGACCCTCACCCACGCCTCGATCGCCCTCGCCGCCGGCCACAACAGCTCCGCCGCCGCCCCCGGCACCATGCGCCGGCTGACCTTCGGCGGCGCCACCTCCGTCACCGTCCCGGCCGGGCAGCAGGTGCTGAGCGACGCCGTCCGCCTCCAAGTCCCTCAGGGCGTCGACGTGTTGGTCACCACCTACGCCCCCGCCGAGTCCGGCCCGGTCACCTACCACCCCTACGCCCGGCAGATCTCCTACCTGGCCGACGGCGACCGCGCCGAGGACCCGAGCGCCACGCCGTACACCCAACAGACCTCGGTGTGGCGCTACTTGACCGCGCTGGACGTGCTGAGCCACGACGCGAACGGCACGGTCGTCGCTTTCGGCGATTCGATAACCGACGGTTCCACCTCCAGCGTGAGCGCCAACCGCCGCTGGCCGGACGCCTTTTCGCAGCGGCTGCGCGCGGCCGTGGCGGCCGGGCAGCAGGGCGTGCCGCGCTACAGCGTCGTCAACGCGGGCATCAGCGGCAACCAGATACTCGCCGGCCATGCCGGCCGGCCCGCCGAGAACCAGAGTGGCCTGACCCGCTTCGCGCGTGATGTGCTCGGCCGGCCGAACGTCAAGGTCGTCGTCCTCGACCTCGGCGTCAACGACACCCTGCACGGCGCCGACGCCGACCGGATCCTGGCCGGCCTGCGCACCCTGGTCCGCCAGGCCCACGCCCACGGCATCAAGGTCGTCGGCGCCACCCTGACACCCTTCGGCGGCTACCCCCGGTACACGGCGGCCCGGGACGCCGTACGGCAGCGGGTCAACGCGGAGATCAGGAGCGGCACGGTGTACGACGCCGTCGTCGACTTCGACAAGGCGCTGCGCGACCCGTACGCCCCGCGCAGGTACGCCTCCCAGTACGACTCGGGCGATCATCTCCACCCCAGCGACCGGGGCTACCGCAAGATGGCGGACACCATCGACCTGACGGACCTCAAGGGCGCGGTCCCCGCCCGGTTGTGAACCGGCGGATCAGTCCCGGCCGGTCCCCGTCAGTCCCAGTCTCGGTGCCTGCGCTCCCGCCGCTCCCGGTGCCGCTCACGGCGCTCCTCGTGCCGTTCCCGCCGCTCCTCGTGCCGGCGGCGCATCGCCTCACGGTGCTCGTCCATGGCCTCGCGGTGGGCGTCGTTCAGACCGGAGAGCGCGTCGTGGTGGGAGCCGTAGAGCTCCTTCGTCGACGAACCGCCCTCCAGTTTCTGCCGGCGCCGCTCCTCCTTGAGCCGCTGGCGCTCGGCCCGGGGAAGCTTGCGTTCCACGCCGACCCCGCCCCAGAAGGCGAAGCCCGTGACGATCACGCGCGGGGCGCCGGGGTCGCCCGGCACGCCCTCCTGGCTGTGGTCGAAGCCGCCCATGATGCCGATGCCGCGCACGACGACCTCGACGCCCGGCGGCACGATGATCTGCGTGCCGCCCATGATCGCGATGCAGTTGATCTCGACCTCGCGGTCCGCGAAGTTCGCCTCGCGCAGGTCTATCTCGCCGCCGCCCCAGAAGGCGACTGCGGTGAACCGCTTGGGGACCGTCCAGCGTCCCTTGCGCTGGAACCCGGACATGATGGCCACTGCGGCGGTCGAGGACCCTTCGCCGCCGACGATCCGCGAGGCCCAACTCCCGCTCTCCACCGGCTCCTTGACCATGTTCACCGGCGGCGGGGCGACCCCGGGGGCCGGCAGGTCGGCCGTGATGGGGGTCAGTTCGCCGTACGTCCGCGCCTTGTACGTCGCCTCAAGACGCTCCCCGAACTCCTCCATGTCGAGCCGGCCCTCGGCGACGGCGTCGCGCAGGACCTCGGCGACTCGCTCACGGTCGGCGTCGGATGCGCGGAGCTCCGGGACTGCGTCGTCGGTCATACAGGGCAGCCTACGAGGAAGCTCCACGAAGAGCCATGAGCGGCTGCGAGACCGCTCGGCGGAGAGCCGCGAGGGACTAGGAGACCGCCTTCTCCGCCTGTTCCGCGTACATCTTCGCGATCACCGCCTCGATGTCCGGCTCCCGCACCGACAGGTCCACCATCGGGTACTCCGCCGCGATCCGCGCCACCAGCGGAGCCGCCGACGCCGAGGCGGGGAACGTCAGCCACTGCCGCGGCCCCTCCACCTTCACCGTCCGCGCCTCCGGCACCTCGATCGGGGGCAACTCCCGCTCCAGGTCCACCACGAGCGTCCGCTCGCTCTCCCCCGCCTCGTGCAGCCCGGTGAGCGGACCGTCGTACATCAGACGGCCGTGGTCGATGACCATCACCCGCGAGCACAGCTGCTCGATGTCCTGGAGGTCATGCGTGGTGAGCAGCACCGTGGTGCCCCGCTCGGCGTTCAACTCCCGCAGGAACTCCCGCACTTTGGCCTTGGAGATGACGTCGAGGCCGATGGTCGGCTCGTCGAGGTAGAGCACCTCGGGGTCGTGCAGCAGGGCCGCCGCGATGTCGCCGCGCATCCGCTGGCCGAGCGAGAGCTGGCGTACGGGGACGTCCAACAGGGCGCCCAGTTCGAGGAGTTCGACACAGCGGTCGAGGTTCTCGGCGTAACGGGCGTCCGGGATGCGGTACATGCGATGCATCAGCTTGTACGAGTCGATCAGCGGGAGGTCCCACCACAGGGTAGTGCGCTGACCGAACACCACGCCGATACGGTGCGCGAGCCGGGTGCGCTCGCGGGACGGGTCGATGCCGGCCACCCGCAGCCGGCCCCCCGACGGGGTGAGGATGCCGGTCAGCATCTTGATGGTGGTCGACTTCCCGGCGCCGTTCGGCCCGATGTAGCCGACCATCTCACCGCGCGCCACGGCGAAGGAGATGGAGTCGACGGCCCGCACCTGGCGCCGCTCCCGTTTCATGAACCCGGTCTTCTTGCGCACGTCGAAGACCTTCTCGACGCGGTCCAGCTCGATGAACGCCTGCTCTGTCACCCTCAACTCCCGGTACTTCGGTACGACTTGAGCCCCGCCCGCCAGGCCAGCCCGGCCAGCGCGCAGCAGACGAACGCCACCAGGGGCGAGGCGAACTCCGCGCCCGGCGGCAGATCCAGCGGGTACGGCCGCCCCAACACATAGGAGGCGGGCACCCAGTTGACGAAGGCGAGCGGCAGCATGAAGGTCACGCCCCGCACGAAGTCCTTGCCGAACACGACCGGCGGATACGACAGCAGGGTGTTGCCGCCGTACGTGAACGCGTTCTGCACCTCGGCCGCGTCCTGCGCCACGATCTGGAAGGCCGCGCCCGCCACGAACAGCGCCCCGAAGATCACCGCCCCGCAGATCAGCATCACCGGCACCAACAGCAGCTTCCCCACCGTCCAGTTGACGTCGACGCTCAGCAGCGCATAGCCCAGCACCAGGCCGCCCTGGGTGATCCGGCCCAGCCGGCGCAGCGCGAAATGGTCCGCGCCGATCTGCGCCAGCACCGGCGCCGGGCGCACCAGCAGCGTGTCGAAGGAGCCGTCGCGGATGCGGGTGCCCAGCACGTCCATCGAGCCGAGGACCAGGTCGGAGATCCCGAACGCGGTCGCCGACAGGCCGTACAGGAAGGCGACTTCGGGCAGCGACCAGCCACCCAGCGAGTCGACCCGCGAGAACATCAGCAGGATCGTGGCGAAGTCCAGACCGGTCACCAGCAGGTTGCCGACGACCGTGATGACGAAGGAGGTGCGGTAGGTCATGCTCGACCGGATCCACATCCCGGCGATCAGCCCGTAGGCGCGCAGCCCGTCGCGCCACAGCGGCAGTTCCCCCGTCCGGCGCTCGCTCCGGTGGGTCGTCTCAGCCACCCTGCACCACCACCCTCCGCGTAGCCACCGACTGCAGCATCCGCCCCGCCGCGAGCAGCGCCACCGCCCAGGCCGCCTGGAAGGCGTACGCGTGCAGCGGGTCGGTCTTCCCCATCAGCACGTCCGCCGGCATCTGGATCTGCGCCGCCCACGGCAGGGCCCGTACGACCTCGCCGAGCACGCCCGGGAAGGCGTTCAGCGGCAGCACCATGCCCGAGCAGAAGATCCCCAGGATCATCATGGCCTGGTTGACGCCGGTGCCGTCCAGCAGCCAGAACGTGCTCAGCGCGGCCAGATAGCGGATGCCGAAACTGACGAGCACCGCCAGGAGCAGCGCCACCAGCAGAGCCGCCCAGGAGCCGACGTCCGTGGGCAGCGCCATCGGGAAGAACAGCGCGCCGACCGCGAACGGGATCACTCCGCGCCCCAGCATCTGGAACATGGCCCGCCCGAAGTCGCTTGCCAGCCACCACAGTTGGAGGTCGGCGGGCCGGTACAGGTCGACGGCGATGTCACCCGTACGGATACGCTCCATCAGGTCCTTCTCGAACCCGCCGCCCTGGATCGCCAGCGTCGCGTACAGACACTGCCCCAGCCACACATAGGTCACCGCCTGCGCCTGGTCGTAACCCCCGAGATGCGGGCGCTCGTCCCACAGCGCCAGATAGGTGTAGACGAGGACCACGCCGAAGACGGTGTTGGTGAACACCCCGGCGAGCGTCGCCGCCCGATACGTCGCGTACCGCCTGAAACCCCCCGCCGCGACGGCCGCGTACAACCGCCCAGCACCCACCGGAAACCAACCTCCCACACCTCTTGACACCGAAGCGCAGGAGCCTAGTCCGCAGGTGGTGACGCACGCCACGCATTTTCCGGGCAAGTGCGTGCCGATGGTCGGGAACGGAACGCATGGTGCGAGAGTCTTCGTCTGGGGGCGCAGAAGCGCACAAGGCCGTACAGGAACATACGCGACCGTATGGGAACATGCGGGGCCGTACGGGACGGTACGACGCGAAACAGGAGTCCGTGCACGACATGAGCGACCAGCCGCAGCCGCAACAGCCCGAGCAGGGCTGGGCACCGAAAGAGCCGGAAGCGGCTGCCGTCCCCGGGGCGCCCGGGGCATCCGGGGGCGAGAAGCCCAAGAAGCCCAAGCGACCCAAGCGCACCGGATGGCGCAGGATCATCCCGACCTGGCGGATGACACTCGCCGGAGTCATCGTGCTCGTGGCGCTGCTGATCGGCGCGTTCTACCTCGGCTATTCGCTGGTCAAGATCCCGCCCGCGAACGCCCTCGCCACCAAGCAGTCCAACGTGTACCTCTACGCGGACGGCACCCAACTCGCCCGCGACGGCGAGGTCAACCGCGAGAACGTCGGCCTCGACCAGGTCTCCGCCAACGCCCAGCACGCCGTACTGGCCGCCGAGGACCGGGACTTCTTCTCCGAGTCCGCCGTGGACCCCAAGGCGATGGTCCGCGCCGCCTGGAACACCGCCACCGGCAAGGGCACCCAGTCCGGCTCCACGATCACCCAGCAGTACGTCAAGAACTACTACCTGGGCCAGGAACAGACCGTCACCCGCAAGGTGAAGGAGTTCTTCATCTCGATCAAGCTGGACCGCACGGAGTCCAAGTCCCAGATCCTGGAGGGCTACCTCAACACCAGCTACTTCGGCCGCAACGCCTACGGCATCCAGGCCGCCGCCCAGGCCTACTACGGCAAGGACGCCGTCGACCTCGACGCCGGCCGCGGCGCCTACCTCGCCGCACTGCTGAACGCGCCGAGCGAGTACGACGTCGTGGCGCATCCGGAGAACAAGGCCGCGGCGGTGGCCCGTTGGAACTACGTCCTCGACGGCATGGTCAAGAAGGGCTGGCTCACCCAGTCCGCGCGCACCGGCATGAAGTTCCCGATGCCGAAGGAGGCCACCGCGTCGACGAGCATGTCCGGACAGCGGGGTTACATCGTCACCGCGATCAAGGACTACCTCGCCACCAACAAGATCATCGACGCGGACACCCTCGAAGCCGGCGGCTACCGCATCACCACCACGCTCCAGAAGAGCAAGCAGGACGCCTTCGTGAAGGCGGTGAACGACCAAGTCATGTCCAAGCTCGACAAGAAGAGCCGCAAGGTCGACAACTACGTGCGCGCGGGCGGCGCTTCGGTCGACCCCAAGACCGGACAGATCGTCGCGATGTACGGCGGCATCGACTACGTCAAGCAGTACACGAACGGCGCCACCCGCGGCGACTTCCAAGTCGGCTCCACCTTCAAGCCGTTCGTCCTCGCCTCCGCGATCCAGAACGGCTCGCAGACCCAGGACGGCCAGACCATCACCCCCAACACCTACTACGACGGCACCGACAAGCGCCCCGTGGAAGGCTGGAGCGGCGGTTCCTACGCCCCCGAGAACGAGGACGGCGTCTCCTACGGCGACATCACCGTCCGCACCGCCACCGACAAGTCCGTCAACTCGGTGTACGCGCAGATGGCCGTGGACGTCGGCCCCGCCAAGGTCAAGCAGACCGCGATCGACCTCGGCATCCCCGCCGACACCCCCGATCTGACCGCCACCCCGTCCATCGCGCTCGGCCCCTCCACAGCGAGCGTCCTCGACATGGCGGAGGCCTACGCCACCCTCGCCAACCACGGCCAGCGGCACACGTACACGATGATCTCGAAGATCACCAAGGACGGCACCGACCAGATCAAGCTGCCCGCCCAGAAGACCACCCGCGCGGTGAGCCGCGAGTCCGCCGACACCACGACCAACGTCCTGGAGAGCGTCGTCGACAACGGCACGGCAACCGCAGCGCAGGGCGCCGACCGCCCGGCGGCCGGCAAGACCGGCACCGCGGAGAAGGACACGGCGGCCTGGTTCGCGGGCTACACCCCCGACCTCGCCACCGTCGTCTCCGTCATGGGCCAGAACCCGACCACCGCCGCCCACGAGCCCCTCTACGGCGCGATGGGCCTCGCCCGCGTCAACGGCGGCGGGGCGCCCGCCGAGATCTGGGCCCAGTTCACCAAGACCGCCCTCAAGGGCACCCCGGCGAACGACTTCGACCTCCAGCTCCAGGACGGCGCCGAAACGGTCGCACCCCCGAGCATCCAGCCCTCCCAGCCGTCCACGACGGGCGGCCAGGACAACGGCGGCACGACCACCACCGGCGGCCAGGGCGACCAGGGCCAGACCCAGGGCGGCACCACCACCGGAGGAACCACCGGAGGCACCACCACCGGAGGCACGACCACCACCGACGGTGGCACCACGACGACCGGCGGCACCACAGGCACCACGACGGGCGGCGGTACGACCACCACCGGCGGCACCACGGGCACGACCACGGACGGCACGACGACGACCGGCGGCACGACGGGCACCACAACGGACGGCACCACCGACGGCACGACGACCGGAGGGACGACGGCGGGCCCGCAGAGCACGGCACGCAAGAAGGAATGACCGAAGACCTCTGAACGGGGCACGGCGAAGGGGCCGGCGACCACGGTCGCCGGCCCCTTCGAAGCTTCGTACTTACAGATACAGGCCCGTCGAGTCCTCGGACCCCTCGAACCGGTCGGCGGCCACCGCGTGCAGATCACGCTCACGCATGAGGACATAGGCGATCCCCCGCACCTCGACCTCGGCACGGTCCTCCGGGTCGTACAGAACCCGGTCGCCCGGCTCGACGGTCCGTACGTTCTGGCCCACCGCGACGACGTCGGCCCAGGCCAGCCGCCGCCCCACCGCGGCCGTCGCCGGAATCAGGATCCCGCCACCCGACCGCCGCTCGCCCTCGCTCTTGTCCTGCCGCACGAGCACACGGTCGTGCAGCATCCGGATGGGCAGCTTGTCGTGCTGGGTGCTCAGCTCGTCTCTCTTGGCGCTCACGCCCACGAACCTACCTGCCTCGGCCCCATCGGTACGCCGCCGGGTGCCATGCGAAATCAGCCCTTACGACCCTTGCCACGCCGGGACCCGAGGACGAGCAGCCCCACGACCCCGACGGCGACGAGGGCAACAGGAACGATCCGCTCCATCCTCGGCGCACCCTCGTCGTCCACGAACTGTCCCTTGACGTCGCTCACGACCCTGTTGACGCCGACGTACGCCTTCCCGAGGGTGTGATCGACGCTGGACGCGACCTTGGCCTTCGCGTCGCCCACGATGGTCTTCGGGTGCACCCGCACCCCGATCTCGTCGAGCGTGTCGGCCAGGACATCGCGGCGACGCTTGATGTCCGCCTCGATCTGCGCCGGGGTTCTGGTGTCCGGCGTGTTCGACGTGTCCGCCACCGTACGGCCTCCGAAGTCTGCTGGTACTTGTGCCGCACAGTCTGTCAGCTCTCGCGCGGAGTGCACTGTCAGCACCCCCGGTTACGCTAGCGCGATGAGTGAACGACTCCAGCCCGGGGACGTTGCCCCCGCCTTCACGCTCCCCGACGCCGACGGCAACGAGGTGTCCCTCGCCGACCACAAGGGCCGCAAGGTCATCGTCTACTTCTACCCGGCGGCCCTGACGCCCGGCTGCACCAAGCAGGCCTGCGACTTCACGGACAACCTGGAGGTGCTGGCCGGCGCCGGGTACGACGTCATCGGCATCTCCCCCGACAAGCCGGAGAAGCTCGCCAAGTTCCGCGAGAAGGAGAACCTCAAGGTCACCCTCCTCGCGGACCCCGACAAGCAGGTCCTCGACGCCTACGCGGCCTTCGGCGAGAAGAAGAACTACGGCAAGACCTACATGGGTGTGATCCGCTCCACGATCGTCGTGGACGAGGCCGGCAAGGTCGAGCACGCCCTGTACAACGTCCGCGCGACGGGCCACGTGGCGAAGATCATCAAGGACCTGGGGATCTAGGCCCCCAGCACCTCCGCGTACCTGAACGAGATCCACACATCGGGAGGCAGGTCGGCCCGCCCCGGCACCGGCCTGCGCTCCTCGGTCCACTCCCCCGGGGCGAGCTCCTCACCGACCCGCCGCCAGAACGCCACGGCTCCCGGATTGGCGTCCTGGAACGCGATCTCCCAGTGACCCGGATGCCGCGCGACGACCTCGCGGACGGCCCGCAGTCCGACCCCACCACGCCGGACTCCCCGCACCACGAAGAAACTGTTGAGCACCCGAGTGGGCCCACTGAGCCCCCGCACGAACGCGAACCCGACGGGCCGTTCCCCCCTGACGAAGAGATACGGCGCCCAGTCCTCCCCACCCCCACCGAACGCGGCATCCACCCGCTCCCTGCGGAACGAGCCGTCGGGACTGGGCAGCAGCGGCTCCGCCGCGGTGCCGAACTCGGACAGGTCGTGACGGAACATCAGCCAGAGCCGCTCGATGGTGGGGCGGTCGGCGGGGGTGGCGGGTCGTATGTCCACGGTCGTGGACGAGGTTCTGGTCATGAAAAAAGCCTCCTGGGAGGACAAGGGTCCACGCTGGGGAGGCTTCGACGATCCGCAGTCTACCAATCAGCTTTACGGTTCGGGCGTGACTGTCCGACAAGCGGTTCGTTACTCCGTACGAGGCCACGAACGTGTGGTCGAGACCGGAGGGGAACCATGGGGGTCAGCGCGTATTCGCGGGAGCGGCTGGAGGAGGCGGCTTCAGGGGCGCGGACGTTGTCGGAGGCGTTGGAGCGGTTGGGGGTGGATCCGGGGAGTTCGACACGGGAGTGCATCCGAGCCCGGTTGAAGAAGCTCGGGGTGGACACCTCGCACTTCGAACGTGAGGGGATCAGGTGGACGAGGAAAGTGCTTGAGTTGGCGGTTGCCACGTCGACGAGCGTCAACGATGTCCTGCGCGCGCTTGGACTGGACCCGGGCGGCGGACATCACACCCACATCGCCCGGCGTATCAAGGCCCACGGCATCGACACCTCGCACTTCACAGCTGTGGTCCGCACCGAGCGCATGAGGCACAACCAGCGCCGCCGGACAGCCGAAGAGATCCTCGTCGCGGACACGTCGGCACATGTGAGGCGCACCCCAGGCACCCGACTCAAGCGAGCGATGCGCGAACTCGGTGTGGAAGAACGCTGTGCCCTTTGCGGGATCGAGCCGATGCGGCTCGGGAAGTCGCTGCCCCTGGAGGTCGATCACGTCAACAGGGACTGGAGTGACGACCGGCGGGAGAACCTGCGGTTGCTGTGCCCCAACTGCCACGCGATCACCAATACCCTGGTGCAGGGGAGGCAACGTGCGCCGAGCGGCTGCCGGTACGATGGCGGAGACTAGCGGCGGTGGTGCAATGGCGACACAGCAGACTTAGGATCTGTGGCCCTTGATCGGGCTTGAGGGTTCGAATCCCTTCCGCCGCACACAGACGGCCTGCGTATCGAAGGATCGATGCGCAGGCCGTTTCCGTATACGGATCAGCCCAACAACTCCCGCACCACCGCCACCAACCCCCGGAACGCCTTCCCCCGATGAGAGATCGCGTTCTTCTCCTCCGCCGTGAGTTCCGCGCAGGTCCGCGTGTCCCCCTCCGGCTGGAGGATCGGGTCGTAGCCGAAGCCGTTCGTGCCCGTGGGCGCATGCCTCAGTACGCCCCTCAGCCGGCCCTCGACCACGCGTTCCGTGCCGTCCGGCAGGGCGAGTGCCGCCGCGCAGGCGAAGTGGGCGCCCCTGTGTTCGTCGGCGATGTCCGAGAGCTGGGCCAGGAGGAGGTTCAGGTTGGCCTTGTCGTCGCCGTGGTGGCCCGACCAGCGGGCCGAGAAGATGCCGGGGGCGCCGTTCAGGACGTCGACGCAGAGGCCGGAGTCGTCGGCGACCGCGGGGAGGCCTGTTGCCTGGGCCAGGACGTGGGCCTTGAGGAGCGCGTTCTCCGCGAAGGTGATGCCCGTTTCCTTGACGTCGGGGATGTCGGGGTAGGACTCGGCGCCGACCAGTTCGTGGGGCAGTCCCGCGTCGGCGAGGATCGTCCTGAGTTCGGTGATTTTCCCGGCGTTGCGGGTGGCGAGGATCAGGCGTGTCATGGCGTTCAGTATCCCAACGTCCGGTCCACGTCTAGGACGTGCACACCTTCGTCAGTTCGCCCGCCGCGTCCGTGACGGGGCTGATGTCGGGGGTGTTGTCGCCATTCCTGACGGCCGTGCGGACGTTGTCGACGGCCTTGCCGAGGTCGTCGACCGCCTTGTTGACGTCCGCGTTGTCGGTCTTGTCGCCGATCTTGTCGAGGTCCTTCTCGATGGAGTTGAGGGACTGGTCGGTCTGGGTGGGGTCGTTGGCCGCGTTCTCCACCGCCTGTTGGAGGCCGGTGACGCTGTCGGCGATGGTGTCGGCGGTCTGGACGCAGTCGATGGCCTTGTCGACGGCGTCGCAGCCGGTGGCGAGTCCGGCCGTGAGGCCGATCACCGCCACGGTGGTGGCTACGGCGATACGGCTACGACGGCTGCGTCGGCTTGCGGCGGCCATGGTTCGGTTTCCTCCCCGTGGGGGTGGGCTTCTGCGGCCACTCCCCGTTTCCGTTCCGTATGCGTAGGGACGCGGGTGCGGGCTGCCGGGTTGACCCCGCAGCCCGCTTCTCTTTGTACGTCCTTTACTGACCCGTCCAGCCTCTTACTTCTCCAGCGTGGCCTCAAGTGCCTTTCGCTGTACGGCGGTCAGCTCGCTGCAGCCGGCGACCGCGAGGTCGAGGAGGGCGTTGAGTTCGTCGCGGGCGAAGGGTTCGGCTTCGGCGGTGCCCTGGACCTCGACGAAGCGGCCGTCGCCGGTGCAGACGACGTTCATGTCGGTCTCGGCGCGGACGTCCTCCTCGTAGCAGAGGTCCAGGAGCGGGACTCCGCCGACGATGCCGACGGAGACGGCGGAGACCGTGCCGGTGAGCGGCTGGCGGCCGGCCTTGATCAGCTTCTTGCCCTGGGCCCAGGTGACGGCGTCCGCGAGCGCGACGTATGCGCCGGTGATGGCGGCCGTACGGGTGCCGCCGTCGGCCTGGAGGACGTCGCAGTCAAGGACGATGGTGTTCTCGCCGAGGGCCTTGTAGTCGATGACGGCGCGCAGTGAGCGGCCGATGAGGCGGCTGATCTCGTGGGTGCGGCCGCCGATCTTGCCGCGGACGGATTCGCGGTCGCCGCGGGTGTTGGTGGCGCGGGGCAGCATGGAGTATTCCGCGGTGACCCAGCCTTCGCCGCTGCCCTTGCGCCAGCGGGGTACGCCTTCGGTGACGGAGGCGGTGCAGAAGACCTTGGTGTCGCCGAAGGAGACGAGGACGGAGCCCTCGGCGTGCTTGCTCCAGCCGCGTTCGATGGTGACGGGGCGGAGCTGTTCGGGGGTGCGGCCGTCGATTCGAGACATGGCGAAGAGCCTAGTGGTAGGGCCGGGCCCGCAACGGGGAAGGGGCTCCTCCCGGATCGGGAGGAGCCCCTCAGGACGCGAAGCCGGGGATGATCCCCGCGCTTCACATCAGGTCTTCGATGTCCGCCGCGATCGGGTCCGCGTCGGTGCCGATGACGACCTGGATGGCGGTGCCCATCTTGACGACGCCGTGGGCGCCGGCGGCCTTCAGAGCGGCTTCGTCGACCAAGCTCGGGTCCTTCACCTCGGTGCGCAGGCGGGTGATGCAGCCCTCGACCTCTTCGATGTTGTCGATGCCGCCCAGCCCGGCAACGATCTTCTCAGCCTTGGTGGCCATGGTGTTCTCTCCCTGATCCGAACCGCTTTGTCGCAGTAACCCACAGTTGGCCCAGCTTCGCGAGCGGTCATGTCGTGCGTGCCGAATGATGGTGACGATCACGTCGCCAACTGGTCTACACCACATTACCGAGGGGCGTCCATGAGTGCCGACAGTGCAGCCGCCGGTCCCGGGCGCGTCTCCTGGAACAAGCTGTTCCAGGGGCTGCAGAAGATGGGCCGCAGTCTCCAACTCCCCATCGCCGTACTGCCGGCCGCCGGCATCCTCAACCGGCTCGGGCAGCCGGACGTGTTCGGGGCCGACGGACTGGGGTGGACCAATGTCTCGAAGGTGATGGCGGGTGCGGGCGGCGCGCTGCTGGACGGGCAGTTGGGGTTGCCGCTGCTGTTCTGTGTGGGTGTCGCGATCGGGATGGCGAAGAAGTCGGACGGGTCGACGGCGCTGGCCGGGGTTGTCGGTTTCCTCGTGTACTACAACGTGTTGCGCCAGTTTCCCAAGGACTGCACGGGCGGGACGACCGTGGTGCCCGGGATCGGGTGCCAGGCCGCGGACAACTCGGTCGCGGCGTTCACGTACCAGAATCCCGGGGTGTTCGGCGGGATCGTGCTGGGGCTGCTGACCGCGTTCTTCTGGGCGCGGTACCACCGTACGAAGCTGGTGGACTGGCTGGGCTTCTTCAACGGGCGGCGGCTGGTGCCGATCATCATGTCGTTCGTGGCGATCGCGGTCGCGGCGGTCGCGCTGTGGATCTGGCCGCCGATCGGTACCGCCCTTGAGCACTTCAGCGACTGGCTGAGCGCCCGGGGTGCGCTGGGTGCCGGGGTGTTCGGTCTGGCCAACCGGGCGCTGCTGGTCGTGGGGCTGCATCAGTTCCTGAACGTGCCCATCTGGTTCCAGTTCGGGAGTTACACCAAGCCGGACGGGACGGTGGTGCACGGTGACATCAACATGTTCCTGGCGGGTGACCCGAACGCGGGGCAGTTCACCTCGGGTTTCTTCCCGATCATGATGTTCGCGCTGCCGGCGGCGGCGCTCGCAATCGCACACTGCGCGAAGCCGAGCCGCCGCAAAGAGGTGGGCGGGCTGATGCTGTCGGTCGCGCTCACCTCCTTCGTGACCGGTATCACCGAGCCCATCGAGTACTCGTTCCTGTTCATCGCGCCCCTGCTCTACGCCGTCCACGCGGTGTTGACGGGGGTGTCGATGGCGGTGACCTGGGGGCTCGGGGTGCACGACGGTTTCAGTTTCTCGGCGGGGCTGATCGACTACGCGATCAACTGGAATCTGGCGACGAAGCCGTGGGCGATCATTCCGATCGGGCTGTGCTTCGCGGCGGTGTATTACGTCGTCTTCCGTTTCGCGATCACGAAGTTCGATCTGAAGACTCCGGGGCGGGAGCCGGAGGACGAGCACGAGGACGTCACCAAGGCCTGACGAAAGGCTTGCTGAACGGCCTTGCGGCACAGGCGAGTTGGGCCCCCGGACCATCGGTCCGGGGGCCCTTCGCCGTCTGTGCCGTCGTGTACGTCGCGTAGCGATTCGGTCGCAGGTTTTGCGGGTTCCTTTATGCGGACTTCATCTGCTACAACAGGTCTACACCACTGAGTGGTGTAGACCACCACCCGATGGAGGAAGTCTATGAGCACCGCCACCGCGCCACCGGCGGCCCCCGCGAAGAAGTGGGGATCCGGCCTGTTCCAGGGCCTGCAGAAGATCGGCCGCAGCCTTCAGCTCCCGATCGCCGTGCTTCCGGCGGCGGGCATTCTGCTCCGGTTCGGCCAGGCCGACATCCACGACAAGCTGCACCTGCCGGACAAGGTGACGGCGGTCTTCGCCACCGCCGGTGGCGCGATCTTCGACAACCTGCCGCTGCTGTTCTGTATAGGTGTCGCGATCGGCTTCGCCAAGAAGTCCGACGGCTCCACCGCCCTGGCCGCGCTCGTCGGCTTCCTCGTCTACAGCAATGTGCTCAAGGCCTTCCCGGTCACCGACGCCAAGATCCTCAAGGGCGCGGACGTGGCCGCGACCTACAACAACCCCGGTGTCCTCGGCGGCATCATCATGGGTCTGCTCTCCGCGGTGCTGTGGCAGAAGTTCCACCGGACCAAACTGGTGGACTGGCTCGGCTTCTTCAACGGCCGCCGGCTGGTGCCGATCATCATGGCGTTCGTCGGGACGCTCATGGGCGTCTTCTTCGGCCTGGTCTGGAAGCCGATCGGCGAGGGCATCTCGAACTTCGGCGAGTGGATCACCGGTCTCGGTGCCTTCGGTGCCGGTCTGTTCGGTCTGATCAACCGTGGTCTGATCCCGGTCGGCATGCACCAGTTCGTCAACTCCGTGGCCTGGTTCCAGATCGGTGACTACAAGGACTCCACCGGTGCGGTCGTCCACGGTGACCTGACCCGCTTCTTCGCTGGTGACCCGTCCGCCGGACAGTTCATGTCGGGCTTCTTCCCCATCATGATGTTCGGCCTGCCGGCCGCCGCGCTCGCCATCGCGCACTCCGCCCGCCCCGAGCGCCGCAAGGCCATCATGGGCATGATGATCTCGCTCGCGCTGACGTCCTTCGTGACCGGTGTGACCGAGCCCATCGAGTTCTCGTTCATGTTCATCGCCCCGGTGCTGTACGCGATCCACGCGGTACTGACCGCCCTGTCCATGGCGATCACCTGGGCGCTCGGCGTCCACGCCGGCTTCACCTTCTCCGCCGGCTTCATCGACTACGCCCTCAACTGGAACCTCGCCACCAAGCCCTGGCTGATCATCCCGATCGGTCTGGTCTTCGGCGCGATCTACTACTTCGTCTTCCGCTTCGCGATCGCCAAGTGGGACCTCCCCACCCCGGGCCGCGAGCCCGAGGAGGAGATCGAGGACCTCACCAAGGCGTGAGCCGCCCGGCCGATACGACGATGCCCGGCCCCGGAGTCCGCTCCGCCAGTTCTCCGTGGCCGGGGCGCCAGCCCTTGTCCGCTGCCAGGAGGAGGTCGGCGTCCAGTAGGGAGTCG
>NZ_JBFAJD010000051.1:0-57283 GCF_040655035.1 Streptomyces sp. NPDC050549
TCGGCCACCGCACCTCCAGCGGTCGGAACGGACGTCACCGCCCATCCAACCGCCCTAACCAGCAACCCGGCGAACCTTCCCGGTCAGAGCACTAGCCTGGGCCGGTGACCAAGATCCTTCTCGCACTGCACGTGCTGGCCGCCATCGTCGCGGTCGGTCCCGTGACCGTCGCCGCCAGCATGTTCCCACCGGCGGCCCGCCGCGCTCTCACCGATACGGACGGCGCCGACTCGGGGGTGACGACCGTGCGACTGCTGCACCGCGTCTGCCGTCTCTACGGCGCGGTCGGCCTCGCGGTGCCCCTCTTCGGCTTCGCCACCGCCTCCGCGATGGGCGTCCTGGGCAGCGGCTGGCTCATCGCCTCCATCACCCTCACCGCGGTGGCGGCCGGCCTTCTGATCGCCTTCGTCCTGCCGCGTCAGGACGAACTCCTGGAGGAACTCGGCGAGGGGCGGCCCGTGGAGCGCGCCGGGACCGTTCAACTCGCCATGTTCACCGGCATCTTCAACCTGCTGTGGGCCACCGTCACCGTCCTCATGATCATCCGCCCGGGCTCGACCACGGGCGCCTGACCGGTCAGCCCGTGGCGCGGACCAGGAGGAGCGCGACATCGTCGTCGGGCTCGGGGCGCAGCGCGTTGAGGAGCATGTCGCTCGTCTGCTCCAGGGGGCGCCTGGAACTCTGCAGGAGCCGCGTCAGCGTGTGCAGCCCCACGTCGATCGACTCGCCCCGGTTCTCCACGAGCCCGTCGGAGTACAGGGCGAGCAACGCGCCCGTGGTGAACTCGACTTCGGCGGTCCCGAAGTCCACCCCGCCGACACCGAGCGGTACTCCGCCGGGGATGTCGAGGAGTTCCGCCGCGCCGTCGGGATGGATCAGTACGGGCGGCAGATGCCCGGCGCTGGACAGGGCGCAGGTGCCCCGGCCCAGGTCGACCACGCCGTACGCGCAGGTCGCGATCGTGTCGAGGGAACCGGTGAGGTCGTCGAGGTGGTGCAGCAACTCGGCGGGCGGCAGATCGAGTCGGGCCAGCGCGCGGGTCGCGGTGCTCAACTGCCCCATGATGGCGGCGGCTTGGACGCCCTTGCCCATCACGTCGCCCACCACGAGCCCGGTCCGGCCGGGTCCCAGTGGCAGCACGTCGTACCAGTCGCCCCCGACCTCGCTCAGCGCCGGCAGATAGCGGGCGGCGATGTCGAGCCCCTGCTGCCGGGCCGGGGCCGGCGGCAGCAGGCTGCGCTGCAGGGTCAGCGCGGTGGTGCGCTCACGGCCGTAGAGACGGGCGTTGTCGATGCAGATCGCGGCGCGCGCGGCGAGTTCCGAGGCGAGGACCCGGTCCTGCTCGTCGAAGGGGCGCTCGTTGACGGTGCGGTAGAGGCTCAGCGTTCCGAGCACCTCGCCGCGGGCCATCAGCGGGACGGCGAGGTAGGAGTGGACGCCCGCCGCGCGCAGGGTCTGGGCGGCGCGCCCGTCCCTGGCGATGCGCCGCATCATCGGCCGGTCCACCCGCTCCACCAGGATCGGCCCGGCCTCGCGGACGCACTGGGTGATGATGCGGTGGGGGCCGTAGGTGGCCAGTTCGCCGACCGGGTCCGCCGCGTGGATCGCGTCGGTGAGGTATCCGGCCGCGACGGCCAGTGCCCGGAACTCGACCTGCGCGTCCCCGGCCACCGGGGTGATCCCGCCGTGCGCCACGACCGACTCCAGCACGTCGACGGCGGCCAGGTCGGCCACATGCGGCACCGCCACGTCGGCCAGTTCCCGCGCGGTCTGCTGGAGGTCCAGCGTCGTCCCGATCCGCACCCCGGCCTCCGCCACCACGGACAGGTGCTGGCGGGCCTGCGCGACCTCGGCCGCCGCCTGCTCCCGCTCGGTGACGTCCAGGACGGCCATCGCGAGACCGAGCACCCTGCCTTGCGCGTCCTCGATGCGGTGGTACGACTCCGAGTACGCCCGCTCCACGGCATCGGCCGCCGTACGGCCCACGGTCTGCTGGTCGAGCAGCGGCTTGCCGGTGATCAGTACATGCCGCATCCGTGCCTCGATGGCCGCCACGTCCAGACCTGGCAGCACCTCGCCGACCCGGCGCCCGACGACGTCCGCCTCCGGTACGCCGTTGATGCGCTCCAGGGCCGGGTTCACCGCGACCCACCGCAGATCGGTGTCGAACACCGCGATGCCCACCGGTGTCTGCCGCACCAGGCTGTGGGACAGCGCCAGATCCCGTTCCACGCCCCGTACCGTCGTGGCGTCCGCCGCCAGACCCAGCAGATGTACCTGGCCGTGGCTGTCGCGCAGCCGCATCGTGCGGAACTCCACGGGCCGCTCCGTGCCGTCCCGGTGCAGCAGCGGGAAGACCCCCGCCCAACGCGCACCCGAGCCCACCTGGGCGAACAGCTCACGCGCCCGGACCCGGTCGTCGGGGGAGACGAGCAGCCGGTCGGCGCGCTGTGTCAGCGCCTCCTCGGGGGAGTAGCCGAGCAGTTGCTCCGCCTCCGGACTCCACAGCGTGATGTACCCGCCGGCGTCCAGGACCACCGCCGCGACCTGCAACAGGTCGAGCAGTCCTCCCGAGGCGGCCGTGACACCGTCCCCGGCACCGTACGTGTCCATCCAGCCGCTCCTTCCGGCGCGGCACGACACCACCAGGATCCGCACCACCGGTCATCCGATTACGGCACAGCCCGTCCCACCCGGCAACACCGTGGGGAGGGGGAGCGGACGCGGCCGTATGGAGCACCTACCCGCGCGAACGCCGAGGAGCCCCCGGATTCTGGTCGTGCCCTGCCCCCACTTCCCCCAGGACATCCGATGCCCTTCCCGCTCCGTCTCGTCTCCCTCCTGGTCGCCGGCTGCGTCGGCGCCCTCGTGCCCGCGTCGCCCGTCGCGGCCGACGACCACTCCCTGCAGAGCGGCCTCGACGAACTGGTCGCCGCCCCGGGCGGCCCGCCGGGCGTCATCGTCGTGCTGCGCGACGGCGACCGGCAGCGTGTCCTGCGGGCCGGTACCGCGGACCTCACCACCGGCCGTCCGCTCGAACCGGACGACCACACCCGGACCGCGAGCACCAGCAAGGCGTTCAGCGGCGCGGTGGCTCTGAGTCTCGTACGACAGCACCGGCTCGCCCTCGACGACACGATCGGCGCCCGGTTGCCCCAACTGCCCAAGGCCTGGCGGGCAGTGACACTGCGTCAGCTGCTCCAGCACACCAGCGGGCTCCCCGACTTCAGCCAGAGTCAGGAGTTCCGGAGCCTCATCCAGGCCGACCCGCACCACCACTTCGACTCGCGGCGCCTGCTCGACTTCGTGGCGGGAGAGCCGCTGCGGTTCGCTCCCGGCTTGCGGTACCAGTACTCCAACTCCGACAACATCGCCGTGGCGCTGATGGCGGAGGCCGCGACCGGCGCGCGCTACGATGACCTGCTGCGCCACGACGTGTACCGGCCGCTGGGCCTGCGTGACACGAGCCTGCCGCAGGGGTACCGGATGCCGAAGCCGTACATGCACGGCTACGCGGTCGGCGGACCGTCGGGACCCGAGGACGTCAGCGAGGCGATCGGCATGTCGGGGGTGTGGGCGTCCGGCGGCATCACCTCCTCGCCCCGCGACCTGACCTCGTTCATCGGCGGATACGCCGCCGGGGCCCTTACCTCCCGGGCGGCGCTGCGGGAACAGCGGCACTGGATCCCGGGCGCCTCCGAACCGGCGGGACCGGGCCGCAACAGCGCAGGACTTGCCCTCTTCCGCTACGACACCCGCTGTGGGGTAGTTCTGGGGCATACCGGAAACACCCTCGGTTACACACAGCTGATCGCGGCCACCCCCGACGGCCGGCGCGCGCTCACTTTCTCATTGACAACTCAGGTGAACCAGACGGGGAACGCCGCTCTGCTGAGCAAGCTGCGCTCGGTCGAGGAGGACGCGGTGTGCAGCCTCCTGGGGACATACGGGTCGTAACACCACAGGCGTGCCGGAAGCCTCCGGCATGCCCCACCATGAGTGCGTGCACACGCGACTCACTTACCAACGGCAGGACGAGCGGGCGGCGTTCGCGCTCGCGGACGCGCTGGGACGCGCCGGGGCCGACGTCGTGCTCGACGGGTGGCCGACAGCCCCGGACGGTGCCCCCGATCAGGAGACCGTCGTCGTCCTGCTGTGGTCGGCGGCGTGGGACCGGACACGGACGCAACCCGCGCCGCCCGCCGCGCACGTGCCCGTCCGGCTCGACGACACACCGCTGCCGTCCGCCCTGGCCGGGCTGCGCCACCTGCGGCTCGCTCAGGGCTGGGGCCGGGTGTCGGACGAGGCGGCGGCGATGATCGTGCGCCTCGGCTTCCCGGCTTCGGTGCCGGCGCTCTCCGTTCGGGGCAACCCCACCGAAAGCACCCTGGCGATCAGCGACTTCGGCCCTCTGGGGCTGTTCGCGAGCTGCCCGCGGTGCGGCGGGAGCAGCGAACGGCTGCGCCCGTACGTCACGGTCGACCACCACTACGACCGGGCGCTGCGGCTGGTCATCTGTGGCGCGTGCAACTGGCAGGACGGCTGCGAACTGTGACTGCGGCGAACCGTTTCCGCTACCTCAAGCGACCGTGCTGTCCGACCCGTTGACGAGACCCTCCCGCTCCGGGGCGGCGGGCAGGGCCAGCCACTCCGCGATGGTGCGGGCGATCGGCTGGCCGGTGTCCGCCTCGACGAAGCCGAACTGGCCCGACTGGTTGCACTCCAGGAACCACCAGGTCCCGTCCCCGTCCTCGGCGAAGTCGAAGGCGCCGTAGGCCAGTTCGGCCTCGCCCAGATAGGTCCGGACGGCCTCGGCGATGCGCGGGGGGACCTCGGCGGGGTGCCAGGGCTGCGCGGGTGCGGCGAAGCGGACGTCGACCTCGGTGGGGTCCGCGTCCGGGGCGGTCGCCATACGGGCGGCCAGCATCCGGTCGCCCACCACGGTGAGCCGGATGTCGGCGCGCTTGGCGATCCGGCGCTGCAGCAGCGTGGGACCGAAGGCCACGGCGGCGAAGTCGGTGTCCGGCGCGACCCGGCTGGTCGGCACCGCCCGGGGCGGATCCTGCGGGTGGGCGCCGGAGACCGGCTTGACCACCAGGTCGGGGAAGCGCCGCGAGAACTCGCGGGCGGCCTGCGGGAAAGTGGTGATCAGCGTGGCGGGCACGGGCAGTCCGCTGCGCTGGGCCAGCCGCAGCTGCCAGGGCTTGTGCCGGGCGCGGCGCGCCGCGTCGGGGTGGTTCATCCAGCGGGCGCCGGAGCCGCGCAGCATGCCGTAGAGCGCCTGTGAGGCCTCCTCGGTGAGCCACGCGGAGGGCTGGGGCGCGCGGGTCGCCGGGGTGCCCGGTCTGCGTACCCAGATCGAACGCAGTCCGCTCACGCTCACCAGCCGTCCGCCGGCCGCGAGATGGCCGCGGAAGGCTCCGTGGACGTACTCGCCGGAGAGCGCGACCCCACCGGTGAGGTCGGCGGGATCGATCCGGACCACGGGGACGCCGGCCGTGTGCAGGTGCACCATCACCAGGTCCGCGGTGACGTCCTCTTCGCAGGTAAGGACCAACACGGTCATTTTCGTCGTTCCGTGTTCAGTCGTCGAAGTGAGTCTTCGATCCCGCGGTGGACGTCGTGGTCCCCAGTTCTCTCAGCAGAGCGAGATCATGGGCGGCGACCCGTCCGTCGGCGAGCACGTTCAACTGCAGTCCGGAGTCGTAGCTGTACGGAGTGGTGAGCTCCAACTGTGCTGCCGGGCGAGCGTAGTTGAGCGCGAACGGTTGCATCGTCTCTCCCTCGTCGGTACTGCCTCGTGCAAGCGGTGGCCACCTCGCGAGGTTGCTTGGCCCGCTGACTTCCGTCTGCTTCCAGAGACTTATACGAATCGAACGAGTGAATGGTTTCCTTACTCTGCGTAGTCACGGTAAGGAAGGTAAGACGCTCGCCGGGTTCAGCCGAGGTCGCCCGGCCGCCCCTCCTCCTGCTCGCCGAGGGACTTGCGCATCGAGCGCAGGGCGAGCAGAAGTACGGCGATGTCGTCCAGGTACACGGGATCGGGCATCAGGTCGGTCGGCAGTACGAAGTAGAGGACGGCACCCCAGAAAACCCATTTGGGGCCGGTCGGAAGCCCTGCGCGCCGCAGTCCGCGCCGCATGCGGACGAGCCGCACCAGCAGTCCGACGGCCACGGCGAGCAGCGCCACCGCGAGCACCACGGCGACGACGATCACGGTTGTGGTCGAATCCACGGGCTCCCCTTTTCCGGTCCGGCCGCACGGCATGTGCCCTATCCGGATGCCCGGTTGAGGCCCTGGTATTGCCGAAGAGGGGAACATCACACCCGAACGCCCGGAACGGTCTTGACAGCCGTCTACGGCTTGTCCGGCGCTGGTACGTTTTCACCGTGAGTACGACCGGCGGGACAGGAACCCACGTACAGATCGGCCTCGACGCCCCACCACGCGTCGCGAGCCTCGGCGTCGGTGTGCACGGCACGGTGAGCCCGCGTGACGTGTTCCGGCTGCCGGACCTCTGGCAGCTCCATCTCTACCGGTACGAGGCGGAGTTGACCGTCGACGGGGTGCCGTACGAGATCAGGCCCGGCCGGGTGAGCCTGGTGCCGCCCGGCGCGCTGGTGCGCTTCCACTACCGCGGCCGTTCCGAGCATCTCTTCGCCCACCTGGAACTCCCCTCCGCCGGTGAGCGGTTGACCGTTCCCGTGATGCAGGACGCCGGTACGCAGACGCCGGTGCTCACCGACCTGATGCTGCGGGCCGTCGCGGCGGCGCCGCGCAACTCCGTCCGTGCGGCCGCCGAGTTGTGGACCGTGCTGTGGCGGGTGGCAGACCTCGCCACTCCGTCCGCCGGTGACACCGGCGGACCCCGTCCCGCGCTCGCCCTCGCCGTCGCACACATCGAGGCGCACCTGGCGGCACCGCTGACGGTGCCCGAGGTGGCACGCGCGGCGGGGGTCTCGCACAACCACCTCATCCGCCTCTTCCGTGCCGAGATCGGCAGCACGGTCGTCGCCTACATCCGGCACCGCCGCCTGGAACACGCACGGCACCTGCTTCGGGAGTCGACGCTGTCCGTCCCGGCGATCGCGGCGGCCGTCGGCATCAGCGACCTGCAGGCCTTCAACAAGGCGTGCCGACGCGAACTGGGCGCCTCGCCGAGGGCGGTTCGCGCCGGCACCGGGTGAATCGGGGCCGCGCTGTGCGCGTCGGTCCCGGCGCGCTTCGTGCGCGTGCAGGTCAGTCCCGGCCCGTGCCCCGGTACAGGTCCAACTCCCCGTCCAGCTCCACCGCCAGGACCGTCGCCGGCTCGTCCACATCGGCGGCCCGCGGGGCGTCGATCCACGTCACACCCGGAACCTCGCCGAGCCCGCCGATCACGTCGTGGCCGAGTGCGGCGCCGGTACCGAGCACCGTGACCCGCTTCACCGGCGTACGCAGGCCGCGCACCGACACCGACTCGCGCGGCGGATCGAAACACACCAGGTACAGCGTGCGGCGGTCGGCGGACAGGGTGCTCGGCCCGTAGTGGTGCCCGGCGGGCAGGCCCGCCACCGTGCCGTACACCGCCTCGGAGTGCCGGGCGATCCACGCACCGAGCCCCTCAAGGCGCTCCACCTGCGCGGGCGGGATCGTCCCGTCCTCCTTCGGGCCCACGTCGAGCAGCAGATTGCCGCCCATCCCGATGGTCTCCGTGAAGTAACGCACCAGCTGCCGCACCGACTTGTGGTGGTGGTCCCCGTGCTGGAAACCCCACGAGTCGTTGACCGTCAGACACAACTCCCAAGGCCCGTCCGGGGCTTGCAACGGCACCCCCTGCTCGGGCGTCGCGTAGTCGCCGTGGCTCAGCATGCGGGCGTTGAGGACGGTGTCGGGGTTCCCGGCGAGGATCAGCTCCGCCAACTCCCGCATGCCCCACTGCTCTTCGGCGCGCTCCCACTCGCCGTCGAACCACAGCAGGTCGGGCCGGAATCGGGCCACCAACTCGCCCACCTGGCCGTCGCGGTAGGCGAGGTAACGCGCCCAGGCTGCCGGATCCTCCTCGCCGGGCCGGGCGGAGGCGTACGGGTTGGCGCGCAGCTCCTCGTCCGGCGGTCGCGGGTGCACCGTGCTGGCGTAGTCGGGGTGGTTCCAGTCGGAGTGGGAGTAGTAGAGCCCGACCTTGAGGCCCTCCTCGCGCAGCGCGTCGGCATAGGGCCCGATCAGATCGCGGCCGGCCGGGGTGCGGCGGACCACGTCCAGGTCACCGTGGGCCGAGTCCCACAGGGCCACACCGTCGTGGTGCCGGGCGGTCAGCACCGCGTACCGGGCACCCGCCCGCGCGAACAGCCGCGCCCAGTCACGTGGTTCGTACCGCGCGGCGGTGAACCCGTCCAGCTGGCGCATGTACTGGTCGTGCGGGACCTGGCCCGTGTAGAACGACCAGGACTCCGGTACTCCGTCGACGGCGTAGATCCCGTAGTGGACGAAGATGCCCAACTTGGCATCGCGGAACCAGGGTTGCATCGGCATACCGCCAAGCTAGGCCGCGTGACGGCGGGGCGCGTGGGCGGTGATCACCACTGGTGGTCCATTTTCACCATCGCGGCAGCGCTGCGTAGGCTGTTCGCATGACCGAGGTTCCCGGAGGCCACTCGCGTCACCGGAGTCGCCCGGTCCAGGTGCTGCGCGATTCCTACGAGGCGCTGGCGTCCGTCGTCGCGCCGCTCGGGGACGAGGAGTCCTGGCTGCCGACCGCCTGCACCGGCTGGGCCGCGCGCGATCTGATCTTCCACTGCCTCTCGGACGCCCAGCGCGCTCTGGTGGCCCTGCACACTCCCGCCCCGGGCCCGGCCGACCGCGATGCCGTCACCTACTGGCGGGACTGGCGGCCCAACCCGGTCGGCGCGGCCAACGGCCGGCGCTGGAGCAGGGTCGGGGCGAGCATGTTCCTCGACTTCCGGCAGTTGCGCGCGCTGTACCTGGAGACGGCGACAGCCACGGTGGTGGCCGCTGCCGCGACCGACCCCGGCCTCCCGGTCTCCACGCAGGGCCACGTCCTGACCGCCGCGGACCTGATGACCACCCTCGCGGTCGAGGCGAGCATCCACCATCTCGACCTCGTCCGGGAACTGCCCGCCGCGCCCGGCCCGTCCGTGAGCGGACTGGCCGCGGTGCGCTCCACCCTGGACGGGTTGCTGGGGCGCCCCGTCCCCCTGGACTGGACGGACGAGCACTACGCGCGGGCCGCCACGGGCCGCGCACCGCTCACCGGGGCCGAACGACGTTCCCTGGGCGCGGATGCCGACCGGCTACCGCTCTTCAGCTGACCGGTCGCCGTCCCGTGACGGATCGACTCGGCCTTCTGCGTCGGCCGGCGGCGGTACGGGGTCTCTCTCGGCAGGCGGTGCCGGGCGCAGCGCCTTCGTCACGTCCCGCAAGCGGCCGAACGTGCGCTGGAACGGGGACCCGGCCGACGAGGGAGGTTCGCCCGGCACGACAGCGCCACCGGACTCGCGCAGTGCGGCCAGTGCCTCGTTCGCTCGGTCGGCCGCCTCCCGGTACAGATCCCGGGACTTCGTCATCGCTTCGAGCGCCTCGGCGTACATGGCCACGAGCCTGCGCTCCCGGGCCAGTTCCTCCTCCAGCGTCATCAGGCTCCACTGCTCGCGCAGCGCGGTGACGGCTTCCGCGCCGCCCTCCGGCAGGGGGCGCGCGGAAGCGGCGTAGCGGCAGAGCACGTCCACCAGTTCGGTGGGCTCGGAACCGTCGAGGAAGACGCTGCGCACGGAGAAGTCGCGCACGTCGTAGCCGGCGGCGACCGGGTTGGTGGGCAGCACCACGGCGCCGCCGCGCGGCACCTGGAAGTCGAACTCGCGCAGCAACGCCCAGTTGACGGACCGTAGTTGGTCGGGTGTGGCCCGGTGCTCGACCACGCAGTGCCGCAGACTCTCCGGCAGCAGCCGGGCCAGGGGGAGCCGGCCGAGCGCGTCCGGGGTCATCGCCTCGTGCACGACGACGTGAATGCTCCAGCCGTCCTGCGCGCAACTCCGGAACAGCCGCCGCAGGTCCTTCTCGTCGGACGGCAGCGGATTGACCTCCCGGAAGCGCAGACCGGGGACCGGCGCGTGGTCCCAGTCGGCGCCCGCGTCCTCGGGCCAGAAGACGGTCGCGGGGGAGGGCCAGTGCGGGGCCCATGTCCGTTCGGCCTCCGCGACCAGGATCCATTCCCGCCCGTCGGCCGAACCCGCGGGGGCCGGCGAGCCCGGCGCCGGAAGCGCCGGAAACGTCAGCCGGGCCCGCACGGTCACGGTCCCCTCGACCCGCCAGCGGGCCTCGAAGACCAGCTCCCGGGGATCATGGCCCTGGTCCTCGTCCGGTTCCAGATGGTCGTCGATGACCTCGCGGTCCTTGAGTCGCTGCAACTGTCGCCGTACGACACCCGCCGAGTCCTCGGACCCGACGTGGCGGCCGCGAGCCAGCCACACCGTGTGGGGGATCGTGGGCGGAGCTGTGGAGGAGTTCGACATAGGCCAATCTGCGGGCGGGAGCGGGGCTGACCCACCAGTATCTCCGTTGGAGATCTTGGCGGGTCAAGCGGGGGTCGTGGAGTCTCGTATGCCCGGAATTCCTCGGATCCCGCGTGAGCATACGCGCGGGGTGTGATCGGTCCACTCCGGGCGGCGGGGTTTCACACGTGCCTTTGACATGGCCCGGTCCCCAGAATGGTGGCGCGGACGGGACCCGCCCACCATCCGCTCGGGGTGGGTCCCGTCCGTGTGCCCCGCTCCGGGTGCCCCGCACACGTCACCTCCGCCGGCGTTCCGGCCGGGACGGCACACCCGCCCCGGCGGGCGGAGCGCTGAATCCGGCCGGCACCGAACGCGCGCCGGGCGGGGGCGGTGCCTGCAGGGGTACGACCGTCTCCTGGCGCGGCGGCCGGGTGCGCGGCGTGGGCTTGCCGACGACCCGGGTGTGCGTCATCAGCGAGGCGCAGGCCGCGCAGACCTCGGAGAGGGTCCACACCTGGCCGACCGCCGGATCGTGCCGCAGCACGAGCAGCACCGAGCCCGAGCAGTCGACCCGGGTCCCCTCGTGCGCCGCACACCGCTGCCGACGGCAGCCGCAGGCCGCGTCGGGGCGCACGGTCGCCGCTCTGACGTGGGCCGCCGCATGCGCTTCGGCGAAGCGGCGCAGGGCCGGGAGGTCACGCGACCGGGCGGGCATGCCGCACCCGGAGGAGCAGCTGACCGAGGCGGTACGGTCGCGGTGACCTGTGATGCGAATAGTCCAGGTACGCCCGGGTCGACGGGCTGACGGGGCGTCAGGGTACGCGAGAGCCAAGACCACAGTTCCTTTGAGTGGAGGTGTTCACGCGGAAGAGGCGCTGAGTTAAGAACTACCCGTCGTGGGGCACTTCACAGCATTTACGGACCCCAAGTATTCGTTCGATCCCGCGGACCCGGACGGCTGCTCCGGCGCCCGGTTGTTGGCGTCCGGGTGCGGGAGCACACTGATCCCATGGATCCCGCCCGCGGGGACGACGACGAGGGCGCGCTCAGCGAGCGCGCGTTCCGGCAGGCGTCGTTCTCGATGTCGGTGTTCGACGCCGCGCAGCGGTATGTGCGGCTCAATGCCGTGGCCTGCGAGGTGATGGGGCTCGGCGAGGAGGCCCTGCGCGGCCACGCCTTCCCGTACGGCCTGCCGGCGGACGTGGACCAGCTGGGCACCCTCCAGGCACTGCGCGACGTGGCGGCCACGGGCAAACCGGCGCACTACGAGAGCTACACCCGCGCCCCGTCCGGAATCCGCGAGCACGCCTGGAACCTGGAGCTGTGGCCGGTCCGGGACGACCGGGGCGAGGTCCGCGCCGTAGGCATGGCCGGATTCGACAGCAGCGAGCAGCACTGGGCGCGGCAGCGGCTCGCGGTGCTCGACGAGGCCGCCGTCTCCGTCGGCACGACCCTCGACCTCGACCGCACCGCGCGGGAACTCGCCGAACTGGTCGTCCCGAGGTTCGCCGACTTCGCGAGCGTGGATCTGCTGGAGGCGGTGATGCACGGCGAGGAGCCCGAGGACGGCGGCCCGGACACGGACGTCGTGCTGCGCCGGGCCGCGCATCTGTCCACCGAGCCGGGGACCCCGGAGGCCGTGATCGGCCTGGGCGCCAGCGACGCCTACCCGCCGTACTCGCCGCCCGCCCGCGCCCTGCACACCGGCCGTCCGGTGCTCAGCGGAAGCGGCGACCCGGACTTCGACCGGTGGATCGCGGGCGTCCCGGCACGGGCCGCGAAGATGCGGGGATCCGTCGTCAGCCCGCTGCTTGCGGTGCCGCTGATCGCGCGCGGCACCACGCTGGGCGTCGCCGTCCTGCTGCGTACCCGGCCCGACCCCTTCACACAGGACGACTTCGCCCTCGCGCGGGAGATCGCGGGCCGGGCCGCCCTCTGCGTCGACAACGCCCGCCGCTACGCCAGGGAGCGTTCCACCGCGCTCACCCTCTAGGAGAACCTGCTGCCGCGGGGTACGTCCCCGCAGTCGGCTGTCGACGTCGCCTGCCGCTATCTGCCCACCGACTCGCGGGCCGGTGTCGGCGGCGACTGGTTCGACATCATCCCGCTCTCCGGCGCGCGGGTGGGCCTGGTGGTCGGTGACGTGGTCGGCCACGGCATCCAGGCCTCCGCGACCATGGGACGGCTGCGCACCGCGGTCCAGACGCTCGCCGACGTCGACCTTCCGCCGGACGAGCTCCTGGCCCACCTCGACGACCTGGTCCTGCGGCTCGGCGGCGACGACGAGAACGGCGGGCGCGTCGGCGTCGGCGGAACCGGGGCGACCTGTCTGTACGCGGTCTACGACCCGGTGTCACGGATGCTGACTGCCGCGAGCGCCGGGCACCCCCACGCCCGTCCTCGTCCTGCCGGACGGCACCACGAAGGTGGTCGACATCGGCGTCGGCCCGGTCCTGGGCGTGGGCGGTCTGCCCTTCGAGACCACCGAACTCGAACTCCCGGAAGGCACCCTCGTCGCCCTGTACACGGACGGCCTGGTGGAGGCCACCGACCGGGACCCGGACCTCGGCTTCTCCCCGCTGCGGCGGGCCCTGGCGGGATCGCGGTCCACCCTGGAGGACCGCTGCGACCAGGTGCTCTCCGCGCTGCTGGCGAAACACCCGCGCGACGACGTGGCCCTGGTGCTCGCCCGCACCAAGGCCCTCGACGCCGACCACGTGCAAGTCTGGGACCTGGCAGCCGACTTCGAGGGCGTCTCCGAGGCCCGGAGGCTTGCCACCGCCCAACTCGACGCCTGGGGGCTGACGGAGGAGGCCTTCGTCACCGAACTGGTCGTCAGCGAACTCGTCACCAACGCGATCCGCTACGGCGCCGAGCCGATCCAACTCCGCCCGATCCACGACCGCACGCTCATCTGCGAGGTCTCCGACGGCAACTCCACCTCGCCCCATCTGCGCCGGGCCCGGATCTACGACGAGGGCGGCCGGGGC
Organism: Streptomyces sp. NPDC050549; assembly: GCF_040655035.1. Lineage (NCBI taxonomy): Bacteria > Bacillati > Actinomycetota > Actinomycetes > Kitasatosporales > Streptomycetaceae > Streptomyces > Streptomyces sp. NPDC050549. The sequence continues at coordinate 13,482 of NZ_JBFAJD010000051.1, forward strand.
CTGCTGCTGGTCGCCCAGCTCACCGCCGACTGGGGCACCCGGCACACCTCGACCGGCAAGACCATCTGGGCCGAACAGGTGCTGACACCGACGACTTGACCCCGCCTGGTCGGGCGGTCAGTGGGGATAGGCGCGCGGTGGGCGCTGCCGGGGCAGTTCGTCGCGGAACTCCTCGATACGGGAACTGACCTGCCGGATCAGCGCGGTCCGCGCCAGCCGGTCGAGGTAGAGGTTGCGGCGCGCGAGCCCCGGAGCGTCCACGCAGAAGTACAGCGACATCAGCGGATTGATGAACAGCTCGCTGCCACGCGTGCGTTCGGTGAAGCGGACATCGCCGAAGTCCCCGCGTACGGCGGCGGCGACGGAACCGTTGACGATGCTCGGGTGGTCCGGCGTGCACTCCTGGGCGTGGGCCACCGCTTCGAGGTACAGCTGCCCCTCGCGGCTCTCGCGCGGGAGGGAGAACGCGCCGAGGTAGGCACCCTCGCGCTCCAGGGCGGCCAGATTCTCCAGCACCAGCGCGTGGTTGACCCCGTGGTACGCGTCGATGCCGAAGCCGAGGCACGCCACCAGGCGCACCGGTACCTCGTCGAGCCCGTCCACCGCGGCGAGGCTGACCATGTCCTCCTCCGGTGTACCGAGCCCGTGCTCGTCGCCGCGCATCAGGATGTCGGTCCCGCCGTCGACCAGCACGACGGCGTCGACACCGCCCAGGTGGTCGATCAGCGCGCGGTACGCGGCCCGCAGCGGCTGCACGCCGGTCAGGGGGAACGCGTACACCGTGGACGGCATGTCGTGCAGCTGGAGCCACCGGGCGAGGGACCGCTCGGGGAAGTAGTCGCCCCGGGCCTCCGTGCCGGGGCGTACCGCCGCGACGTCCGGTTCCACCCATACGTCCTGGTCGAGGCCGTAGAGATCGGCGAAGGACAGGTTGGCGAGGTGCACCTCCTTGCCTGCCGAGCGCAGGGCGAGGGCCAGGGGCAGCCCGGCGTAGACGTCGAAGCCGCCGCCGGCCCCGGCGACGAGTATCCGGCGCGCGTCGCGCAGCCGGGAGAAGAACGGGGGTTCGAGGAGGGAGAACACTGGAGGACGTTAACAGCCCCGTACGCCATGATGGGCGGGTGGACTTCGAGCCGTACCGGGGCGAGTTGGTGGCGTACTGCTACCGCGTGCTGGGCTCGTTCCACGAGGCCGAGGACCTGGTGCAGGAGACGATGCTGCGCGCGTGGAAGGCCCGCGAGCGCTACGACCCGAGCCGCGCGTCCGTCCGGACCTGGCTGTACCGCATCGCCACCAACGTCTGCCTCACCGCCCTCGAAGGACGGGCCCGCCGCCCCCTCCCGTCCGGCCTCGGCGCGCCGGGCGAGGACCCAGGGACCCCGCTCACTCCGGCCACCGACATCCCCTGGCTCCAGCCCTTCCCGGACGCGCGCTACGACATGGAGGCGCGGACCGACATGCGGCTCGCGCTGGTCGTGGCCCTGCAACGGCTCCCGGCGCGACAGCGGGCCGTGCTCGTCCTCCGCGAGGTGCTCCAGTTCAGCGCCGCCGAGGTCGCCGACCAGCTCGACACCACCGTTCCGGCCGTCAACAGCACACTCCAGCGTGCCCGCGCCGCCCTCACGGACATCGGCGACGGTCACACGGTCGCCGAACCGGACGACCGGGCGGCGCGCGAGGTGATCGACCGCTACCTGCGGGCCTTCGAGGCGGCCGACGTCCCTGCCCTCGTGCGGCTCCTGGCCGACGAGGTCGTCCTGGAGATGCCGCCGGTCCCGCTCTGGTTCCGGGGCACCGGGCACTACGGCGCGTTCATGCGCCGCGTCTTCGAACTCCGGGGTACGGACTGGGCGTTGAGGCCGATCGCGGCCAACGCGCAGCCCGCGCTCGCCGCGTACGCGAGGGACCCAGACGGAGGCCGGTGGCTGCACAGCGTCCAGGTGTTCACCGTCGCCGACGGCCGTGTCACCCGCAACGCCGTGTTCACGGAGCCGCAGGTGCTGGCGTCCTTCGGCCTGCCGCGGCGGATTTCCTCGGATCGACCGCTCCCGCCGCGATGAGTTCGGCCGCTGCCGCCGGTACGTACCGGTGAGCATCGACCGAAAGGACATGGATCATGAGCGTCACCGTCATTCAGTTCACCACCCTGGACGGGGTCGTCTCCGACCCCGACGGGTCCGACGGCACCCCGCACGGCGGCTGGCTCTTCCGCTACGGCCGTGAGGAGATCGAGGGCGACAGGTTCCGGCTGGCCGACACCCTGGACGACGGGGTGGTGCTGCTCGGCCGTGGCACGTGGGAGGCGTTCTCGCGGCTGTGGCCGGGACGCGACGACCCGTTCGCCGCCCGTATGAACGCCGCGTCGAAACTGGTCGCCTCCCGCACCCTGACCGATGTGTCGGCGTGGGCGAACTCGACCGTCCTCGACGGTGAACTCGTCGACGCCGTGAAACGCGAGGAGCGGGAGGTGGTCGTCATGGGCAGCCTGAGCGTCGTCCACACACTGATGGCACAGGACCTGGTCGACGAGTACCGGCTGATCACCTTCCCCACCGTCGTCGGCACCGGCGAGCAGCTCTTCGCCGCAGACGGTCCGCCCGCGCACCTGGAGTGCCTGGAGGTGGCGAAGCCGGGATTCACCGTGTTCGCCCGGTACGGGAGGGCCGTGCGCTGACATGCGCGAGGGCCCGGCGGTACGACCGCCGGGCCCTTGACGTCAACCGGCCGGGGCCTACGCGCCGCTCGCCCGGAGCATGTCCTCACGCTCGACGATCTTCACGCGCTCGCGGCCCTGCGGCTCGCCCAGCGCCTTCTCGGCCGCGTCCAGCCTGTACCAGCCGTCCCAGGTGGTGAACCGGACGTTCCGCTCGGCGAGGAACGCCTCCACGGCCTCCGGGTCGGGCGAAACAGGCGTGTGCAGTCGGCCGTTGGCGTGGTCGTCGAGCAGGTTCGCGACCGTCTCGTTGGCATCGCCCTTGGTGTGGCCGATCAGGCCGACCGGGCCACGCCGGATCCAGCCGGTCACGTACGTCGACTGGAGGTGCTCGCCGGTCTCCTGGATGACCCGGCCGCCCTCGTCCGGGACCGTGCCCGACTCGATGTCCCAGGGGAGTTTGGGGAGCTTGTCGGAGAGGTAGCCGACCGCACGGTAGACCGCGGTGACGTCCCAGTCCTTGAACTCGCCGGTGCCCTTGACGTTGCCTGTGCCGTCGAGGGCGGTGCGCTCGGTGCGCAGGCCGACGACCTTGCCGTCCTCGCCGAGGATTTCCGCGGGCGACTCGAAGAAGTGCAGGAACAGCTTGTGCGGGCGGTCGCCGACATCGCGGATCGCCCAGTTCTCCAGGGTCTTGGCGACCATGTCGGCCTGCTTGTTGCCACGACGGGTGGCGATCGAGCCCTCGTCGTAGTCGATGTCCTCGGGGTCGACGATGACCTCGATGTTGGGGGAGTGGTCCAGCTCGCGCAGCTCCATCGGGGAGAACTTCGCCTGCGCCGGGCCGCGGCGGCCGAAGACGTGGACTTCGAGGGCCTTGTTGGCCTTGAGGCCCTCGTGGACGTTCGGCGGGATCTCGGTCGGAAGCAGCTCGTCGCCGGTCTTGGCGAGAACGCGGGCCACGTCGAGAGCCACGTTGCCGACACCGAGGACGGCGACCTTCTCGGCCTCCAGCGGCCAGGTGCGCGGGACGTCCGGGTGACCGTCGTACCAGGAGACGAAGTCGGCGGCGCCGTAGGAGCCGTCCAGCTGGATGCCGGGTATGGACATGTCGCGGTCGGCGGTGGCGCCGGTGGAGAAGACCACGGCGTCGTAGAAGGAGCGCAGGTCGTCGAGGCTGATGTCCGTCGGGTAGTCGACGTTGCCGAAGAGACGGATCTGCGGCTTGTCCAGGACCTGGTGCAGGGCGGTGATGATGCCCTTGATGCGCGGGTGGTCGGGGGCGACGCCGTACCGGATCAGGCCGAAGGGCGCGGGCATCCGCTCGAAGAGGTCGATGGACACGCCGGGTTCGGCGGCCACCTCGGACTTGAGCAGGGCGTCGGCGGCGTAGATCCCGGCGGGGCCGGCTCCGACGATGGCTACCCGCAGGGGGCGCGGCATGATCAGGTTCCCTTCGAGCGATGACAAGCGACTCGACGGGAAGCTTAAGCTAAGGCATGCCTAACCCAGTACACGGGTCCGCTCTATGACCTCATAAGGCCGACTTATGGGGTGTCCAAGGCCGTCGCATGGTCCGGAACGGGGGCCTCAGCCGGCCGGGCGGATGTGCACCACGTCCTGCACGACCTCGGGCGGGGTGGCGAGCAGCTGGAGCATGACCCGGGCGACGGTCGCCGAGGGGAGCGGCTTCATGGCGCCCACCCTGGTCAGATAGCCGTCCGCCTCCCACACCGGCGCGGCGCGCTGCCGGTCCTCGCCGGGGAAGTTCTCGATGAAGGCGCTGTCCGAGATGGAGCCCAGGATCACCAGGGCGACCCGGATGCCGTCGCCGCGCAGCTCCTTGTGCATCGCGGCGGTGAAGCCGTTCAGGCCGTGCTTGCTCGCCGCGTACATGGCCATCAGGGGCATGTGGTCGAGGGTGATCTCGGAGGAGATGTTGAGGATGTCGCCGCCCCCGGCCGCCCGCAGCAGGGGTGCGGCCGAGCGGATCGTGTGGATCGGGCCCAGGAGGTTGGTGCCGACGCAGGCGTGGATGTCCTCGTCGGCGGTCTCCTCGATGGCGCGGATACGGGCCACGCCGGCACTGTTCACCAGGATGTCCACCCGTCCGAACCGTTCCCCGACCTGTGCGAACGCCGCCCGCACGCTGTCGCCGCTGCTGACGTCGGTCGGGATCGTCAGCACCGGTCCCGCCATCTCCCGCGCGGCCGTCTCCAGCCGGTCGGCGCGCCGGGCGAGCAGCACCACCTGTGCCCCGTTCTCGGCGAGTTGCGCCCCGGCAGCCCTCCCCACGCCGGTCGAACCGCCGCTGATCACCGCGACCTTGCCCTGCATCGTGCCTGCCATGACGGCCTCCCCGGCGAGACGTGACGATCGGATGAGAGGCTACCTCTCGTGATTTGAGAACGCCATATCCGTACCTGGAGCGCGAGAGTCGTGGGACGGCCGTGAGCGACGAAGTCGCTCTGGTGGCAGGGCGGTCGGCTCGCTAGGCTGCGCGGCAGAAGCGGGATCGTCAACGCGTCGGTGGCTGGGTAGCGCGTCCCTCCGACGTGCTCACGGGAGACGCCGATGGCGTACCGATCCCTTCTCCGTTTGCCCGGCGCGGGATTCTTCCCGCTCGGGTTCCTCGCCCGCCTTCCCTACGCGACCTCGTCGCTCGCGACGCTCATCCTGGTCCGGGCCGCCTCCGGCAGTTACGCCTTCGCGGGGCTCGCCGCCGCTGCCCAGGGCATCGCCAACGCGCTCGGCGCCCCGCTCGCCGGGGCACTGGCCGACCGGCACGGCCACCGTCTCGTCGGGGCGGCGTCGGCACTCGCCAACGCCGCCGCCCTGACCGGCCTGGTCGCGACGAGCCACACCGCCCGCCCGGGCACGATCGCCGCGGCTGCCCTGGCCGGGTTCACCCAACCGCCGGTCGGCTCCCTGGTCCGCGTCCACTGGTCACGCCTGCTCCACGCGCGCGAGCGGCCCGACCTCGTCCCCACCGCCCTCTTGTACGAGGCGACCGCCGACGAGATCAGCTTCGTCGCGGGCCCGGCGATCGTCGGACTGCTCACCCCCCTCGGCCCCACGGCACCGACCGTGGCGGCCATCACCCTGCTCCTCCTGGCCACCCTGCCCTTCGCCCTGTCCCTCGCCCCCGGCGGAGTCGCGCACCGACCCGCACCGGGCACCTCACGAACTCCCTTGCCCCGCCTGCCACTTGCGGTCATGTTCCTCGCCATGGCCGCGATGGGCACCGTCTTCGGCGCCGTACAGACCGGTGTCACCGCCTACGCCGACGACAGCGGACACCCCGGCAGCGCGGGACTCCTCTACGCCCTCTTCGGCGTCGCCAGCGCCCTGGCGGGTGCCGCCTGCGCCTGGCTCCCCGACCGGTTCGCTCTGCTCCACCGGTACGCGGTCTTCGCGGCGACCTTGCTCCTGGGCACCTGCACCCTCGTCGCCGGGAACGGACTGCACGCCCTTCCCGCGGCGATGACCGTCGCCGGTGTGACGGTGGCCCCCTACATGATCAGCCTGTACGCGCTCACCGAACGCCTCGCGCCCGCCGACCGGGCGACCGTCGCCCTGACGATCCTGTGCGCGGGCGGCCCGCTGGGCACCGCGACCGGGCAGGCGCTGGCCGGACACCTGGCCGACCGTCACGGTGCCACCGGAGCCTTTCTGGTGGCGCCGGTCGCGGCGGCAGCGGCGCTGCTGCTCGCCGTCACGGCGGTTCTCGTGTACTCCCGGCGCACCTTCCGTACCGGCCCGGTCACCGAACGGGACGCGGCCACCGGGTGGCCATCCGGGCAAGCCGTTGCGGTCGAGTCCAAGACGCCTGAGTCTGAGGGAATGCGCCGGGCCACGAGGAGGACACGTGATGGCGACGAACGGTGACACACCGGATGCCGAGCGGCGACGGCTGGCCGAGGCCGACGATTCCGGGGTGCCCTGGCGCCGTTGGGGCCCCTATCTGAGCGAGCGCCAGTGGGGGACCGTACGGGAGGACTACAGCCACAGCGGCGACGCCTGGTCCTACTTCACCCACGACCAGGCCCGCTCCCGCGCCTACCGCTGGGGCGAGGACGGCATCGCCGGCATCAGCGACGACAAACAGCGGCTGTGCTTCGGGCTCGCGCTGTGGAACGGCCGCGACCCGATCCTGAAGGAGCGGATGTTCGGCCTCACCAACTCCGAGGGCAACCACGGCGAGGACGTCAAGGAGTACTACTTCCATCTCGACAGCACGCCCACGCACTCGTACATGAAGTACCTCTACAAATACCCGCAGGCGGAGTACCCCTACGAGGACCTGAAGGCCACCAACTCGGCACGTGGGCGCGGTGACTTCGAGTACGAACTCCTCGACACCGGCATCTTCGACGAGGACCGCTACTTCGACGTGTTCGTGGAGTACGCCAAGGCGGGCCCCGAGGACCTGCTGATCGAGGTCACCGCCCACAACCGCGGCCCCGACGAAGCCCCGCTCCACCTGCTCCCGACCCTGTGGTTCCGGCACACCTGGTCCTGGGCGGGCGGGACCGCCGTCCCGTCCATCCATCAGGAATCCGGCGGCCTACTCCGCGCCGACCACGCAGACTTGGGCCCGCGCTGGCTGTACTGCGACGCGGACGCGCAGCCCCTGTTCACCGAGAACGACACCAACAACGAGAAGATCTTCGGCAGTTCGAACGCCTCCCCGTACGTCAAGGACGGTATCGACCGGTACGTGGTTCAGGGCGAGACCGGAGCGGTCAACCCCGAACGGATTGGCACCAAGGCCGCCGTCCACCATGTGCTCACCGTCCCGGCCGGACAGAGCGCGACCGTCCGCCTGCGCCTCACCGCTACCGAACTGCCCGACTGGACCGGCGACTTCGACACGGTCATGGCCCAACGCCGCTCCGAGGCCGACGAGTTCTACGACGACTGCTCCCCGGCCGGCGCGTCGGCCGACGAACGGCGGCTGGTGCGGCAGGCGTTGGCAGGAATGCTGTGGAGCAAGCAGTACTACTACCTCGACGTCGAGCGCTGGCTGACCGAGCACGGCGTCGACCCCCTCGCCTCCGACCCCCGGGTGCGGAACAGCAACTGGTACCACATGGTCAACGACGAGATCATGTCGATGCCGGACACCTGGGAGTACCCGTGGTTCGCGGCCTGGGACCTCGCCTTCCACACCGTGGCCCTGTCGATGGTCGATCTCACCTTCGCCAAGGGCCAGTTGGACCTGCTGCTGCGCCGCCTCTACCTCCACCCCAACGGCCAGATCCCGGCCTACGAATGGAACTTCGGGGACGTCAACCCGCCCGTCCACGCCTGGGCCACCCTGTTTCTCTACGAGTTGGAGAAGCACCGCACCGGCAGGGGCGACCGCGTCTTTCTGGAGAGCGCCTTCCAGAAGCTGATGAAGAACTTCAGCTGGTGGCTCAACCGCAAGGACACCGACGGCAACAACGTCTTCCAGGGCGGCTTCCTCGGCCTCGACAACATCGGCGTCTTCGACCGCAGCGCCCCGCTCCCCACCGGCGGCCACCTCGACCAGGCGGACGGCACCGCGTGGATGGCCCTGTACTGCCAGAACCTCCTTGAGATCGCCATAGAGCTGGCCGTGGACAACCCCGTCTACGTCGAGCAGGCGCAGTCCCTGTTCGAGCACTTCGCGTGGATCGCCGTCGCCACGAACCGCATCGGCGCCGACAACGCCAGCCTCTGGGACGAGGAGGACGGCTTCTTCTACGACGTGCTGCGGCTGCCCGACGGGACGGCGACCCGGCTCAAGGTGCGCTCGCTCGTCGGACTGATTCCCCTCGCTGCCACCAGCCTCGTCGGTGGCTGGGCGGACCAGCGCTTCCCCGAACTCGTCGCCGGAGCAATGGAGTTCATCGAACGTCACCCGGCCGTGGAGGCCACCATCTCCTCGCGCGAGGCGATGGGCCCGAACGCCGACGGCCGCTATCTCTTCGCCCTGTTCGGCGAGAACAGGCTGCGGCGCGTCCTGTCCCGGATGCTCGACGAGGACGAGTTCCTCGGCCCGCACGGCATCCGTTCCCTCTCCCGCTACCACGCCGAGCACCCGTACACCTTCGACGTGCACGGGGAGACATACGGAGTCGGCTACCTGCCGGCCGAGTCCGACTCCGGGATGTTCGGCGGCAACTCCAACTGGCGCGGCCCGGTGTGGTTCCCGGTCAACTTGCTATTGATCCGTGCCCTCTTGAACCTGCACGCCTTCCACGGCGCCGACTTCACTGTGGAGTGCCCGACCGGCTCGGGCCGCCACCTCACCCTCTACGAGGTCGCCCGCGAGATCGCCGACCGGCTCACCGCGACCTTCCTCAGCGACGAGGACGGACACCGGCCGGTGCACGGCGCCCAGGCCAAGTTCGCCAAGGACCCGCACTGGAAGGACCTGATCCTCTTCTACGAGTACTTCCACGGCGACAACGGCGCCGGCCTCGGCGCCTCCCACCAGACCGGCTGGACCGGACTGTCGGCGATCACCGCCACCCTCTTCCACACCCTGGGCGACGGCGAGTGGTCGGCCCGGGGCCGCGAGAGCCTGCGCCCGACCGGCGACCGAGAGGAGCCGCTGTCATGACCGCCTGGCCCGACCACCCGGTGATCTACGAGATCAACACCCACATCTGGCTGGGGGAGTTGAGCGCCCGCTACGGGCACCTCGTCACCCTCGGCGAGGTGCCCGCGGCCGCCTGGGACGAGGTCGCCCTCCCCGGTGTCGACGCCGTCTGGCTGATGGGCGTGTGGGAGCGCAGCCCGGCCGGACTGGAGATCGCCCTGCGCGACGCCTCGCTCCAGGAGTCGTTCCGGGCGGCGCTGCCCGATCTCCGCCCGGAGGACGTGGCCGGATCGCCGTACTGCGTCCGGAACTACGTCGTGGAGGTGTCTCTGGGCGGCCCGGAGGGACTGGCGGAGGCCCGCGCCCAACTGGCCGCGCGTGGCGTCCGGTTGATCCTCGACTACGTCCCCAACCACGTCGCCCCCGACCACCCCTGGCTGACCGAACGCCCCGGCTGCCTGGTCCAGGGCACCCCGGACGACCTGGCCCGCGATCCAGGCGCCTTCCTGGAGTCCGGCGGCAAGGTGTTCGCCCGTGGCCGCGACCCCTACTTCGCCCCTTGGCCCGATGTCGTCCAACTCAACGCCTTCAGCGGCGAGTTGCGTACAGCCGCCGTCGACACCCTGGCCTCGATCGGCGACCAGGCGGACGGCGTGCGCTGCGACATGGCCATGCTCCTGATGACCGACGTCTTCGCGAAGACCTGGGGCGAGCGCGCGGGCGCGGCACCGGCCGAGGACTTCTGGCCCTACGTCCTCCCGAAGGTCCGTGGGCGCCACCCCGACCTCCTCTTCGTCGCCGAGGCGTACTGGGACCTCGAATGGGACCTCCAGCAGCAGGGGTTCGACCACTGCTACGACAAACGGCTCTACGACCGGCTGCTGCACGAGGGCGCGGACCCGGTGCGCGGCCATCTGCGGGCCGGCCTCGACTACCAGCGCGGCCTGGTCCGCTTCCTGGAGAACCACGACGAACCCCGGGCCGCCGCGACACTGTCGCCCGAGCGGGAACGGGCGGCGGCGGTCACCGTCGCGACGCTGCCCGGCGCGACCCTCTGGCACGAGGGGCAGTTCGAGGGGCGCCGGGTACGCCCGCCGGTCTTCCTCTCCCGCCGGCCGGAAGAACCCGTCGACAAGGAACTCCTGGCCTTCTACCACCAGTTGCTCGCCGCGGTGGGCGCCTCCGGTATGCGCGGGGGAGGGGAGTGGCAGTTGCTCGACTGCACCGGCTGGCCCGACAACCCGTCCCACGAGAACCTGATCGCCTGGTCCTGGACGACCGATTCCGGCCGCCATCTCGTCGTCGTCAACCTGTCCGAGCAGCCGGCCCAGGGCCGGGTCCGTCTCCCGTGGAGCGACCTCGGTGGCGGCCGCCGCCAACTCACCGAACTGCTTTCCGAATTGACCTACGAACGGGACGGCGACGAACTCCTCGACCCTGGCCTCTACGTCGAATTGGAGGGCCTGCGCTGGCATCTGCTCGCGGTGATGTCCGGATCTTGACTTGTGGCCAACTGGTGGCGGATTGACGGGAGTTGTGGAAGGTGACAGGAATTCGGCCTGCTTCGCTGGGGCTTCACTGAGCGAAGCATTTGCGGGCGGTCCGGTCGCGCACGACCTCGATCGTTTTCTTTCGTGCGCCCGCCGCCCGCGCTCTGCCACCTCCCACACCTTTTGTCATCGTCGAGGCTCACCTTGTCACGTTCGCACCACCTCCCATCCCTGTCCGCCCTGGCGGCCACCGCGTTCATCGCCGCCGCCGCGCCCGTGCTCGCGGCCGGCACCGCGAGCGCCACCGAGAACGACGCGTGCCGGTCCGTCACCGTGCAGTACCGCATAGTCGGCGCCGACGGGAGCGTTGTCGGTGCCGACCGGACCTCGCAGGGCGGCTTCCACCAGTGGGACACCGCCCCCGGCACCGTCGAGGTCCGGCTCGCCTTCGGTCAGAGCGTCGGCGAGGGCTGCGAGTACCCCGTCTCGCTGGCCGAGTACACCGCCGAAGGCTCCACCTGGTACACTTCCGGCCACCAGACCATGGTCGACAAGGCCACGGTCTACCTCACCGCCAAGGACGTCGCCGGCGCGGACGACACGGGGCAGACCTGGCGGAAGCTCAACGTCAAGTCGCCCGACTGCTACGGCCAGATAGACCTGTACGGCGACGACGTCACCTACGACGGCGGTAGGGGCGAGGGCCACGGCCCGCTCCCCTACGAGCCCGACAACATCATCACCCCGTACCACCTCGTCGCGGCCTGGAACGGCGGTGACAAGGAGCGCACTCCCAGCACCCCGGACTCGCCCACCCCGACGCCGACCCGGCCGGCCCCGGCCCCGCCCGCGACGCCGTCGACCCCGGCCGGCAGCACGCCTCCCGCCGAGGAGTCCACCCCGCCGGCCAGCCCCAAGCCGTCGACGACGCCTCCCACCTCCGCGCATGTCCCGCCGCTGAAGTCGACGCCCTCGCCCACGCCGAAGGCGACGCCCAACGGCGGCAAGCAGCCGCTGGCGGAGACCGGTTCCAACGCGCCGGTCGGCCTCGTCGCGGGCGGCGCGGCCCTCGTCATCGCCCTGGGCGGCGGCGTGGTCCACGCGGCGAGCCGCGCACGCCGCTCCTCCTGATCTGATCCGGCCGACCCGGGCACGCCCGTTGTGAACCGAGAGCCCCGCCCCGTGGATTGCCGCGGGGCGGGGCTCACTCACGGCCGGGGCCAGGGACGCCCGCCGAGCCGCTCGATGTCGGTGTTGAAGCGTCGTAGAAAGGCCGCGAAGGCGGCGATGTCCGCCTCCGACCAGTCGTCCATGATCTGGTCCAGGGACTGGACGAGACCCTCGCGTTCCTCGTCGAGCATCCGCGCGCCCAGGTCCGTGATGCGGAACTTGCGGGCCATCCCGCCCTGCGGATCGGGGATCCGCTCCACCAGACCGGAGCGCATGGCCGCCGACGCCCGCCGTCCGGCAGCCGCCAGGTCCGGCCACGCCCAGGCGACGGCCCTGGCGCACACGGTGGACGCCGTATGGGGCACAGGCAGGTGACCCCGCAGCCGCTCGTTCCCCTTCGACCATCGAAAGGATGGCCGTGCCCACACCCACCCTTCAGGACCTCGCCCCCGACGGCCACGACCTGGCCACCGATCCGCACCCCGTCTACGCGGCCCTGCGCGCACGGGGTCCCGTGCACCGTGTCCTGGTCCCGGGCAGCGGCGAGAGCTGGCTGGTCGTCACCCGGGACGCGGCCCGTGCCGGGCTGACCGATCCGCGCCTGCGCAACGACATACGCCACTCCTCGACATGGCAGGACGGCGGCGGCCACGCCCTCGGCCGCAACATGCTCCAGACCGACCCACCGGACCACACTCGGCTACGACGGCTGGTCGCGGGCCACTTAACGCCCGCGCGGATCGCCGCGCTGCGCCCGGCAGTCGAGGCGATCGCCGTCGACCTGCTCGCCGGGCTGCCGATGCGGGGGACCGCGGATCTGGTCAGCGACTACGCCCTGCCGTTGCCCGTCACGGTGATCTGCGACCTGTTCGGGGTGCCCGCCGCGGACCGTACCGTGTTCCACGCCTGGTCCAGCGAACTCGTCATGCCCGCCTCGTCCGAGGCGGGTGCCTCGGCCGCCGACGCCCTGGGCGGGTACCTGGCCGACCTGCTCCACCGGAAGCGCGGAACCCGAGAGGCCGACCTGCTCGGCGACCTGGTCGCCGCGGCCCGCGCACCCGAGTCCCCCCTCACCTCCCAAGAACTCCTCGGGATGGCCTTCCTTCTCCTGGTCGCCGGGCACGAGACGACCGTCAACCTCGTCTCCGCGACCGTCCACGCCCTGCTGACCCACCCCGAGCAACTCGAACTGCTGCGAGCGGAACCGGAGTCGACCGGCGCCGCCGTGGAGGAGTCGCTGCGCCACAGCGCACCCGTCCACGCCACGGCGTTCCGTTTCGCGGCCGAGCCGATCGATCTCGCGGGTACCCGCATCGCGGCCGGAGACACAGTACAGATCTCACTGGCGGCCGCCTCCCGCGACCCTCTCCACTTCCCCGATCCCGACCGCTTCGACCTGCGGCGTCGGGGCCCGGGCCACCTGGCCTTCGGCCACGGCCTCCACCACTGCCTCGGGGCACCCCTGGCCCGCACGGAAGCCGCCGTCGCCGTGCGCCTCCTGCTGCACCACCGTCCCGACCTCACCCTCGCCACCGACCCCACGACGCTCCGCTGGCGGACCAGCACACTGGTGCGGGGGTTGAGCGCACTGCCGGTGCGCTTCGGCCCGGCGGCACCGGGCGCCTAGCCCACGGTCAGGACTCCGGCGGGCAGCGCGGGAGCCGGCCAGTGGGGCTCGGAGCGCCAGTTCGGAAGGCCTCTGTCGACGGCGAACGGGCCGCTGCTCGCCCGGATCATCGCCAACGCCTCCTCGCGCGCCGCCTTCACCGAGCGGTGCTCGGCCTCGCTCACCACCCCCAGCCGCCGGCCGTGGGCGTACTCGTCCTCGTCCTTCCACTCCCACCGGGACAGGTCGGGCGCGACCACCAGGTCCAGCAGGAGGTCGAAGGTGTCGAAGCCGATGGGCGTGCGGCGCATCGGCTGCTGGAAGTTGACGTACCAGTGCGTCAGCCGATGGTCGCCCGTGACGTCGTAGAAGGCGTTGACGCTGAACCAGGTGTCGGGCGGTACCCACTGGAGGTGGGCCGTGCTGCGCCAAGTCCATTGGCCGAGCTGCCAGTTGCCGTCGGCCAGGTTCGGCAGGGCGCGTAGGCGGACGGCTGTGTCGCCCGTGCGCAGCCACTCGATCCAGGTCGTCGGGACCGACAGCTCCGCGCCCGGCCCGCATCCGAGGACAAGTGCTTCCGGTGTGTCCTCGACGACCCGGAACGCATGGGCACTCCACACCTTCCGACGGAACACATCACGTCGTACGGCGGTCTCGTCCGGCCGGAATCCCTCCATGACTCATGTCTGCCCGTGTGCCACCGCACGGAACTCCAGCGGCGTACGGCCGTCCCGCTTGCGGAAGAAGTTCGCGAAGTCGGTCGGTTCGGCGAAGCCGAGGGTGCCGGGGATGTCCGCCGCGGTCGCGTCGGTGTGGACGAGGAGGCGTTTGGCCTCCAGGAGGACACGGGCGTCGAGGTACTGCTTGGCGGTCGTGCCGGTGGCCGCGAGGGTCGCGCGGGTGGGGGTGCGTGGGCTGTAGCCGAGCGCGGCGGCGTAGCCGGTGACGTGGTGGCTGGTGCGGAAGTCGCGCTCCAGCGCGGCTCCGTAGCGGCGGAACGTGTCGTCGGCCGGGGCGGACGACACCGGGTCCGGGCGGACGTGCGAGAGGCGGAGCAGCAGGACGCAGAGGAGCATGCGGAGGGTCTGGAGATGCGCGTCGAGGGGGAGGGACGTCAAGTCGTCGTGCTCGTGCGGCCCGTCGTACCCCCGCTGATCTACGGCCGCCACGAGCCCAACAGGCCGTCGAGAACCGCCTCTTGACGCCGGGGTGTGGTGGCGTGGGGCATCAGGACCGCGTTGATCTGGAAGCCCATGAGGGCCGCGAGGAGAGTGTCGACGATCTCGTCGTCGGGCGGTTCCGTGCCGATGTCGCCCTGCCGGCGGGCCTGTTGCAGATAGCCGCACATCTGCTCGCGCCAGGCCGCCATGGCGTTCTCGTGGACGCCGGCCATGCGGTCGTCGTGGACGGCACGGTCCCAGAAGGCGATGACGACCCGGGCCTCCGTGAGGCGTACGTCGTCGAGCGGCATGATCTCCAGGCAGAGCAGGCGCAGCGCCGGTACGCCGGTCGCGTCGGCGATGGACTCGTGGGCGCGGACGTTGGTGCTCTCGAAGGCGTGCTGGAAGGCGGCGAGCAGGATCTCGTCCTTGTTGCGGAAATAGCCGGTCAGCGCACCGTTGGCGTATCCGGCCTCGGCGGCGAGGTCGCGCATGGTGACGGCGTCGAGCCCGCGTCTTGCGATCAGGGCCCATACGGCTTCGATGATCTCGCGGCGCCGCGCGTCATGATCGACGATTTTGGGCATGCCCCGACCTTAATCGAGCGGCTCCGGCGCCGGTCCGACCCGGTCAGGCCAGCATGGCGGCCATGCCCAGGGCCATCATCGCGCCGCCCGCACCGCTGAACGGACCCGCACACGGCATGCCGGGGCGCAGGGCCCGGTGCATCACGGCACCCGCCCGGGCCAGCAGCCACAGCACCACCGCCAGCGCGAACAGCCCGTGGTCGTCGGCGTGGTGGTCGTGCTGCCCCTGCGCGAGGCGTGCCATGGCCGCTGTGACCACGGCCATCACGGCGAGGTCGGCGGCGACCGGCCCGCCGGTGAGCAGACACATGCCGGCCGTCACGGCGGCGCCCGCGAGCAGCGGGTAAGGCCCCGGGTTCCCCACCACCATCATCAGCGTCACGGCGAGCACGACGGCGTGCGGCCCCCAGCGTCGTGCGGGCCCCGGTACATGCCCCGCGAGGCACAGGCCGGAGCCCGTCAGCGCGACGGCGGCCGGGAGGACGTCATGCATCGCGGCGGCGGACGGCGGCCGACACCGCACCGGCCGCGAAGAACAGCACGACGATCCCCTCGAAGAGCCGCGCGAGCCCGGCCGAACCACCGATCAGAGTGGTGAAGTTGGCCAGCACCATGAACGTGATCCAGCACAGCCCCAGGGCGCCGAGCGCAGGCGCGAACCGGGTGTGCCACAGCCGGGTGTCCGCCCCGGTGCGGGCGAAGAAGGTGATGATCGCGACCCCGACGAGGATCATCAGCACCAGCACCCCGAGCGTGGCCAGACCGCTCATCCAGGTGAACAGCTCCAGCACCGGATCGGACCCCGCGAGGACGAACGCCGCCACGACCACGGCCGCCGACCCGCTCTGCACCAGCGAACCGGCGTGCGGTGAACCGTGTTTGGCGTGACTGATGCCCAGGACCGCGGGGGCGTCGCCCTGGCGGCCGAGGGAGAACAGATAGCGGGAGATCGCGTTGTGGAAGGCGAGCAGCGCCGCGAACAGGCTTGTCAGCAGCAGGACTTCCATCGTGTCGGAGGCGGCCGAACCGACGTACTGCCCGGCCACGGCGAAGACCAGCCCGCTCGTGTTCTTCGCTGCCGCACCCTGCACCTCGTCCGTGCCGACCGCCAGGACGACCGCCCAGCTGGACAGCGCGTAGAAGCCGCCTATGGCGATCACCGCGAGGTAAGTCGCCCTGGGCACACTGCGCTTGGGGTCCCTCGCCTCCTCGCTGTAGATGGCGGTCGCCTCGAAGCCGACGAAGGAGGCGACCGCGAACATCACCCCGATGCCCGCCGACCCCGTGCTGAAGGCACCCGGCGTGAAGGAGTCGAAGTCGATGCCGTGCGCGCCTCCTTGGACGAAGACCGCCACCGTCATCACCGTGACGATGCCGACCTCCAGGACCAGCAGCACCGACAGCACCTTCGTGCCGACCTCGATATTGCGGAAGCCCAGTACCGCGACCAGTCCCCACAGCACGCCGGCCCACAGCCACCAGGGCAGGTCGGGGCCTCCGTACTTCACGACCAGCCCCTGAAGGGTGACACCGGACAGGCCGTAGATCCCGGCCTGGATCGTGCTGTACGTCAGCAGCGCCAGCCCGGCCGCCCCGGTACCCGTGATCCGGCCGAGCCCGGCGGTGACGTACGAGTAGAAGGCGCCGGTGTCGACGACATGGCGGCTCATCGCCGCGTAGCCGACGCTGAACAGCAGCAGCACGACGGCGACCAGGAGGTAGGCGGCCGGTACGCCGGGGCCGTTGCCGATGGCCAGCATCACCGGCAGGGCGCCGCCGATGGCGGTGAGCGGGGCCGCTGCCGCGACGACCATGAACACGATCCCGCCGACTCCGATGGAGCCGCGGAGTTTTGACGGTGCGTCAACCTTGCTGGTGTCGATGGTCCGTTCAGACATGGCAGCCTCCTGAACCGGTCCCGCAGGCGGAGTGGGCGGAGGTGCTCGGCGGCACGTCGAGGGTGGGATTGCGGTCGAAGAACCCGACCGGTTTGAGGGTGAAGCCCGTGGTGTCGACCGGCATGATCGGCCAGTCCTCGGGACGCGGGGCGTGGGTCAGTCCGAAGGTGTGCCAGACGACGAGGTCCTGCCCGTCGAGGTCCCGGTCGGCGGCGGCGTACGCGGGCAGCCCCGCCCCGCCGGGATGCTGGTTGACGAAGTCGCCCGCCGGGTAGCGCTCGGCCGGGTCGTAGGCGGTGACCCACAGGTGCTTCGTGGCGAAGGCGGCGCGGGCCGCGATCGAGGACTCGGGATCGGCGAGGAGGGCCGGCTTGCCCTCCGGGTGCAGGGCGTAGGCGACCGGCCTGCCGAGCCGGTTCAGGGACCCGGGGTTGGAGATGTGCCACACGCGGTCCACACCCGCGTCGGCCATCCGCTGCGCCTCGCTCTCCCGCGTCAGCGGGGTGCGCTTGAGGGCGAAGGCGTTGCCGCGCAGGTTGTCGGGTCCCATCGGCACCCGGACCGTCTCGATCTCCTCGACGCGGTTGACCGGGCCGTCCACGGCCATGTCCAGCCGTGCGCTGAACAGGTGTTGGTGGTACGGGGCGCCGAGGCCGGGGGCGACTTCGGTGGCGTAGGGGTGGTCGCCGCCGGGGTGGGCCGAGGTGAAGACGACGCCGGTGGCCTTGGCCTCGAACTCGATGGTGCCGTCGAGGTACAGGTACCAGTAGAAGCCGTAGTCGTAGTTCCCGACCGTGGTGAAGAAGGAGAGCACCATGCGTCGTTGGCGCCGGGTCTCGGCGGAGCCCGCCCAGAGGTCGGTGTGCTTCCAGAGGATGCCGTAGTCCTCCTCGTGCAGACAGACGGCGTTGGTGAGTGTCTGCGGTGTGCCGGTCTCGTCGGCGATCACCGCGTCCAGGTAGGTGATGTCGCCGAGGCAGTCGCAGCCGAGCTGGAGCGCGTTGGCGTAGCGGCCGATGAGGTACTCGCCGGTGTCGAAGTAGTTCTGCCAGGACCGCACGGGGGAGGGGTCGGCGTACGGCACGACCATCTCGGCGATCGACGCCCGGTGGATCACCGGGCGTCCGGCGAAGGCTAGTTGGTGGAGTATCAGTCCCTCGCGGGCGTCGAAGCCGATGCGCAGGGACCAGTTCTCCCACGTCAGGGCGTTGCCGTCGAGGGTGAAGCTGGGGCCCTGCGGCTGGGTGATCTCGATGGGCCTCAGAGTGGTGCGCGGCGGACCGGTGACGGCCGGGTCGTCGAAGTTCCCCGACTCCACCGGTACCGGTACCGGGCCGAGGTCGATGACCTGGTCCACGCTCCGGTTCAGGACGTCCACGTGAGCGACGAGTCCGTCGACGGGATGCGCCCACGCGTGGTCCTTGGCGTGTTCCTGTACGAAGGCCAGCCCGCGCAGGATGCGGCGGCCCCGTTCCTGCGGGTACTCGGCGTCGTACACGCCCGCGGAGAGCGGGGCGACGCGTACCGAGTCCACGTCCAGGCCACGGGCGGCAAGCGCCGCCAGCCAGTGCGGATCCTTGGCGAGAACCTCCTCGACGATCGCGAACTCCGCGTCCAGCACCGGGAGCTGACCCTCCGTCGAGGCGTCGATCAGCCGGTGCGCCACGACCCGCGAGTCGGTCAGGGAGACCGTCGCGTCGCAGGAGGGGCCGCCGGAGATGTCGAGCAACAGGACCCGCAGCCGCCGATCCTCGTGTGCCGGGGCCGACTTGGGCGGATCGAGGAGTCCGAGGTAGGCGAAGCGGGTGGCCTCAGTGACCAGTCCGGCCGCCACGAGAAGCTCGCGGGCGGTGGTGATCTCGTCAGGGGTGAGCGGGTCGAGGGCATGAGGAGCGGCAGCCATACGGGCCTCCGGGATTTTTTCTCTACGTCCGTAGAGCAAAAAATCGCGCGACCACGTTTCACTCGGCAGTACGCCCGCGTTGCCTTGCTGTTAAGTCCCTGCCGTCAAGTCGACGGGAGCCGGGTCAGATGGCCAGGATCGCCCGCACCCGCTTGCCGCCCCCGGTGAGCGGGGTGACATCGAGGCGGTGGGCCAGGCAGCGGACCATGGCCAGGCCGCGTCCGCTCTCGCCCTCGGCCGTCAGCGGCCGTACCCGGGGCGGGGTCGGGTTGCCGTCGTAGACCTCGACCGTGACGCGCTCGTCGGACAGTTGGAGACGCAGCCGGCACTCGCCCCGCCCGTGCTCGGTCGCGTTGGCGACCAGTTCGGAGACGATGAGCGTCGCGTCCTCGATCTGCTCCTCGTCCACCCGCGCCATCCGGCTTCGGGAGCGGGTGAGGAACTCCGATGTCAGCCTTCGTGCCTGACCCGCCGCCGCGGCCTCGTCCGGCAGCAGGTACTCCACGCGTACGGAACGCCTATGGGTACGCCGATGCGTACGCATGGCGAATCACTTCCCCTCCTAGGACACCCGGTATCCCCGCGGTGTCACCGCACCGGGGCCGCTGCATCTCTTGCGCGGCGGGTCCTTCACACTTGACTTGCCCGGAGTCCGTGATCGCCAACCGGCCTGCGCCCATTGGTTGTCGCCGATCACGAAATGTCAGTTCTCGGAATCAATTGGGTAAAGGGCCGGGCGCGTCCGAGGGATTGCCTGACAGCCTTGCGATGTCCAAGGTGGGGGAGGGGCCCCTGCGCGGAAGGCGAAGCCGGTTCCGGATGCCGGGACGCCGTTGGAGTGGACCATGGCCGCAACGAAGCCGCAGCGCAGTCTCTCCGTGCTGACCTGGCTGCCCGCCGCGGTGATGGCGGTTGTCGCCGTAGGGGATGTGCTCACCGGCCCCGGACTCGGCTTCCTGCCCCTGGCCTCCCTCGGACCGGCCTTCGCCGGACTGGTCGGCGGCTGGCGCCGCACCGCGTGGTTCGGCGCGGCGGCCCTCGCGCTCTGCGTCGGACTCGGCCTGTACGACGGCCTGTTCCAGGAACGCAGGGGCTTCCTGGCGATGGTGTCGGTGGTCGGCGTGACCGGTGCGGGCATCGCAGCCGCCGCGATGCGCGGACGCCGGGAGGCCGAGCTGGCCAGCGTGCGGTCCATCGCGGAGGTCGCGCAACGCGTCCTGCTGCGCCCGGTGCCGCTGACCGCGGGCCCGCTCCAGGCGGCGGTGTCGTACACCTCGGCCGTCGCGGAGGCCCGGATCGGCGGCGACCTCTACGAGGTGGTCGCCTCCCCGCACGGCGTCCGCGTCATCGTCGGCGATGTGCAGGGCAAGGGTCTGGCCGCCGTCGAGACGGCCGCCGTGGTGCTCGGCGCCTTCCGGGAGGCCGCCCACGACGAACCCGACCTGGTGGGACTCGGTGAGCGCCTGGAGCGCAGCGTCTCCCGTGTCCTGTCCGACGAGAAGTTCGTGACCGCCGTCCTCGCCGAGATCGACACCGACCACGAGGTGCTGTTCCTCAACTACGGCCATCCGCCTCCGATGGTCGTACGGCGCAACGGCACCGCCGACTTCCCGGCACCACCCGCCTACGCCCCGCCGCTCGGCCTCGGCGGCGCCCACGGCGGCGAGACCCCGAAGCCGTTCCCCGTGTGCTTCGCCCCCGGCGAGCAACTGCTGCTGTACACCGACGGCGTCACCGAGGCCCGCGACGAGGACGGCACCTTCTATCCGCTCGGCGAGCGGGCGCATCTGCTGAAGGAACCCGACGCGCAGAGCGCGCTGGACTCGCTGCGCGAGGACCTGGTCCGCCACACCGCCGGCCCGCTCCACGACGACGCCGCGATGCTCCTGCTGCGCTATCACGAGCACGCGGAGACGGCCGGAGAGACCTCGCCCCTCGGGTGAACAGGGGAGGACTGCGACGGCCTCGCCGCTGGCTCCGTTCATTGCTGCGTCAATCAAGTAAACTGGTGGCATGACCACGCCCGAGCAGCAGCTGCAGCCCATGAACCCGCACGAAGAGGCGCTGGTGCGCGAACTCGCGCGGGTGATGCTCGTACTGCCCCGCGCAGTCGACGCCGACATGGTCCGCGAGCAGCGCCTGCCGCTGTCCGAGTACACGACGCTCATGCACCTCTCCGAGGCCGCGGACCGGCGGATGCGCATGAGCGAACTGGCGTCCGTCTGCAACCTCTCGCTGAGCGGCATGACCCGCATCGTCACCCGCCTCGAGACACAGGGGCTGGTCGGACGGGAGCGCTGCGCCGAGGACGCCCGCGGCTGGAACGCCGTCCTCACCGACCAGGGCCTCGCCCGCCTCCAGGAGGCATGGCCCGCCCACCTCGCCAGCGTCCGGCGCCATGTCCTCGACCACGTCGACGCCGACGACCTGCCCCGGCTCCTCGGCGTGATGCGCCGTATCGCCACCTGACCCACCGAGCAGACCCAAGGAGTACGACATGACCAACCCGACCAGTACCGACGGTGTCACGCTCGGTCTCGACACGTTCGGCGACGTCACCAACGGCGCGGACGGCAAGCCGCTCACCCACGGCCAGGCCATTCGCCGCCTCGTCGAGGAGGGCGTTCTCGCCGACCGGGTCGGCGTCGACCACTTCGGCATCGGCGAACACCACACCGAGGCGATGCCCCTGTCGGCGGCGGACGTCGTGCTCGCGGCCATCGCCGCGCGCACCTCGGACATCCACCTCAGCTCGGCCGTCACCGTGATCAGCTCCGACGACCCGGTCCGCGTCTACCAGCGCTACGCCACCCTCGACGCCGTCTCCGCCGGCCGCGCCGAAGTCATCCTCGGCAGAGGGTCGAGCACCGAGTCCTTCCCGCTCTTCGGCTACGACCTGACCGACTACGAGGAACTCTTCGAGGAGAAGGTCGCCCTCTTCGCCGAACTGCTCAAGGAGAAGCCCGTCACCTGGTCCGGCAACACCCGTGCCGCGCTCGACGGACTCTCCGTCTACCCGCACAGCGAGACCGGCTCCATCCCGACCTGGATCGGCGTCGGCGGCAGCCCCCAGTCGGTGATCCGCACCGCCCAGCACGGGTTCTCCCTGATGCTGGCGATCATCGGCGGAGACATGGCCCGCTTCGCCCCGTTCTCCCAGCTGTACCGCCGGGCGCTGGCGGAGTTCGGCCACCCGGCGCGGCCCATCGGCGTGCACGCGCCCGGCCATGTCGCCGCCACCGACGAACAGGCGGTGGAGGAGTTCGTGCCGGCCTTCCAGGAGCTGATCCGCAGCGTGGCGCGGGAACGCGGCTTCCGCACCCCGACCCGCGAGAGCCTCATGCGCGACGTCGGTCCCGGCGGCGCCCTGCACGTCGGATCGCCCGAGACGGTGGCCCGCAAGATCGCCGACACCCTCAAGACCCTCGACGCGACCCGCTTCAACCTGAAGTACGGCATCACCGGAATGCCGCACGACACCCTCATGACCAACATCGAGCTGTACGGCACGAAGGTGGCGCCCCTGGTGCGCGAGCTGATGGCGGGCTGAACGCACGGGGGCGCGGAAACTCCGTTGCGGGGCGGGGGCCGTCACCCGACAGTGGGTCCACGACCGCCCCCACCTCCGCGCCACCCGGCCTGAGCGTCCGACCGGCGACCCCGGACGACGCATCGGCGGTGTGCGCGCTGCTCAACGAGACCGACGTCCTGGAGATCGGCCGCCGGACACCGAACTCACCGAGATCCAGGCGGACTTGAAGCATCCCGAAGTGGACCTGGAGCGCGACTCCTGGCTGCTCTTCGAGGGCGCCCGCCTGATCGGGTACGGACTGCTGTGGGACGGCTCGGGCGGCGAGCGGATCGACATCGACCACTGCATCGTGCCGGGCCGGCTGCCGGGCGCCCTGCACCTGTTCGACCTGATGGAGGCCAGGGCCGCGGAACGCGCCGCCGACAGCGGAGCGCCCCGCGCCGTGGTGCATCTGCACCTCACCCCGAACCCCGCCATGGACCTGCCCGCACTGCGCGGCCGGGGCTGGCAGCAGGTCCGCCGCTACAACGTGATGGCCCGTCAACTTTCGCCATCTGTAGACCTGTTGCCCGCCTCCCCGCCCGGTGTGACCCTGCGCCCCTGCCTGGAGGAAACCGACCGGCGCCGTGCCCACGCGCTGCTCCAGGAGGCCATGACCGAGCACTTCGACTTCCAGTACCGCACCTACGCGCAGTGGCTGGACGACATCCACGCCGAGCGGGTCGACTGGTCGCTGATCTGGCTCGCCCACGTCGACGGCCTCGGAGACGTCGCGATGCTGCGCAGCCACAACGACCGTGCCTCCATGGCCTGGATCGGCAACCTCGCCGTCCTGCGCCAGGCCCGCGGCCGGGGCCTGGGCAGCCACCTCCTGCGCCACGGCTTCCGCCACTACGCGGCACTGGGCCGCGACCGCATCGGCCTGGGCGTGGACACCGACAACACGAGCAACGCGCTCGCGCTGTACGAACGGCACGGCATGACGCTCGACTACGGGGTCGGCACCTGGGAGTTGATCCTCCTCGTCACCCGCGGGTGAACGACTTGAAGGTGTGGCTGAAGTACCAGGTGTCCTGGGCGATCCCGGAGCAGTTGTTGGCCCCGCCGGTGCCCACACAGCCGCCGTTGTCGCGCTGGAGCGCCCAGAAGGAGAGCGTGTTGATGCCCTGGGCCGCTGCCCACTTCTTCACCGTGACCGCGTTCTGAGTTGTGAACGTCTCGGCGGGGCCGAAGTCGTCGATGCCGGGCATCTCGGTGACGCCGATCGTCTTCCACAGCTTCGCCGGGTTCTTCTTCGGGTGCAGCGCGGCGAGTTGGGCATGCAGGCCCGCGGCGGCCGCCTTGGTGTCCTCCGCCATGTCGTGAGTGGCGCCGTCGTAGTAGTCGAACGTCATGATGTTGACGACGTCGACCCGCGCTCCGTTGTCGACCGCGTTCTGCAGCAGGGCCACGCCGTTGGGCGCGAGACCGGTAGTGGTCGTCGGCAGCGTGTAGGAGAACTCCACGCTGCGGCCCGTGCGTTCGGCCCAGTGCTGCACCTTGGCTATCGCCTTGTTGCGGCGGTCGATGCCCGCGGTGTTGTTGATGGAGTCGGCCTCGATGTCGAGGTCGATACGGCTCACGCCGTAGGTCGTGACCAGACTCTCGTAGACCTTGGCGATGGCGTCGACATCGGTGCAGCTGTCGGCCAGTTCGGTGTTGGTGGTGTCCGCGCTGTAGCCGCCGAAAGACGGGATGACGTTGCCGCCGCGCGCCTGGATGGTGGCGATGTCCTTGCCGAAGGTGGATCTGTCGATCGGCTGGGCGGGCTGGCCGTTCCAGTACGCCGTGCACGAGCCGGGCGCCTCGGTCTGCAGGAACGCCATCGTGAGGTACTTGTTGCCCGAGGCCGCGGCGAGCGCGGCCGGGCTCTCGCCGGTCCACGCCTCGAAGTACGGCGCCGCCACATGGTCCGGCATGGGCTGCGCGCGATGGTCGGCGCTCGCGTCACCCCCACCGAGAGCAACAAGCCCCGCGGACAGCGCGGTTACGGCCGTACAGGAAAGTGACGCACGAAGAGGCCCAGGTCGTCTCATTGACGCTCCCATGGTGAAAGGCGGGAAATCGCCCCCGACCGGGGCGAACAGCGACCATATTTGGACTAGACCAATCGTCTGTCAAGGTTCTTTACAGTGAAGTGACCGGTGCGGTGCGGGATTTCGGCGGGAGGTGGCGCTCGGGCTAGTGGTGGTTGTGGTGCTCGTGTTCCTGCTCCGCCTCGCCGCCGTCCGGTGAACCCCCCATCATCCGCAGCATCGCCGGTCCGCCGCTGCGCAGGAACCGTACGACCAGACTCGCGGCCAGCAGCAGGAAGACGATGTTGAGCCAGGTCGTGTAGTTCCAGGTGATCCCGTCGTCCGGGATCTTCGCGTCGGCCTGGTCGGGGACCAGGCCCAGTCCGCCGAAGGTGAACTCCACGACGTAGCCGGCGACGGCCATGGCCGTGAAGAACGTGACCAGCAGGAAGCCGGCCATCCGGGCGCCGTAGTACTTCCGGTAGATGTTCAGGATCGGCAGGATCAGCAGGTCGGCGTAGATGAACGCGATCACCCCGCCGAAGCTGATGCCGCCCTTCCACAGCACCACCGCGAGGGGCACGTTGCCGATCGAGCAGACGAAGGTCGCGATGGCCACCAGCGGGCCGACGAGCGGTCCGACCAGCTTCGCGGCGAGGGGGTGATCGGCGAGGAAGAACGTGTGCCAGAAGCTGTCGGGCACCCAGGCGGCGATCGCGCCCGCGATCAGCAGCCCGGCCACCAGGTCGCGCAGGATCGCGGCCCACTCCATCACGAAGATGTGCGAGACGGACGTGTACCCGTCCCGCGAGAACAGCCGGCGGGCGAAACTCCCCTCGCCCCCGATCGACATGTCCATCGCCGCATGCCCCTCCATGGAGCCCGCCAGCCCGCGCTCCGCCTGGTCCTGCGCCCGGTGCAGCAGGCGCTCGCGCAGGAAGAGGCGGAACAGTACCGCGAGCACCACGATCATGATCGGTCCGCCGACGAACTCGGCCGCGGTGAACTGCCAGCCCATCAACAGGGCCAGGATCACGCCGAGTTCCACGACCAGATTGGTGGAGGCGATCTCGAAGGCCATGGCCGCGGTGAAGTTGGCGCCCTTGCGGAACAGGGAGCGTGCGAGCGCGACAGCGGCATAGGAACAGGAGGAGGAGGCCGCGCCGAATCCGGCGGACAGCGCCAGCGTGCGCGGCCGGTCGTCACCGAGCAGCCGTACGACCGTCGACCGGCGCACCACCGCCTGCACGACGGCGGAGAGCGTGAAGCCGAGGATCAGCGCCCAGGCGACCTCCCAAGTCATCGAACCGGCAATGGACAACGCGTGCCCGATCGCTTCCATGAACCCGCCCCTCTCCGGTGTGCGTCTGGCTGGACTATACCCCCAGGGGGTATTGAGTGCACAGAGGGGGGCGGCTACGGCGACGGCTGCCAGTCCACCCGCAACGGGTCGCACCTGCTGAACCTGCCGACGTGTGTGGTGACGAGATCCTGAAGTCGCCCGAGGTTCTCCTGGCCGTCGGCCTCGACGCGCACGCGCAGCAGGCCGGGGGTGGCCCGGAGGGTGCACTGCCCCCACGGCAGGCGGAGCACCCCGTCGCCGTCCGTCCACGCGACATGGATCTGGTCGGTGGGAACGTCCGGGAGTGCGTGTGCCCGCGAGCGGTGAATCAGGTGGCGGCCCTTGTTGTCGAAGTGTTTGCAGAGTTGTACGAGATACCGGCTGGGGCGTTCGGTGGCTATGCGGGCTTCAGCGGTGGGCATGGGTTCCTCGGTTCGGTGTCGGCTGCGGCTCCGACAGCGTTATAGAGACCCTCTGTCGCTATCAATACAAGTTGTGTTGACGATGGCGCGACGTATGCTGAGGCCGTGCCGAAGCTCTGGAGCGAGACCATCGAGGAGCACCGCCGCGCCGTACGCGACACGGTGCTGGAGACCACGGCGCTGCTGGTCACCGAGCACGGGCTGCGCTCGGTGACGATGTCGAGGATCGCCGAGGGGAGCGGGATCGGCCGGGCCACGCTCTACAAGTACTTCCCGGACGTCGAGTCGATCATGACGGCGTGGCACGAGCAGCAGATCACCGGGCATCTGCGCGAACTCACCGAACTTCGGGACGGCCCCGGCAGTGCGGGCGAGCGGCTGCGAGCGGTACTGGACGCGTTCGCGCTCATTCAGCAGCGGCGCCACGGTCACGGCCCCGAACTCGGCGCACTGCTGCACCGGGGCGACCATGTCGCCGGCGCCGAGCAGCACCTCCACCGCTTCCTGAGCGAACTCCTGGCGGAGGGCGTGCGGGCCGGTGACATCCGTGACGACGTCTCCCCGGACGAACTGGCGACCTACTGCCTCCACGCCCTCGCCGCGGCAGGCGTCCTGCCGTCCAGGGCGGCGGCACGCCGACTCCTGGCGGTCACCCTCGCG
This sequence comes from Streptomyces sp. NPDC050549, assembly GCF_040655035.1. Classification (NCBI taxonomy): domain Bacteria; kingdom Bacillati; phylum Actinomycetota; class Actinomycetes; order Kitasatosporales; family Streptomycetaceae; genus Streptomyces; species Streptomyces sp. NPDC050549. The sequence continues at coordinate 40,530 of NZ_JBFAJD010000051.1, forward strand.
GGACTGCGCCCGACGGCCGCGGAATGACGGGACTTCCGGTCTTCGACGTGCTGCTGGCCCGGTTGGTGAGTCACCGGCAGCTGGACATCGCCGGCCTGTCGAGGTCGGCGGAGATCCCGGAACCCGAACTCCGCTCTGTGTATGAGGGAACGGCGCCGAGTCCTTCGCTCCTTCGGAGGCTCGCTCCGGTGTTGCGGCTGCACGCCGCCGACTTGTTCGTGATCGCGGGCCTGCCGATACCGGACGAACTCACTCCGCTGGACGCGAGACCTGGTCGCCGGCCTCGTGCAGGACGCCGTCGGCCTGCCACTGGAGCGCAGACGCCGGTTGGGTCAACTGGCCCGCGCGTTGCCCCAGGAGAGCCGCACGGAGCCCGTTCGGACACCGCAGGTGTACGAACAGTTCGAGCGCGGTCCTGGTGGCGTGCTCTTGGGCATGGTCGGCAACCGCAACCTGAGCGGGATCGCCCGGACATTCCTGTCTCTGACGGGCCGGTACTGGGCCGTGTCCACGTACGGAGCCGTGGGCGGTGGCCGGAAGGAACTCACCCCCAACCTGCTGGCCGACTTCGCGACCGTCCTGGGCGTGCCCGTCGACACCCTGTCCGTCCTCACCGGTGTCGACGTCCCCGATGTCCCGCCGCCCCGGAGCCCGGCGGCAGTTGACGCGGCCGAACTGCTCTGGGAGGTGCGGCGCCTGACGGTCGATCAGTTGCGTCAGGTCGCCGACGCGGCACGGGTCGTGTGAGGCGCGTGACCGCTGTTCGCGGTCACGCGCCCCGTCGTCAGTTCGCGGGCCGGCGTACCACCGCGACGTCCCTGGGGGAGAGCACGGGGAAGCCGTCGTCGCCCGCGGTGCCGACCAGGAGTTCCCCGGTCAGGCCCGTCAACGGCACTGTCCCGTCCGTGCGGTTGACCAGGAACAGGTAGCGGCTGTCGGCGTTCCGGCGCACGGTCAGTTCGACGTCTCCCCTTGCCCCGGCCGGGAGTTCGCTGCCGACACCCGCGGGTGCGAGCAGTTGGGGGAGGAGGCCGGTGAGGCCGTCGCGGCCCAGCCGGGTGGAGACGTAGGCGGCCGAACCGCCGCCCACCGTACGGCGGGTGACGGCGGGGCGGCCGGTGTACGCGCCGCTGCGGTAGCGGGCCAGCACCTCCACCACCGGGTCGGTCACCGTGATCCGGTCGGTCCACAGGGAGCCGGTGGCGGCGGTGTCGAGGTCCAGCTCGACCGTGTCGCCGTCGAGCAGCGGGCCGAACTCCTCGATACGGATGCCCAGCAGGTCGCGCAGGGCGCCCGGGTAGCCGCCGAGCCAGATGTGGTCGTTCTCGTCGACGACACCGGAGAAGTACGTGGAGACCAGGTGGCCGCCCTGCTCGACGTACCGGGTGAGTTCCTTGGAGAGGGCCGCCGGGATCATGTGCAGTACGGGTGTGATCACCACGTCGTAGCGGTCCAGAGCGGTCTGCGCGGTGACGACGTCTGCCCGTACGCCGAGGTCGAGGAGGGCGGAGTACCAGTCCAGCGCCTCCTGCCGGTAGTCGAGCCGGTCCGTGGGGTGCGAGTCCTGCTCGCTGGCCCACCAGGACTCCCAGTCGAAGACGATGCCGACCCGGGCCGTCTCGCGGTCCGTGCCCGCGACCGGCGCCAACGTCCGCAGGGTGCGGCCGAGTTCGGCCACCGCGCGGAAGACCTCGCTGTCGGCACCGGCGTGCGGCACCATCGCGGAGTGGTACTTCTCGGCGCCGGCCGCCGACTGGCGCCACTGGAAGTAGCAGACGGCGTCGGCGCCGTGCGCGACGTGCAGCAGCGAGTCGCGGGCCAGGTCGCCGGGGCGCTTGGCCACGTTGACGGGCTGCCAGTTGACGGCGCTGGTGGAGTGCTCCATCAGGAACCACGGCCGGCCGGCGGAGATGCCGCTGACGAGGTTCGCGGAGAAGGACAGCTCGTCGCGGTCCTGCGAACCGGGCGTGACGTAGTGGTCGTTGGAGACGAAGTCGATCTCGGCGGCCCAGTCGGCGTAGTTCATGCCCTTGGTGTTGCCCATCACCATGAAGTTGGTGGTGACCGGCACGCCCGGGGTGATCTCGCGCAACAGGTCGCGCTCCGCGCGCAGATGGTCCTTGAGCGCGTCGGAGGAGAAGCGCTTGAAGTCGAGTTGCTGGGTCGGGTTCGGGAAGGACGCGGCCAGCCGGGGCGGCAGTATCTGCTCCCAGTCGCTGTACCGCTGCGACCAAAATGCCGTGCCCCAGGCCTGGTTGAGGCTCTCGACGGTCGCGTAGCGGACGCGCAGCCAGTCTCGGAAGGCGCGGGCCGCGTCGTCGGAGTAGTCGTAGACGTTGTGGCAGCCCAGCTCGTTCGAGACGTGCCAGGCCACGAGTGCGGGGTGGTCCGCGTACCGCTCGGCCAACTTCCGTACCAGGCGCAGCGCGTGCTCGCGGAAGACCGGCGAGGTGGGGCGCCAGTGCTGGCGGCCGCCCGGCCACAGGGTCTCGCCGGCGGCTGTCACCGGGAGGATCTCCGGGTGCTCGGTGCTGAGCCACGGTGGCGGGGACGCGGTGGCGGTGGCCAGGTCGACGCCGATGCCGCCCGCGTGCAGCAGGTCCATGACCTGGTCGAGCCAGCCGAAGTCCCAGTCGTCCCGGGCCGGTTGGATGCGGGCCCAGGAGAAGATCCCCAGCGAGACGATGTTGACGCCGGCCTCGCGCATCAGCCGGATGTCCTCGTCCCACACCTCGCGAGGCCACTGCTCCGGGTTGTAGTCGGCGCCGTAGGCGAGACGGGGGGTGGCGTCACCGTCCGGTCCGTGCCGCAACTGGGACAGGAGGGTGGAGATCATGGAGGTCCTTCCGGCTACTGCACAGGTGGAACGAGATGCGTGGTGGATTCCGGGCGGGCCGCCGCCGGGCGGATGCTGCTCGGCGGCGGCTCCCGAGGAGGTGCCGGTCGCTTCGGACCGGCTACTTCGAGCGGGTCACTTGTTGACCGTGAAGCCCTGCTCGTTGCCGTACTTGACGGAGGCGTCCTGCCAGCTCTTCAGACCCTGGGCCAACGTGGTGCCGGAGATGTAGGCCTTGCCGACGGTGTCGTTGAAGATCGAGTTGGCGTACTGCTGGAAGGGCAGGTACGACCAGTCGGAAGCGACCTCGGACGCGGACTGCGCGAAGATCTGGTTGGCCTTCTGGCCGCCGAAGTACGGGAACTCCTTGCTCAGGAACGCGGAGGACTGGAGTTCGGCCTTGGTCGCCGGGAAGGCGCCCTGGTCGACACGGGTCTGCACACCGGCGCCGGCGTTGGCGTACTCGACGAACGCGTAGGCGAGTTCCTTGTTCTTGCCCAGCGCGGGCAGGGCGAGGGACGAACCGCCGTTCTCCGCGCTGGCCTTGGCACCCGCGGTCCACTGCGGCATCGGGGCCGCGCGCCAGTCGCCGGAGGCACCGGCCACGCCGCTGACGAAGTTGGCGGGCATCCAGGCACCGGTGGTCAGGGTGGCGATGGTGCCGTCACCGAGGCCCTTGTACCAGTCGTCGGTCCAGCCGTTGATGGGCGAGACGAGCTTCTCGTCGAGGAGCTTCTGCCAGGTCTCCGTGTACTTCTTGGCGCCCGCGTCCTCGAAGTTGACCGTCACCTTGGTGCCGTCGACCTTGTAGGGGCGCGAACCGGCCTGCCACAGCATGCTGGTGGTGAAGCCCGCGTCACCGGCGTCGTTGGCGATGTACGCCTTGGGGTCGGCCTTGTGCAGCTTGCGGGCCGCGTCGACGTACTCGTCCCAGGTGGTCGGGACGGCGATCTTGTACTTGTCGAAGACCTTCTTGTTGTAGAACATCGCCATCGGGCCCGAGTCCATCGGCAGACCGTAGACCTTGGCGCCGTCGCTCACCGCGTTCCACGGACCGGCCGTGTACTTGGAGGCCAGCTTGCTCGCGCCGTACGGCGCCAGGTCGCTGAGACCCTTGGTCAGGGAGTACTGGCTGAGTGCGAAGTACTCGACCTGGGAGACGTCCGGGACGCCCTTGCCGGCCGCGATCGCGTTCGACAGCGCGGTGTAGTACTTGTCACCGGACTTGTCGCTGACCAGGTTGATCTTGACCTTGGGGTACTTCTTCTCGAAGTCGGCCGCGACCTTCTTCAGGGTGGGCTCCCAGGCCCAGACCGTGACCGAGCCGCCCTTCTTGAGGGCCGCCTGAATGTCCGAGGCGGAGACAGCCTTGCTGCTGGAGCTGCTGTCGTCCGAACTGCCGCACGCCGTCGCCCCCAGGGAGAGGACGGAGAGGAGGGCGAGGCCGCGCAGCAGGCGGCCGGTGGTTCTGCGCATGGAGGTGCTTCCACTTCTTCGTGGGTGGGACTTCTTGAGGGTGGGTTATTCCTTGACGCTTCCGGCGGCGAGACCGGACTGCCAGTACTTCTGCAGCAGCAGGAACGCCGCGATCAGCGGCACGATGGTGAGCAGCGAACCGGTGATCACCAGGTTGAAGATCACGTCTCCGCCGATCGTCTGCGCCTGCGAGCTCCAGGCGCTCAGACCGAGGGTCAGCGGGTACCAGTTCGGATCCCTGAGCATGATCAGCGGGAGGAAGTAGTTGTTCCAGGTCGCGACCGTGGTGAACAGCAGCACGGTGACGACACCGGGGGCGAGCAGCGGCAGCGAGACCTGGAAGAAGGTGCGGATCTCACCGGCTCCGTCCATGCGGGCCGCTTCGAGGAGTTCGACGGGGATGGCCTCGGTGGCGAAGACCCACATCAGGTAGAGGCCGAACGGCGAGATCAGCGAGGGGATGATCACCGCCCACGGGGTGTCCGTCAGCCCGATCTTGCTGAACATCAGGAAGGTGGGCACCGCGAGGGCCGTGCCGGGGACGGCTACGGCGCCGATGACCACGGCGAAGATCGCGCGCTTCCCGGGGAAGTTGAACTTCGCCAGCGCGTAGCCGCCGAGGATCGCCAGGAAGGTGGCCCCGCCGGCGCCGAGCACGACGTAGAGCAGGGTGTTCAGCAGCCACCGGCCGAAGATGCCGTCGTGGTACGTGAACGTGTCATGGATGTTCGACCAGAGGGCGAAGCGGTGGGCGAACCACAGGCCGTTGGAGTCGGCGAGCCCCGACTGGGTCTTGGTGGCGCTGATGACCAGCCAGATCAGGGGCACCACGGTGTAGACCAGGATCAGACCGGTGAGCACGGTCAGCAGCACGCTGCGCTTGGGGCGACCGGGCGTGTGCTTCTTGCGGGGGGTGCGCAGCCGGGGCGCGCTCCGGGAGCCGCCGCCGGACGGTGCGGGCGCCGACGCCGAGGCGGTGGTGACGGGGGTGCTCATGGTCAGGCTCCCTTGCGCATGCCGCGAAGCTGCACGACATAGGCGATGACCATGGTGATCAGGCCCATGATGATCGCGACCGCCGCGGAGTAGTTGTGCTGCTGGCCGTTGAAGGACAGCGAGTACGTGTAGAAGTTCGGGGTGTAGTCCGTGGTGATGGCGTTGCGCGCGAGAGGCCGCAGGATGCTCGGCTCGTTGAAGAGCTGGAAGCTGCCGATGATCGAGAAGATCGTCGCGATGACCAGCGCACCGCGGATCGCGGGGAGCTTGATGGCGGTGATGACGCGGAACTGCCCGGCACCGTCGATCTCCGCGGCCTCGTACAGCGAGGTCGGGATGACCCGCAGCGCGGAGTAGAAGATCAGCATGTTGTAGCCGACGAACTCCCAGGTCACGATGTTGCCGATCGACGCCAGCACCAAGTGTGTGGAGAGCGGGTCGGGCAGCGTGACGCCGAAGGCGCTGTTGATGTCGCCCACCAGACCGAACTGGGTGCCGTACATGAAGCCCCACATCAGGGTGGCGACAACGGCGGGCACGGCGTACGGCAGGAAGATCGTGATCCGGAAGAAGTCCCGGCCGAAGAGCCGGCCGCTGTCCAGGGCGAGGGCCACGAACAGGGCGATGCCGAGCATGATCGGCACCTGGACCACCAGGAACAGCGAGACCCGCTCCAGCGAGGACCAGAACTGGTCGTCCTGGAATGCCTGCGTGTAGTTGTCCAGGCCGACGAAGTGGTTTCCGCCGATGAGCTGGTTGCGGTACAGGCTGAGATAGACCGAGTAGACGATCGGAGCCAGGAAGACGAAGGCGAAGACCACCGCGAAGGGGCCGATGAAACCCCACCCTGTCCAGGAACGGCGGTCCCGTTTGCCCGTTGGCCGGACCGGGGGCCGTGTCGTGGCCGCAGGGGGCTGAAGCGTCGTCATGTAGTTCCTCGCTCGTCCATCTCGGAACCGGCGTCACACGCCGTCGCGATGGTTGCGTAAACACCCAGGTCCGAGTGGGTCCCGGCCTGTTATGTTTACGTAAACATCTGATGGCGGCATGTCTACACTGCCCCAATGTCGGTGGTCAAGGGCCGTTTGGTGAAACGTGCCCCAGGCAATCGGATCGATAGGGGAAGGAGACGGGTGGACACAGCGCACGGTGCCTCGGCCGACACCGAGGAGCCCCGTAGACGCGGCGGGAAACGGGTGATGCGGCGCGCCCCGAGCGCGTCCATGGCCGATGTCGCACGCCTGGCCGGAGTCTCCTCGCAGACCGTCTCCCGGGTGTCCAACGGTTACGCGGGTGTGAACGAGGAGACCCGCCGGCAGGTCCTCGCCGCTATGAAGGAACTGGGCTACCGGCCCAACAGTGCCGCCCGCGCGCTCAAGCGGGGTGAGTTCCGCACCATCGGCGTGATCACGTTCAACCTCTCCACCACGGGCAACATGCGCACCCTGGAGGCGATCGCCACCTCCGCCGCGCACGAGGGCTACGCCGTCACGCTGCTCCCGGTCGCCGTCCCCACCCAGGACGAGGTGCGCGGCGCCTTCTCCCGGCTGGGCGAACTCGCCGTCGACGCCGTCATCGCGATCATGGAGGTCCACCTCCTCGACGCGGCGACCATCTCGCTGCCGCCCCACGTCCAGGTGGTCGTGGCCGACTCCGACGCGGGCGACCGCTACAGCGTGGTCGACACCGACCAGAACGGCGGGGCGCGCGCCGCCGTACGCCATCTCCTCGACCTCGGCCATCGCACCGTCTGGCACCTCGCCGGACCCGAGGAGTCCTTCGCCGCCCAGCGCCGCGCCGACGCCTGGCGCGCCGAACTCACCGACGCCGGACGGCCCGTACCCCCCGTCGTCCGCGGCGACTGGTCCGCCGAGTCCGGCTACCGCGTGGGCCTGGAACTCGCCCAACAGGCCGACTGCACGGCCGTGTTCGCGGCCAACGACCAGATGGCCCTGGGCCTGCTGCGGGCCCTGCACGAGCGCGGCCGGCGCATCCCCGAGGACGTCAGCGTGATCGGCTTCGACGACATCCCCGAGGCCGGCTCCTTCCTGCCGCCCCTGACCACCGTCCACCAGGACTTCGCCGAGGTCGGCCGCCTGTGCGTACAGGGCGTTCTGCGCCGGATGCGGGACCGGGGCGACCAGCACGGCACCACCCTGGTGCCGACCGAGCTCGTGGTGCGCGCGAGTACGGCGGCGCCCGCCCTCGCCGTGGACGAGTAGCGGGCGCGAGACTTTCCGGCCCGCCTCAACGGGCGGGCCGGGCACCGGAGTTGGTCAGGCGGTCGTCTCCGGGCGGCCGGGCCGGGACCAGTGGGTGTGGAAGGTGCCGGAGCGGTCGGTACGCCCGTAGGTGTGGGCGCCGAAGAAGTCGCGCTGGCCCTGGAGCAGGGCGGCCGGCAGCCGCTCGGCGCGCAGCGTGTCGTAGTGAGACAGCGCGGCGGAGAACGCCGGGACGGGGATACCGCGCCGGGCTGCGGAGGCGACGACCTCGCGCCAGGGGACCTGCGCGTCGCCGATCTCCCGCGCGAAGGTCTCCTCGCCCAGCAGGCTGACCAGACCGGGGTCGGCCGTGTAGGCGGCGCGGATCCGGTCGAGGAAGGAGGCGCGGATAATGCAGCCGCCGCGCCAGATCCCGGCGACCGCGGCGAGGTCGATCGACCAGCCGTACTCGGTGGCCGCGTCCTGGATCATCTTCCAGCCCTGGTCGTAGGCGATGACCTTGGAGGCGTACAGCGCCTGTTCCACCTGGGCGGTGAAGCGGTCGGCCTCGGTGCGGCTGAGCGGGGGAGTGGTGCCGCCGGGCAGTCCGCGGTAGGCCGCGCGCAGGTCCGCCTGGCTGGAGGAGGCGCGGGCGAAGGTGGCCTGGGCGATCGCGGTGACCGGCGAACCCAGTTCCAGCGCGGTCTGCACGGTCCAGCGCCCGGTGCCCTTCTGGCCCGCCGCGTCCTTGACGATGTCGACGAACGCCCCGCCGGTCTCCGCGTCCGTGTGGGCGAGGACCTCGGCGGTGATCTCGATCAGGTAGGAGCCGAGCCGTCCCTCGTTCCAGCGGCGGAAGATGTCCGCGATCTCGGCGGGAGAGTAACCCCCGACCTGGCGCAGCAGGTCGTAGGCCTCGGCGATCAGCTGCATGTCGGCGTACTCGATGCCGTTGTGCACCATCTTCACGAAGTGCCCGGCGCCGTCCGTGCCGATGTGCGTGGAGCAGGGCTCCCCGTCGACCTTCGCGCTGACGGACTCGAACATCGGGCCGAGCACGGCGTACGACTCCGCCGAGCCGCCGGGCATGATCGACGGCCCGTTGAGCGCGCCCTCCTCGCCGCCGGAGACCCCGGCGCCGACGAAGTGGAGGCCCTGTTCGCGCAGGGCGGCCTCGCGGCGGCGGGTGTCGGCGAAGTGTGCGTTGCCGCCGTCGATGATCATGTCGCCGGGCTCCATCAGCGCGGCGAACTCGTCGATCACGGCGTCGGTGGCCGGTCCGGCCTGCACCATGATCATCAGGCGGCGGGGGCGTTCGAGGGCGGCCACGAACTCCTGTGCCGTCTCGGCCGGGACGAAGGCACCCTCGTCGCCGTACTCCTTCATCAACTCGTGGGTCCGGTGCGGCGACCGGTTGTGGACGGCGACCGTGTAGCCGTTGCGGGCGAAGTTGCGGGCCAGATTGCGGCCCATCACCCCCAGGCCGGTGACGCCGATCTGCGCGGTGGCGTCGGCGGCTGGGCTGTTCGGTGCGGATGCGTTCATGGGGTGCCTGTTCTCCGAGTCGGTGACGTGGCGGGTCGGCGCGGGGCGCCCATGACCGCTGGTACGTGTGTGATTGCGGATTGACTCGAAATTCCGCGTGATTGGGAGCGATCTTGTGGACAGCCGCACGGCGTGTTCCGCCGGATGCGAAGATCGCTTCCCTGGGAGGGAGCGGCCATGGGTGACATACGGGTGACGTGTGCGACGTTCAACGTGCTGCACGGTCAGCTGATCCGGCCGGACGGCCACCCGGCCGCCGCCCGCCCCGGCGAGGCCTCGGCACCCCTCGCCGAAGCCGTCGCGTCCCTGGACGTCGACGTGCTGGCCCTCCAGGAGGTCGACCGCTTCCAGGAACGCTCCGGCCGCGTCGACCAGGCGGCGGTCGCCGCCGCCGCGATGGGTGCCCTCGATTGGCGCTACGCGACCGCGCTGCACAGCCGTTTCGTGCCGGGCCGGGGCTGGGTCAACGATCCGGCCGACCCCGCGCCGCGCGTCCACGGAACCGAGGCACCGGAGCCCGAAGTCCCGTCACAGGGCGTCGCGTTGCTGTCCCGGCTGCCGGTCCGCGAGTGGCGGGCCCTACGGCTCTCTCCGGGCCCGCTGGCCGTGCCGCTGAAGGTTGCCGGGCGGACCGCTCCAGTGCTGGCCCGCGATCAGCCCAGGGCCGCCCTGGCCGCCGTACTGGAAGGACCGCGCGGCCCGTTCACCGCGGTGGCCGTCCATCTCTCGTTCGTACCGGGCTGGAACATCGGCCAGCTGCTCACCGTCCGCCGCTGGATCGCCGATCTGCCCCAACCCCAGCTGTTGCTGGGCGACTTCAACCTGATCGGCGCGCTGCCCCGGGTCGCCCTCAACGCGACCGCGCGGCACAGCTGGCGGGGTCCGCGCCGCTGGGCGACCTACCCCTCGCACCGCCCGCGCGTCCAGCTCGACCACATCCTGGCGACGGGGCTCGACGCGGACGCGGTGGGGACGGCGCGCACTCCGCGGACGGCGATCTCGGACCACCGGCCGCTGGTGGTGGAGCTGTCGTTCTGAGCCGGTTCAGTTCCACAGGGGATAGGTCACGACGTGCGCGAACCTGTCCGGCCTCCCGGCGGTGTACGTGAGGCTGATCCGGCCGTACTGCCGTACCCCCGGATGCCGCTTCCACGTCTGCGCGTTGTCGAGCCGTACGACCACCGGATACGAGTGGAACTTGCCGGCCGCGCAATAGGGTTTGCAGTCGTTCACCCAGTTGACGCCCGTCGCCGTCGCGGAGTTGGCGTCCCAGTTGGTCCAACGCAGCGACGCCAGTCGGCTGTTGCCGTCGCCGCAGGCAAGCATGAAATTGGCGGGGCGCACCTCGGCACGCCAGAGGCAGTCGACCAGCACGGGGACCGCGGGCTGCCGCTGGGCGACCGGTTGCGCGCGCACCGTCGCCGGGGCCGCGGACGAGGTGCCCACGGCAGGTGCGAGCAGGGCAGCGGCACAGACCGTGACGAGTCCGACCATGGTGTGTTTGTACATGTCCGCTCCCGGCCGCCTGTTCGTACTGTCGCTCCGCACCCGCACCGGCGGTGGGCCCGCCCGGCGGGACACGGTCGTCGTCCGTCGTCTCGTTCGACGCTACGACCGTGTCCTGGGTTCCACCACTCGTACAGACCAACGACGCGGCCCGCCGGGAGTAGCGGGGCGTACGCGAGCGGGGCCGGGAATCCCCGGACCCGGGCGGTTCAGGCGGGCCGTACGGCGCCCCGAATGGCAGCCGAACCGGCGTAGAAGATCGACTCCTCGCGTATCGGCGTGCCCGGGCTCGGCGCGTGGATCATCAGGCCGTTGCCGGTGTAGAGGCCGACGTGGTCGATGCTGTCGTAGAAGAAGATCAGATCGCCGGCGCGGATGTCGGTGAGGGGGACGAGGGCGCCGGCGCCCGACTGTTCCTGGGCGGTGCGCGGGAGCATTACGCCCGCCGCCTTCCAGGCGGCCTGGGTGAGGCTGGAGCAGTCGTACGCGTCCGGTCCCGCCGCGCCCCACAGGCAGGGCCTGCCGATCTGTGCGCGGGCGAAGGCGAGCGCGGTGGCGGTTTTGCTTTGGGCGCCGGCGTCCGGTGCGGTGGGGGTGACGGCGGCGGGCGTCGAGCTCATGGCCGGGGCCGGGGGGAGTGTGACTTCCGGGGCCATGGCTGGAGGGGCGGGGGGTGCGAGTGTGGGGGCGACGGACGGGGCCGCAGCGAAGGAGACCTCGGGGGCGGGGGCGGTCGGCTGCCATTCCTGCTGCGGCGGGCGCCAGGAAGGTTCCGGTGCGGGCTGCCAGGCGGGCTGGGCCGAGGGCTGCTGGGGGATCAGAGGTATCTGCCCGGTGGACCAAGCGGGTTGCTCGGTAACTGCGGGCATCTGGCCTGTGGACCACGTCTCTTGCTCGGTCACCGCGGGCATCTGCCCTGTGGACCAGACCTGTTGCTCGGTCACTACGGGGAATTGGCCGGTGGACCACGGCGGTTGCTGGGTCACTGCGGGCATCTGCCCTGTGGACCACGTCTCTTGCTCGGTCACCATGGGCATCTGTCCGGTGGACCAGGTGGTCTCCGGGGCGGACCAGGTCGTCTCCGGGAGCGGCCAGGTGGCGCCCGTCGGCGCGGTCTCGGTGCGCGGTGCGCCGATGGCCGGGAGCAGGTCCAGGCTCGCGGTGAGCGGGTCGAAGGCCGGTACCGGGGCGGTCGCGAACTGCTGTGGTGCCACGACGCGCGCGGGCGGCACCTCGACGGCCGGGGCGGGCGGTACCGGCGGCAGGTCGAGGACGGTCGCCGGAGGCGTCTGCGACATCTGGGCCTGAGCCATCTGCGCGATCTGGGCGATCTGGGACATCTGCGCCTGAGGTGCCTGCGTCTGCGACATCTGCGGCATCACAGGAGACTGCTGCATCTGCTGCATCTGCTGCATCTGCTGCATCTGCTGCATCTGCTGTGCGGCGGGAGGCAGCGCGGCGATGGGTGCCGCGGTCAACTCCGATGCGGAGGCCATGAGTTGCAGGGCAGTGGGCTCTGGTGCGGCGGTGGTCCCCGCGGTCAGTTCGGCCATGGCGCGGCCGGGCTGCGCTTCGACTGCGCCGCCGGTGCTCTGGGGCTCGGGACGTCGTTCGGAGCGCTCGGGGCGGGACTCGGCCGGGCGGGCCGGGGTCCTGCCGGGCGGCAGGATCGCCGGCACGGTCGGGCCCAGTTGAGTGCGCGCGCGGTCGAACAGCTGCCGGGTGACGGCTTCGACAGCGGGATCGGAAGGCCGCGACGCGCCGGGGCGGGGGTTGACACGCTTGCGCGGCCCCCCGGACATCGCACGTGTGGCGTTGTAGTTTCCAGTGGCCGTCTCGGCCCTGTCGTAAAGGGAGTTGATCCGCCGCTGGACTTCGTCGCGGCTGGGTCGGTCGTCCACGGTGGGGCCACTGCCTCCGGTGCGCGTGCGTCGTTCTGCCGGCATGGCAGACGTGCTCCTTCCGCTTTGCGCCTACCGGGTTAGCTGTCGGGTTCGGGCGTCGATCACGGAAGGTTTGCCCTACGGTCCTTGCCCTGAAGGGCAGTTGGACCGATTCACCCCAAGTTCGGTTGGGTCCCCGGCTCCGGCTGCCGCGAGCGGCACGCCGGACTCGGCGCAAGCCGTGCGGCCCGGCGCCGATCGCCGGAGTAGGTCGTACGGCCTGAACGTCAACTTAGCCAACGTGTGTGCCTCGTGTGAAGGTTGAAGCGCGATATGTCCGATACGTATTTGTGACCTTTACCTCGCCCTGGTGTGTCGAGGGGTCAGGAGCCCGCCGGGGCGGGTGATCCATAAGAGGTCGCTATGAATTTCCGGGACGGTTGAACACACCGGGACCGGGCTCCGTATTGGGACGGGGGATTTCCATGCCGGGACGAGCCGGGCCGACCGATACGTGTAGGAGCAACTTCCTTGGCACGCAACACGCGCAGACGCCCCACAGGCGCACGACGCGCGACGATGGCAGCAGTCGCCCTGATGCTGGGCGGCGGAGGACTGGTGGCGGCGAACGTCTACGCGTCGGCGTCCGAAGGCGGTTGGGGCGGTGACTCCGCCCAGCAAGGGTCTCCGGACGCGGCATCGCGAGGCGCGACGATCGACTGCCCGGACATCGGCACCCAGTTGACGACGGTGCCCGACGAGGCGAAGGCCGACGTCGACAAGGAACTCGCGAATCTGGACCAGCAGATAACCGAGGCCTACCAGAAACTCCGGGACTCGACGGAGTCCATACGCCAGGACGCATCCTTCGCCGACAACGAGATCATGAATCCGCTGAAGGAGAAGCGCGCGGCGACCATCGGACGGATCGACGACGCCATCGCACGCGTCGGGGACCGCCCGGAAGGACTCGACGCGCTCGCCGGCTGCACCCTGATCGCGCCCACGAACGAGACCGGCGACCAGGGCGGCAACGGCGACGACCAGAGCGCCAGTGCCAGTGCCAGTGCCAGCGCTTCCGGCCAGGGCGGTCAGGGCCAGCAGCAGACCACCAACGGGCCGGTCGCCTCGGACTACGCGGACATCACCTCCGTACAGCCGAACGTGAACGCTCCGCAGGAGCAGGCGGGTGCCTCGGGCGGCACGTTCGTCACCGCCTGCGGGGTGAACGCGAACGGCCTGTTCAACTCCGACAACGTGATCGTCGCGCCCGGTGTCACCAATGGCGCCCACCACTTCCACGACTACATCGGCAACCAGTCCAACAACGCCTTCGCGAGCGACCAGGATCTGGCGAACGCCGACACGAGCTGCGAGAACCCGGGCGACAAGTCCACCTACTACTGGCCTGTGCTGCGCCTCCAGAACGGCAAGCAGGAGCGCGACGCGGACAAGCCCGGCGGCGGCACCGAGGGCAACTCGGGTGAGATCGTCACGGCCAAGCAGGTCACGCTGACCTTCGAGGGCAACCCGCAGAGCAAGGTCGTCGCGATGCCGCGCCTGCTGCGTATCATCACCGGCGACGCGAAGGCCTTCGTCAACGGCCCGGCCAACGCCAACGCCTCCTGGAGCTGCACCGGGTTCGAGGACCGGCAGCTCAAGGACAAGTACCCGCTGTGCCCGGCGGGCAGCGACGTCGTGCGCACCTTCAAGTTCCAGAGCTGCTGGGACGGCCGCAACATCGACAGCGCCAACCATCGCACCCACGTGGCCTTCGAGGCCGCCGACGGCGCCTGCCCGGACGGTTTCAAGGCCATCCCGCAGCTGGTGCAGCGGATCGTCTACGCCGTCGACGCGCCGAGCCTCCAGGACGGCGGCAGGACGTCCCCGCTGTTCGCGGTGGACTCCTTCCCCGAGCAGCAGCACAAGCCCGTCACCGACCACGGCGACTTCATCAACGTCTTCTCCGAGGGCCTGATGAACGACATGGTCACCTGCATCAACAGCGGTGAGAAGTGCGGCGCCGGCACGGACAACGACCCCGGATCGGGCGGCGGTTCGGGCTCCGGCGGCGGTACCGGCGGGGACAACGGCTCGGGTACGGCCGGTGGCTCGGGTTCGGGCGGCGGCTCCGGTTCGAACGGCGGTTCGGGTCAGCCGCAGGAGTCTCCTACGGCCACTGAATCCGCTACGGCGACGCCCACCGAGACCGCGTCCGACGCGCCCGCCGGAAACGGTGGCAACAACGGGAGCGGCGGAAACAGCGGCGACAACGCGGGCAACGGCGGCAACGGAGGGACCGGCGACCAGCCCACCGCCGAGCCCGAGACCAGCGCCCCGGACACCCAGACCACCGACCCCGGAGACTTGACGACCGCCGTGTCGGTCCCCAAGGTCGACACGAAGACCGAAGGGTCCAAGTCGACCGAGACTCAGGGGAGTTCCGACAACAACGCCGGCGGTCAGGTCGGCAGTCCCGTGGCGACACCCCCCGCCTCGTCCTCGGGCGGCGAGAGCTACGCCGCCGTCGGCCCGAACCAGCCGCAGGCAGAGGGCGGCCTGGCGGAGACCGGAGCGAACCTGTGGCCGGCGGTGGCAGGAGCGCTGCTGCTCGTCGCCGGATTCGTCGTGCTGTACCGGGGTAAGCGCAGCACTCGCTGACACCTCGCTCGGCTGTGACGACAACGGCCCGGCCGCCCTCACCGGGGTGGCCGGGCCGTCGTACGTTCAGCGTGTTCCGGTGGTCAGACGGCGGGTGCCGGGTACGTCGGGTACTCGACCCCGGAGACGTGCTGGACGACCCGGACGACCTGGCAGGAGTAGCCGAACTCGTTGTCGTACCAGAGGTAGAGGATGGCGTTGTCGCCGTCGACCTTGGTGGCGCCCGCGTCGATGATCGAGGCGTGGCGGGATCCCATGAAGTCGCTCGACACCGCGTCGGGGGCGGTGGTGAAGTCGATCTGCCGTTTCAGCGGGGACGTCAGCGAGATGTTGCGGAGGTGGTCCAGGACCTCGGCGCGGGTGGTCCCGCGGCCGAGCCGCAGGCTGAGGATCGCGATCGAGACGTCCGGCACCGGGACGCGGATCGAGCTGCCGGTGATCGGGGCCTTGAGGTCGGGCAGCGCCTTGGCGACGGCGGACGCGGCACCGGTCTCGGTGATCACCATGTTGAGCGGCGCGGAACGGCCGCGGCGATCGGCCTTGTGGTAATTGTCCAGCAGGTTCTGGTCGTTGGTGAACGAGTGGACCGTCTCCACATGCCCGCGCAGCACACCGTACTCGTCGGCCATCGCCTTCAGCGGCGGCACGATCGCGTTGGTGGTGCAGGATGCGCAGGACAGGATCTGCTCGTCCGGCTTGATCGTGTCGTGGTTGACGCCGTGCACGATGTTGGGGACGTCGCCCTTGCCGGGCGCGGTCAGGACGACCTTGTCGATCCCGGGCCGCAGATGCTGCGAAAGGCCTTCCCGGTCACGCCACTTGCCCGTGTTGTCGATGAGGATGGCGTCCTTGATGCCGTACGCCGTGAAGTCGACCTCGGAGGGGTCGCTCGCGTAGATCACCTTGATCTCGTTGCCGTTGGCGACGATCGTGCTGCTCGACTCGTCGACGGTGATCGTGCCCTGGAACTGGCCGTGGATCGAGTCGCGGCGCAGCAGCGAGGCGCGCTTGACGATGTCCTGATCCCCGCCCTGGCGTACGACGATGGCGCGCAGCCGCAGACCGTTGCCCGAGCCGGCCTTCTCGATGAGCAGGCGGGCGACCAGGCGGCCGATGCGGCCGAAGCCGTAGAGCACGACATCGCGGCCCTCGCGGCACGCGATCTTGTTGGCGCCGGTGGCACCGGCGACGGCCTCGGCGGTGAACTCCTCGGCGGTCAGGCCGCGTTCGTCGGTGCGATGGGTGGCGGCGAGCATGCCGATGTCGATCTGGGAGGGGCCCAGGTCGAGCGTGGTGAGCGCCCGCAGGTAGGGCAGGGTCTCGGTGACGGAGAGTTCCTCGCCGTCGATCTGGCGGGCGAACCGGTGGGTCTTGAGGATGCTGACCACCGACTTGTTGACCAGGGAGCGGCTGTGCAGCAGGACGGTGACGTCCCGCTCGCGGTGCAGCTTCCCGATCATCGGGATCATCGACTCCGCGATTTCCTCGCGGTGCTTCCAGTTGGTGAACGAGTCCTCGTTGACAGGCACAGGTTTCTCTTTCGAGCTAGGCGGCGCTCATATGCTAACCCGCTGTTCATCTGCTCGTTCCGAGGGGTCCCTCCTGGGCCGCCGAACGCCGTGAGGGCCCTGCCGACGCGCGTCGGCAGGG